>CAYTCV010000042.1:0-16372 GCA_964436465.1 uncultured bacterium
ACCTCCGAGATGTCGGAGATTTTTTCAGCCAGCTGCTCGTCGATTGTCGCCGACTGCTCGTCGGTCATCTTCTGGACCACCTCCATCAGCCGGTCGCGCTCGTCCTCGCTGATGTCGCCGGACTTGGCGCCCTCCTTGAGCATCTCGTTGGCGTCGCGGCGGACGTTGCGGATGGAGACCTTGCCCTCCTCGGCCAGGCGGTGGGCCACCTTCACCAGCTCCTTGCGCCGGTCCTCGGTCAGCGGCGGGAAGGGCAGGCGGATGACCACGCCGTCGGTGGAGGGGGTGATGCCGAGGTCGGAGGCCTGGATGGCCTTGACGATGGCCTCGACGGCGGTGCGGTCCCAGGGCTGGACGACGACCATGCGCGGCTCGGGGACGCCGATGGTGGCCATCTGGTTCAGCGGGGTCTGGGTGCCGTAGTAGTCCACGCGGATGGAGTCCAGTATGGCGGGGTTGGCGCGTCCGGTGCGGATGGCGCGCAGGTCGCGCTTGGTGGCCTCCACGGCCTTCACCATGTTCTCGTGGGTCTCTTTCAGCTTCGGTTCGACCATCTCACCCCTCCCGCGTTGGCGCCGTGGGGCGCGTCGGGGAATGTATTATTGCGGTTTTTCAGGGCCGATGACGGTGGCGAAGCCCGGCTCGGTGAGAGCCTTTAAAGGCCCGCCCGCCGCCTCGCCGGAGAAGACGAGTATTTCTATTCCGCCCCGGCGGCAGAGCTCCACCGCGGCCAGGTCCATCACCCCCAGCCGCCGTTCGAGGACCTCGTCGTAGGTCAGGCGGTCGAAGCGTTTCGCCGCGGGGTCGGTCGCGGGGTCGGCGGAGTAGACGCCGTCCACCTGGGTGGCCTTGAGGATGACGTCGGCGCCCAGCTCCAGGGCGCGCAGGGCGGCGGCGGTGTCCGTGGTGACGAAGGGCGCGCCGGTCCCCCCGCCGAAGACGCCGATGCCCCCGGAATCCAGGAACTCCCGCACCTTCTCCGGGCGGTACACGGCCGCGTGGCCCGGCATGGCGATGACCGAGTAGGCGCGGGCCTCTACTCCGGCCGCGGTCAGCGCGTCGGCCAGCGCCAGGGCGTTGATGACCGTGGCCAGCATCCCGGCGGTGTCGGCGGCGACGCGGTCGGAGAAGGCGGAGTCGCGCCCGCGCAGCAGGTTCCCCGCCCCGCACACGACGCCGACCTCGTACCCCGCGGCGGTGAGCCCGGCGAGGTCCGCCGCCGCCCGGGAGAGCGATTCCGCCGCCAGGGGCGAAAAACCCTCCGGTCCGCGGCCGCCCAGCCGTTCGCCGGAGAGTTTCAGTATGACCCGGCCCGTTTTCAAGCCTGGGACTCCTTTGACGCCGATAAAGGGGGCTTCATCCTCGTTGATTCACCCTCACCCGTTCGGGATTGAGGTCTAGGACTCCTCGCCCAGTTGGAAACGGACGAAGCGCGCCACCTGGATGTTCTCGCCCAGCTTGGCCACGTACTCCTTGATGTAGTCCGCCACCGTCCGGTCCTTCTCTTCCGGCTGGTTCTTCACGAAGGTCTGGTTCAACAGGGCGTTTTCCTTCAGGAACTTCTGGAGCTTGCCCTCGACCATCTTCTCCACGACCTGGGGCGGCTTGCCGGATTCGGCGGCCTGCTCGGCGTAGACGCGGCGCTCGGCTTCGAGTGCCTCGGGGTCGAATCCGTCGACGTCCACGGCCAGGGGGGCCATGGCGGCCACCTGCATGCAGAGGTCCTTGGCCAGGGTCTTGAAATCCTCGGTGCGGGCCACGAAATCCGTCTCGCAGCGCAGTTCGAGCATGACGCCCAGCTTGCCGCCGGCGTGGATGTAGCTGTGGATGAGCCCCTCGTCGGCGCAGCGGCCGGACTTCTTGTCGGCGGTGGCCAGCCCCTTGACCCGCAGGAACTCGACCGCCTTCGACTCGTCTCCGCCGGATTCGGCGAGGGCCTTCTTGCAGTCCACAATTCCGGCGCCGGTCTTCTTCCGCAGCGCCATGACCTCTTGGGCGGAAATCTCTGCCATGATTACCTCGGAGGGCTCGCTGGTTTTGAAAAAAAACGCGTCAGGCGACGGGCGCCTCGCTGAGGATTTGACCGCCGGTGGCGATGGCGCCGCCCTCGATGACGGCGTCGGCGATGGCCCGGCTGATGAGCTGTATTCCCCGAATCGCGTCGTCGTTGCCGGGGACGAGGTAGGTCAGCTCGTCGGGGTCGGCGTTGGTGTCGGCGATGGCCACGATGGGAATTCCCAGGGTGTTGGCCTCCTTGACGGCGATGTGCTCCCGCTTGGGGTCCACCACGAAGAGCGCCTGGGGCGGGCTTTTCATCTTCCGGATGCCCACCAGCAGCGCGGTGAGCTTCTGGTGCTTCTTGGTGAGCATCGTGCGCTCCTTCTTCGAGAGGCCCTCGAAGCTCTCGGAGCCCAGGAGATGCTCCAGCTTGTCCAGTCGCTCCAGGCTGCCCTTGATGGTCTGGAAGTTGGTCAGGGTGCCGCCGAGCCAGCGCTTGGTGACGTAGAACATGCCGGCCCGCTCGGCCTCGTGGGCCACGATGGTCTGGGCCTGGCGCTTGGTGCCGACGAAGATGATTTTACCGCCCCGCGCCGCGGTCTGGCTGACGAAGTCGCAGGCCTTGCGCAGGAGCTGCACCGACTTCTGCAGGTCTATTATATAGATGCCGTTGCGTTCCCCGTAGATGTAGGGCTTCATCTTGGGGTTCCAACGGCGGGTCTGGTGGCCGAAATGGATTCCGGCCTCCAGCATGGAGCGCATGGAGAATTCGGGCATGGTTCCTCGTTTCATCCTCCGCCTTCCGGACCCGCTCGGCGCGCTTTGCGCCGGGGGCAACGAGTGTGTGGAAGGCGTGCGTATTGACCCGTGAGGGCCGGATTTGCGTCCGGGTGGACGCGGGTTATCTCTTGGAGAACTGGAAGCGGGCGCGGGCTCCGCGCTGACCGTACTTCTTGCGTTCCTTTATGCGGGCGTCGCGCCGGAGGAGCCCGGCCTCCTTCAGGGTGGGCCGGAGCTCGGGGTCGTACTTCTCCAGGGCGCGGGCTATGCCCAGGCTCATGGCGTCCGCCTGGCCGGTGAGGCCGCCGCCGGTGATGGTGGCGAGCACGTCGAAGCGGTCGGCGGCGCCGGTCGCTTCGAGGGGCTGCCGCACCTTCTTGCGCCACATCTCCCGGGGGAAGTGCTCATCCATCTCGCGCCCGTTGACCACAATCCTGCCCTCGCCGGGCACGAGGCGCACCCGGGCGATGGCGGTCTTGCGGCGGCCGGTGGCCCAGATGGAGCTCTTTTCTACCATGACGCTCCTCAACCCTCGAGGGTGTAGACCGCGGGTTTTTGTGCCTGGTGCCTGTGCTCGGGTCCCGCGTAGACCCGCAGACGTTTCAGCATCTTCCGCCCGAGGCGGGTCTTGGGCACCATCCCCGCCACGGCCCATTGGACGGCGAGGTCGGGGTGGTGCTCCATTATTTCGGCGTAGGGGGTGGACTTCAGCCCGCCGGGGTAGCCCGAATGGTGACGGTGGAGCTTCTGCTCCAGTTTGCGGCCGGTGAGCTTCACCTTTGCGGCGTTGACCACGACGACGAAATCGCCGGCGTCGAGGTGCGGCGCCCAGTACGCCTTGTGCTTGCCGCGCAACAGGCCGGCCACCCGGGTCGCCACGCGGCCCAGAGGCGTGTCGGCGGCGTCGATGAGGTGCCAGGCGCGTTCCACGTCGGCCAGCTTTTTCTGAAAGGTGCCCATGTCGTTTGTACTCTCCTGGGGCCCGGTGAATCGCGGCCTTCCCGGCGCGCGGACGGCAAGTATAGAAAAGGGCGGCGTCGAATGTCAAGAAAAGCCCGGCGGGAGAGGGCGGTTTTTCGCGCCCCTCTCTACGGCCCGTTACCTGCAAATGCGATGACGTAGGGGCGGCCCTTCTACGGGCCGCCGCGTATTGCGATGACGTAGGGGCGGGTGTCCACACCCGCCCGCGGGCCGACCTTCAGGTCGGCCCCTACGAGATTGATGTGTGATTTTAAATGTAGGGCGGGGACTTTAGTCCCCGCCGCGTTCACGCCTTACCCTCACCCTGGCCCGACGGCGCGCTGCACCCCCCTACCCGACCTCCCCCCCAGAGGGGGGGAGGGGACCATCGCAGCCCTCATCCCGGCCCGTCGGCGCGCCGCTCCCTGAAAGGGAGAGGGGACCGCTGCACCCCCCTACCCGACCTCCCCCCCAGAGGGGGGGAGGGGATTAAAACACCGACAGGTTCAGGTAGCGCCGGGGGTCGTCGATGATGTTGTCCAGGAGCGTCTTGGCCTTCTCGAGCGTCTCGGTGAAGTCCACGTAGGCCTCGTCCGAGTAGATGAGCTTCCCGACGGTCCCCTCGCCCGAGGCGATTTGGGCGACGATGGCGTTTATGTGGTCCACGGTCTCCACCGCGCCGGTGGAGGCTTCCTCGATGCTCGCCACCGCGCTCTCGAACCGGGGGAGCGAGCGGGCCAGGGTCCCCTCGAGGTCCCGGGTTATCCGGGCGGCGCCGGCGGTTATCTGGGAGATGTCGTCGGTGATGCGCCGCAGGTTTCTCACGGTGGCGTTGAGCTCGCCCGTCGAGGCCCGGATGAGCTCGTCCAGGTCGGTGGCCATCGAGTCTATATGGGCGATGGTGTCCTTGATTTGGGCCACCGTTTCCTCGTCGAAGATGTTGGAGAAGTCGGCCAGGGCGTCCCCGATTTTGACCACGATGTTGCCCGCCGACTCGAAGAGCTCGTCCATGCCCAGGGAGCGCTCGCCCGTGACGGTCGAGCCGGGCGGGACCACGGGGGAGTCATTCGTCCCCGGGGTGATGTCCACGTACTTGTCGGCCATCAGCCCCTTGAGGCGGATGGCGATGACCGAGTTCTCCCGCACGACGACGTCCTCGTCCAGCCGCAGGACCACCTTGACCATGGGGGCCACGGAGCCCTCGGGCTTGAACCACTCGACGGATTCGACGCTGCCCGCGCGCACGCCGGCGTAGAGGACCTTGGCCTCGGGGACCAGGCCGGCGGCGGAGTCGAAGATGACCGTCAGTTTGTATCCCCGGCTGAAGAGCTGGCACTCGCCCGTGGAAAAGATGAGCGCGACCAGGATTGCCAGGGCGACGACGACGGTGATTCCGACCTTGAGCTCGGCTGAACGTTTCATTTTTTTTAAGTACGGTTGACCGGACTATTGTACCAGAATCGTCCGGCGGCGTTCACTTGAACAGGGGGTCGATGGGCCCCCGGGCGCGGCCCTGGATGAACTGCTGCACGTATGGATTGTCGGTGGCGCGGACCTCGTCGGCCGTGCCGTCGAAGATGATTTTCCCCTCGTGGAGCATGGCGATGCGGTCGGCGGTCTTGTAGGCCGAGGCCATGTCGTGGGTGATGATGACCGTGGTGGCCCGCGTAAACTCCTTGGTCTCGTTGATGAGCTCGTTGATGGCGGCGGCGGTGATGGGGTCCAGGCCCGAGGTGGGCTCGTCGTAGAGGATGATTTCGGGGTCGCCCACCAGGGCGCGCGCCAGGCCCGCCCGCTTCTTCATCCCCCCGGATAGCTCCGACGGCATCAGGTTCGCCGTATCCGGAAGGCCCACCTGCGCCAGCTTCTCGGCCACGATGCGGTCCACCTCGTCGGACGGGGTGTCGGTGTGGTTGTCCAGGAAAAAGCCCACATTCTCGCGGATGTCCAGGGAGTCGAACAGGGCGGCGAACTGGAAGACGTAGCCCGCCCGGGAGCGGATTTCGTACAGCTCGGGCAGGCTGGCCCCGTTCACCCGGATTCCCAGGCACCACACTTCGCCCTCGGTCGGCATCAACAGGCCCAGCACGTGTTTGAGGAGCACGCTCTTGCCCACGCCGGAGCGCCCGATGATGGCGATGGACTCCCCGCGGTGGATTTCCAGGTCCACCCCGTCGAGCACCACCGTCTCGCCGAAGCTCCGGTGCAGGTTTTGGATTTTGATGACCGTCTCGGGGTCCACGGCTCCCTCTAGTCGAAGGCGATGAAGAAGAGCGTGGTCAAGAGCACGTCCACGATGAGGATGTTCACGGCGCTGACGACGACGGCGTTGGTGGTGGACCGGCCGACCCCCTCGGCCCCGCCGAACGTCGTGAAGCCGTAGTAGCAGCTGATGAGCGTGAGGACCTGGCCGAAGGCGAAGGCCTTGACGAGGCCGCTGATGATGTCCCAGGCGTCGGAGAAGGCGTCGAGTTGGGCGATGTACACGCCGGGGTCCACGTCGGCCAGGACGATGCAGACGAAGAAGGAGCCCAGTTGGGCCACACCCATGGCCAGGGCGGTCAAGACCGGGGCCATGACGGCCATGGCCAAAATTCTCGGGGCCACGAGGTAGCGAAGGGGGTCGCTGGCCAGGGTCTCCAGGGCGTCGATTTGCTCGGTAACGCGCATGGTGCCGAGCTCGGCGGCCATGGCCGCCCCCACGCGGCCGGCGAGCATGATGGCCGTCAAGACCGGCCCCAGCTCCCGGGCGAAGAGCACCGACACCATGCCGCCCACGTACCCCTCGGCCCCGAAGACCTTGAGCTGGTTCACCGACTGGAGCGCGATGACCATCCCGGTGAAAAGCGCGGTCATGGTCACCACGCCGATGGACTCCACCCCGAGGCGCATCATCTGGTCGAAAACGAGCTTGTTCCGGGGCCGCCGCCGGGCTATGCGGGCCACGGTCCGGCCGTAGAAGATGAACATGCCCCCCACGGTATGGGTCTTACGCATCAGCCAGTCGCCGATGCGCTCGAAGGTGTTCATCTTTTTGGCGTCGGTTGGCGGCACGGTTCACTCCGTCCGGAGGTAGTGCCGGGGAACGCGCTCCGACAGTCCGCAGGTGACCTCGTAGGGGATGGTGTCCATCCAGCGGGCCACCTCCTCGACCTCGATTACCGAGCCCGAATAGTCGCGACCCAACAGGGTGACCACCTCGCCCGGGGCCACCTCGCCCAGCCCGCCCAGGTCCACCATGCACATGTCCATGCAGATGGTCCCGATGATGGGCCTCCGTTGCCCCCGGACCAGCGCCTCGGCCCGGCCCGAAAGGCTCCGGCGCCAGCCGTCGGCGTAGCCCAGCGGCAGGACGCCCACGGGCGTCTCCCGTTCCAGCCGGTGGAGGCGGCCGTAGCTCACCGTGGTTCCGGCGGGGAGGGTCTTGACCGCCGCTATGCGGGCCCGCAGGGCGATGGCCGTCCGGACGCCCAGGTTGCGGGTCACGTGGGGGCTGGAATAGCTCCCGTAGAGCGCCAGCCCGGGCCGAACCATATCTAAAAAACTTTCGGGGAGGTCGGCGACGGCGGCGGAGTTGGCGGCGTGGCAGAGCTCGGGCTTCAGTCCCTTCTTTTCCAGCTCCCGGCGGACTTTGGCGAAGCGGGCGAGCTGCTCCCCCGCGAAACTCTTGTCCTCGCCGTCGGCCAGGGGGAAGTGGGTCATGAGCCCGGCTACGTGGACCCCGGAGACGGCCTCTATTCGCGCCGCGACGTCGGCCGCCTCCTCATACCACACCCCCAGCCGCCCCATGCCGGTGTCCACCTTGACGTGGACGTCGAAGTCCCGGCGGTAGGCGTCCATCCAGCCCATCCGCGCCAGGCGCTCGCCCAGGTGCCCGGCCAGGGCGGCGTCGGAGAGGACCGGGGTCAGCCGGTACTTGATGACCGCGTCGAGCTCGTCGGCCAGGGGGGTGACCATGCACAGAATCGGCTGGTCGAAACCGGCCTGGCGGAGCTCCACCCCCTCGTCCACGAAGCTGACGCCGAACCAGTCGGCGTAGGGGTCCAGGGCCCGGGCGACCTCGAGCTTGCCGTGGCCGTAGGCGTCGGACTTGACCACGGCCATGACCTTCACGCCGCGGCCGACCCTCTCCCGGACGGCGAAGAGGTTGTCGCGGATGGCCGAGAGGTCCACCTCGGCCCAGATGGGTCGGTTGGGGTACATCGCGGGCGCGCCGGGCTCGACCGGCTCTTTCACTCGGCGCTAGGCTAATCCAGCGCGCCCCGGATGTCAAGGCGGGTCAGAAGGGGGCGCCCTCCCCGGAGGCCGAGGGCCGCGCGGGGGTGCGGAACGAGCGGTCCAGGCTCTCGAAGCGCATGAAGCTCTTGCGGAACACGAGGTACACGGAGCCCACCGGCCCGTTGCGCTGCTTGGCGACGATGACCTGGCTTATGCCGGGCATCCGGGCCAGGTCGTCGGTGAGGCCGCCGCCGTTGCCGTAGTCCGGGCCCTCCGCCGCCTCCGGGGCCGCCTCGCCGGGGCTGGAGACCTGGTAGTACTCCTCGCGGTGGAGGAACATCACCACGTCGGCGTCCTGCTCGATGGCGCCCGACTCGCGCAGGTCCGATAAAAGCGGCATCTTGGAGCGGGGGCGGTTCACCGGCTGGCGGTTGAGCTGGGCGATGGCCAGGATGGGGACCTCGAGCTCCTTGGCCAGCGCCTTGAGGGAGCGGGAGATTTCGGCCACCTCCACCTGGCGGCTCTCCGCGCGGCGGTGGGGGGCGGTCATGAGCTGGAGGTAGTCCACCACGATGAGCCCGACGCCCTTCTGCTTGACCAGCCGGCGCGCCTTGGCCCGCAGCTCCAGCACCGACAGGGCCGGCGTGTCGTCCAGGTAGAACGGGGCGTTGGAGAGGCGGGCCACCTTGCCGATGAACTTCTCCATGTCGCTTTCGGAAATCAGCCCCCGGCGCACCTTCTGGGAATCCACCCGCGCCTCGGCGCACAGCATCCGCCGCACCAGCTCCTCCGCCGACATCTCCAGCGAGAAGAACCCGACGCCGATGCCCTGGTCGATGGCGATGCGCTGGGAGATGTTCAGTCCCAGGGCCGTCTTGCCCATGCCGGGGCGGCTGGCCAGGACGATGAGGTTGCTCCGGTGGAGGCCGGAGAGAATCTCGTCGAGGTCGAAGAAGCCGGTGAGGATTTCGTTCTTGGTGGTGCGTCCCTCTTGGAGGGCGCGCATCTCCTCCAGGGCGGAGTCCACCAGGTCGGATAGCGGCCGCACCTCGCGGCGCATCCGCCTCTCGGCGATTTCCAGAATCAGCCCCTCGGCCTTTTCCAGGACGGTGGCCGGCGGCTCGGCGTCGGCGCGGGCCGACTCGTTGATGACCGCCGCCGCCTTCACCAGCGAGCGCAGGACCGCCTTGTCCCGGATGATTTCCAGGTGCGACGCCATCCCCGCCGTGGACGCCGTGGACTCCTTCACCTCCACCAGGTAGCCCAGCTCGGAGTCGGTGAGCCCCTCGGGGGTGCGCCGCAGCTCGTCGGAGACGGTCACCAGGTCTATGGCGCCGTCCCGCCGGGAGTAGAGGTTCATGACGGCGGTGTAAATCCGCCCGTGGAGCGGTTTTAAAAAGTCGTCGGGCCGCAGGTTGGCCTCGATGCAGCGGTGCACCGCCTCGGGGTATCGCAGCGCCGCGCCCAGGGTCAGGCGTTCGGCCTCCAGGCTCGCGGGCAGGCCGAGGTCGCGCTCCAGCTCGTCCATCGGGCGTCCTTACGGGATTCGGGTGTCGCGGTAGCGGGGCATTTTAGTTTAACTCACCGCCGGGGAGGTGGCAACTTGGGGCAGGGGTATTTTGCGAAAAACGTCTCGGCGGCGCCGGTGGACGCGCCGCGGCCGCCGTGCTAATATCGCCCAAAATCACCCGAGGGGGCGCGTGGAGCTCTTCACCCTGGGCGTCGAGGAGGAGTTCGGGCTGGTGGACCCGGCCACGGGCCGCCTCATGCCCCGCATCACCCAGACACTCTCCACGCTCTGCGAGGCCGAGCGGGTGGAAATCAAGCCCGACGTCCACCAGGCGACGCTGGAAATCGCCACCCCGGTGTGCCTGAACCTCGACGAGGTGGGGGCGGAGCTGCGTCGCCTGCGGCACCTGGCGCGGCGGGCGGCGAACCGGGCCGGCGTGGAGCTCCTTCCGGTGGGGGCGCACCCGAACTGCCGCTGGCGCGAGCAGCCCGTGGTGGACTATCCGCGCTACCACCGCCTGGCGGAGTATCAGGGCGATAAATGGCTGCGGTGCCTCTTCTGGGGCCTCCACGTCCACCTGGGCGTGCCCGACGAGGCCGAGCGCATCGAAATCGCCAACGGCCTGCGTCCGTACCTGCCGCTCTTCATCGCCTGCGCCGGAAATTCCCCCTTCTGGGAGGGCCGGCGCCATCCGGCCGCCGACGCGCGCCTGGATATCTATTCGCAGCTGCGGACCGTTGGTGCACCGCCCTTACTAAAAAGCTTCGCCGACGTGGACGCCGCGATTGCGGCCCTGGCCTCCCAGGGCGCCACCATGGAAAAGGACCTGTACTGGGACATCCGCGCCCGCCGCATGCTCCCCACCGTGGAGGTGCGCGTGGCGGACATGCAGACCACGGTGGAGGACTCGACGGCCGTGGCGGGGCTCATCGTCCTGGCCGCGCTGGCGGTGCGCCGGGGCGACGGGCGGCTCCATGCCGCCGAGGATGAGATTACGCCCAACCGCGCCGCCGCCATCGCCGACGGTCTCGACGCCCGCATCAGCCTCGACGGTAAAATTACCACCGTCGCCGACGCCGTGCGGGGTTTCCTGGACCGCTCCCGGGACCTGGCCGACGCCGCCGGCCTGACCGACGTCCACGCCCTCATCGCGGACCGGGTGTCGCGGCGCTTCACCGCCGGGCGCCGTCTGCTGGACCTCCACGAGAAGTTCTCCGGCGACGAGGCGAAAATCGTCGCCGGGCTCGTCTCCCTTTTATAAAAAAATATGGAATCCCGCCGCCACACCTTCTGGACCCTCTTCGCCGGGACCCTGCGCGAGGCCGGGCGCATCGCCTTCGACGCCATCCGCTCCAACAAGCTGCGCAGCTTCCTGACCGTCCTGGGCATCGTCATCGGGGTCACGGTCATCATCACCCTGGTGAGCCTCATCGAGGGCCTGTCGAACAGCGTGGCGGAGCACATCGGCTCGCTGGGCTCGAACTACATCTACGTCAGCACCATGCCCGCGGTCCAGACGGGCCGGCCCGACCCCGAAATCATGTTCCGCCCGGACCTCACCCTCCAGGACTCGGAGGCCATCGCCAAGTACTGCCCCGACGTGGCGGCGGTGACGCCGATGTACTTCACCTCGGCCCGCGTCACCTACGGCGGCTCCTCCACGGAGATGGTGATGGTCAACGGCGGCAACGAGGATTTCTGCCTGGTCAACGCGCTGAACGTGGAGACGGGCCGGGACCTGACCCGGGCCGACGTGCGGGCGCGGCGGCGGGTGACCGTCATCGGCATCGACATTGCCGAGGCGCTCTTCGGCAACCGCGACCCCGTGGGGCGTGAGGTCCGCATCGGGCGCTACCGGTTCACCGTCATCGGGGTGCTGGAGCGGCGGGGGGATTTTCTGGGCGAGAGCCAGGACACCTACGTCATCGTCCCCCACACGCTCTTCGGGACCATCTTCGAGCCGACCAAGATGGGCCGGAGCTCGCTGTTTATCATCGCGACCAGCACGTCGCCCGCCACGGTCCTGCGCGCCGCCGACGAAATCGAGAGCCTCCTGCGCCGCCGCCGCGGCGTCGGGCCCACCGAGGACAACAACTTCGAGGTCTCCACCCAGGGCGGCCTCCTGGAGGTCTTCAAGGAGATGGAGACCGTTCTCTACGCCGTTCTCGTCGGCGTGGCCTCCATGTCGCTTCTTGTCGGCGGAATCGGCATCATGAACATCATGCTGGTGGCCGTCACCGAGCGCACGCGGGAGGTGGGCGTGCGCAAGGCCATCGGCGCCCGACGCCGCGACATCACCGCCCAGTTCGTCACCGAGTCCGTGGTGCTGACCCTCTTCGGCGGCGTGGTCGGCGTGGGTCTGGGGTGGGGGTTGGCGGCGCTGCTGGCCGCAATCCTCGAATTGCCCAACGCCATCACCTGGTGGTCCATCCTTCTCGGCCTCTCCTTCAGCGTCATCGTCGGGCTCTTCTTCGGCACCTATCCCGCCATCAAGGCCTCCCGCCTGGACCCCATCGAGGCCCTGCGGTACGAGTGAAAAAATCCCGCACGCGGGGTAAAAGGTCCCTATAAGATAATATTGAATATTCATAATATAACACGCCGTAGCGCGGTGCAGGCGTGTTTTCTGCGTCTTGTTCAAATGGCATGAAATGTGCTATAAATTCGATTGAAACTGGGGGAGGTCCGCCATGAGGTACGTCGTAATAGCTCTAGTGATTCTGCCGGCCCTCGCCTTCGCCGACGGGTGGTGGATAGAGTCTGTAGACTGTGATAGTTGGGTAGGTGCGCATACCTCCTTAGAGCTAGATTCAAACGACTATCCGCATATTTCATATAACAATTCTTATGACTCCGATTTGAAGTACGCCTACTGGGACGGTTCTTGTTGGAGGATAGATGAGGTGGATTGTGAAGGTATGGTAGGCGCCTTTACTTCGCTGGAGTTGGATTCTTCCGATAATCCGCATATTGCATATTTTGACAGTTCAAATCTTGATTTGAAGTACACGAGCTGGGATGGCGAGGACTGGCAGTTTGAACTTGTTGATAGTGAAAACGTTGGTCGCTCCATCTCCTTGGCTTTGGATTCAAATGAACGGCCCCATATTTCTTATAGTAGTTTAACTCTGTGGGAATATTATTATACTTGGTGTGCCGACGATTTAAAATATGCCAGTTGGGATGGGGATGAATGGCAAACTGAAACTGTTGACACAGATGATTTTCTTTGTGATTGTACTTCCTTGGCTCTGGATTCTTCTGGATACCCTCATATTGCATATGTTTGTTCTGATTATATTTACGGTGAGGGGCCACTTTCTGTAAAATACGCCTATTGGGATGGTAGTACCTGGCAGATTGAAACCTTGGATGAGCACGATATATGCGGTTATGGAGTATCCCTTGCACTGGATTCCTCTGACTACCCGTGTATCACTTATGGCGACGTTGATGGTCTAATGTATGCCCGCCGGGACAGCGATGAATGGCAAACAGAAGTAGTAACTCCGGAATTGATTGCAAATAGAATCTCATTAGTGTTGGATTCCTCCGATAACCCGCATATTTCTTATTGTTATCATCCAGAAATGACTCTTTATATTTTAAAATACGCCCATTGGAATGGTTTTGAATGGCAGATTAATACCGTGGATGGTTCCCCTGTACCCCCCGCGGAGTTTGGCATATGGAACTCCATTTCGGTGGATTCCTCAGATAATCCACATATTGCATATTCTATAGGTCACGATTTATATGACCTGATATACGCCTGGTACGACCCTGACGGTTTCCAACTCCTGGAGCCTGAAAAGGGAGCGGTTGTGGACACCCTCACGCCGCACCTGGATTGGGGGGATTCGCCGTTCCCCGGACACGAAAGCTACACGTTGTGGTGGGGGACCGACCCTGACTTTTTCATATACGATGAAATTACGGATATAGAAGAATCGGAGTATACGTTAGTCGGTGACCTTGAGGACGGGGACCGCATATACTGGCGCGTGAAATCTACTGACGGAGAGGATGGTTGGGGCTGGGTCGCGGAGCTGGACTGGTACTTCGACGTGGAGCTGGGCAGCGGGGTGGACGTCGTCGATTTCGGCGCGGAAACTACCAACGATGGGATTCTCGTAAACTGGCGCTGCGAGGGCGGGGAGGCGGCCGGGGTGCGCGTCCTGCGAGGCGACGTCGAGCCGGAGGCAATTTCCGGTCTAATGCCCGGAGCTTCGGCCAGATACCTCGACCGGGGTGTGGAGCCCGGCGGGAGCTACGTCTACTGGTTGGAGGTCGTTGACGCGGAGGGCGTGGTCAGCCGCTTCGGGCCCACGGAGACGGTCGCGATTCCCGAGGAGGTGTTCACATTCCTCCTGGATGCAGCCTACCCCAGCCCGTCGCGGGACGCGGTGAATTTCACCTACTCGATTCCCGACGACGGCCGCGTGGTCCTGACGGTTTACGACCTTTCGGGGCGGCGGATTGCGACGCCGGTGGACTCCGAGCTGGCCGCCGGGCGCCACGAGGTTTCCTGGAATTGCGCGGAAATTCCCAGCGGTGTTTACCTCTACCGCCTGGAGACTTCTTCCGGGTCGTTAACGCAGCGGCTGGTCATCAGCCGGTAGCAGTTTCCCCCTCCCCCCTCTGGGGGGCGGCTCGCCGACGGGCTGGGGTGAGGGGCGGGCCGACCCGAACGGCGCGCCGTCGGTCGGCCCATACATCAGTGCAATTCGCGGGCGGCCACAGAGGGCCGCCCCTACGTCATCCGTCGCAAATTTGACCCGTAGGGGCAAGGAGTCCACGGTTGCCCGCGGGCGGGTCAGGAGACCCGCCCCTACGTCGGCGGGGACGATTTCCGCTCCATCCGCCGTTCCCCGGGAACGCGGCGCCGCCCCGGCGCGTTTTTATTACCGGGCGACCCTTGCCACGGCCGCTTGTGTAGCGTAGTATTCCGATGAAGCGCAGACAACCGGAGAATTGATGTACTGCTTCCACTGCGGCTCCCGGGTGGACGAGAACGCCGATTTCTGCCACAACTGCGGCCAGCCCATCGCGCAGGTGCAGATTCAGACGTCGCCCATGGAGAAGCTGGACGCCGACGGAATCCCCGAGTACATCGGCAAGTACAAAATCCGGCGTCGAATCGGCATCGGCGGGATGGGCATCGTCTACGAGGCCTACGACGAGAACCTGAATCGCAACGTGGCGGTCAAGGTCCTGCCCACGCGGCTCTCCCAGCGCGCGGGGTACGCCGAGCGGTTCCTGGCCGAGGCCCACCGCGCCGCCGAGCTCGAGCACCCCAACATCGTCATGATTCACGACGTGGGGACCGACGGCGGGCGCAACTACTTTGTGATGAACCTCCTGTCCGGCGATAGCCTGGAGCAGCTCATCGCCAAATCGGCCGTCTCCACCAAGGACGGCCTGCAGTACGTCATCCAGCTCGTCCGGGCGCTCGGATTCGCCCACTCGCGCGGCGTGGTCCACTGCGACGTGAAGCCGGGCAACGTCATCATCGGCTCCGACGGCCACGTCACCCTCCTGGACTTCGGCATCGCCAAGACGGCCGCCGTCCAGGAGAACACGGCCATCGGCACGCCCGAGTACATGAGCCCGGAGCAGTGCCAGGGTCACAACGTGGATGCCCGCTCCGATATCTACTCCATGGGCATCCTCATGTACAAGCTCTTCACCAAGCGGCTGCCCTTCACCGCCGACAAGAAAATCGCCGTCGCCTTCAAGCAAATCAACGAGCCGCCCATCCCGCCCCGGATGCTCAACTCCGACATCCCCGAGTGGCTGGAGAAAATCATCCTCCGGTGCCTGGAGAAGAACCCCGAGGACCGCTACCACACGACCTCGGAGCTGGCGAACGATATAGACGCCGGCCTGCGCATCATCTACGCCGAAGAAAAGAACAAGCGGCTGCGGGGGGATAAGGAGGTTCTGGGGCCGGGGGAGAAGTGGCGCTACCGGAAGCGGCTCCTGGTGGGGGTTTTTTTGGGCGCGCTGGGACTCGGCGCCCTCGTCTGGGGGACCATCGCCACCATCAACTGGTTCGGGCTGCAGAACAACGACGACGAGGAGAACCAAATCATCGCCGGGTCGGAGTACACGGTGGCCGCGAACGAGGTCATCATCGACATCATCAGCCGCCCGCCCGAAGCCGTCGTATACATCAACGACCGCCGCTTCGGCACCACCCCCCTGAAGACCCGCCTCCAGCGCGGCCGGTCCTACACCCTCCGCTTCGAGAAGTTCGAGTACAACACCCTGGAGACCGAGTTCACCCCCGGCGAGGGCGACATCGTCTCCTTCGAGGTGGAGCTGAACGTGTCCACCTACGGCTGGCTGAACCTGGTGGGCCCGGAGGGCGCCGACGTCTGGATAGACGAAATCTACGTCGGCAAGCTGCCCAAGGGCAGGCTCCAGCTCCTGTCCGGCGAGCACAAGCTGAAGGTGTCCACCCAGGGCGGACTCATAAGCCGCGAGTTCTACGTGCCCAAGGACCGGGTGGTGACCATCTCCGCCGGAGCCGACAGCACCTCCAAGCCGCCCGCCGAGGTCGGCGAGGCCATGGACATCCACGAGGCCGAGGACATCCTGATGGGCGGCGGGGGAGATTGACCGCCGCGGGGCGGGGAGTGTGTCGGTGCGAATAAACGGGCGGGTGGGATACCCGCCCCTACGTCATCGCAAAACGCGGCGGCCCGCGGAGGGGCCGCCCTACATCATCGCAACTGCGGGTGAGGGGCGCAGCGGCCCCCTCCCCCCTCTGGGGGGAGGGTTGGGGAGAGGGGTTCCGAAAAAGCGGCGGGGATAGGTATCTGCGACCGAAGGTAATCCCCGCCCTACGATTACGGTCAACGATAATTTGTCGTAGGGGCGGCCCTCTGTGGCCGCCCGCGG
>CAYTCV010000043.1:0-16035 GCA_964436465.1 uncultured bacterium
CGCTCGCGGCGGTTGCTCTCGAATTGAATGAACCTCTCACCGCGGAACTGCGGTCCAGCGCGCTGCGCTGGTGGCGGGGGAAGGATTCGAACCTTCGAAGGCATACACCGACAGATTTACAGTCTGTTCCCTTTGGCCGCTCGGGAACCCCGCCACGGACCGGGCATTATACTCGAAGGAGCGGGGTAAAATCAAGGGGCGTTCGCGCGGGTGGGATTTGTGGAGCCGAAGGTCGGATTCGAACCGACGACCACCCGCTTACAAGGCGGGAGCTCTGACCAACTGAGCTACTTCGGCGCGCCGTAGGAAACGCCGAACGGGGCACGGAGCCCGCTCACCATTTGGGCTCCTCTTCGACGACGTAGCTGGTGCCGCAGTAGGGGCAGTCCACGTGGACGGCGCCGGCCTTGACGGTGACGCTGGATTTATCCAGGGGCGCCCCGCAGCTCTCGCATCGCAGCTTCTCGATGTGGACGTCGCCGGTGAGGTCGATTTGCTGGTGGATTGTTACCTCGCCGGCCTCTTCGCGCTTCTTTTTCGCGGCCCAGCGCGCGGTCAGGGCCAGAACTACGATGCCGATGCCGAGGGTGCCTATTCCGCCGAAGAGCCGCGTGTAGACGTACTTGGCGTAGGGGCCGAAGGCGCTCCAGATGAAAATCACGCCGAAAAAGATGAGCACCAGGGCCAGGACGTAGCCGACGTACTTCACGGTTTACCTCTGGGGCAATCGTGGAAAGTGGCTCAAATACCGGGGCGTTCGGTGTATTGAATCCCGCGGGGATGGTAACACAACGGGGGCGGGAAGGGTATTTTGCGATGACGTAGGGCGGTCCCTCCGCGGGCCGCCGTTTTTATCATTCCCGACCCTCACCCTCACCCTAGCCCTCTCCCTAACAGGGAGCGGGGGCGGGCGGCGTCCCCTACGGGCCGAATTTCTTCAGGATGCCGTCGCGGCCGAGGCCGAGAATGCCGTACTTCTCGCCCACCCGGGCGAAGGCCCCGACCGCCTTCTCGATTTGCTCGTCGGTGTGGGCCGCCGAGAGCTGCACCCGAATCCTCGCCAGGCCCTGGGGCACCACGGGGTAACTGAAGCCGATGACGTACACGCCGTCCTTGAGAAGCTCGTCGGCGATGTCGGTGGCCAGCCGGGCGTTGTAGAGCATGATGGGGACGATGGGGTGGTCGCCGGGGATGACGTCGAAGCCGGCCTCGGTGATGAGCCGGCGGAACTTGCGCTGGTTCGCCTGGAGCCGCTCGCGCAGCTCCCCCGATTCCTCCAGCAGGTCCAGGACGGCCAGGGTGGTGGCGACGATGACCGGGGCCAGGGTGTTGGAGAAGAGGTACGGCCGCGAGAACTGCCGGAGCGCCTCGACGACCTCGGGCGGCCCCGCGGTGAAGCCTCCCGAGGCCCCGCCCAGCGCCTTGCCGAAGGTGGAGGTGACTATATGGACCCGGTTGCCGACGCCGTGGTATTCGCCCGTCCCCCGGCCGTCCCCGCCGATGAATCCGGTGGCGTGGGAGTCGTCCACGATGACCAGAGCGTCGTGCTCTTCGGCCAGGTCGCAGATTTGCGGCAGGGGCGCCATCTCGCCGTCCATGCTGAATACGCCGTCGGTGACGATGGCCTTCATCCGGGCCTGGCGGGCGCGGATGAGCTCGTCCTCCAGGTCCTGCATGTCGAGGTGGTCGTACCGGAAGCGCTGGGCCTTGCACAGGCGGATTCCATCGATGAGGGAGGCGTGGTTGAGGGCGTCGGAGAGGACGGCGTCCCGGTCGTCGAAGAGCACCTCGAACAGTCCGCCGTTGGCGTCGAAGCAGCTGGAATACAGAATGGCGTCCTTTTTGCCCACGAAGGCCGCCACGCGGCTTTCCAGCTCCTTGTGGATTTTGTGGGTGCCGACGATGAACCGCACCGAGGAGAGGCCGAAGCCGTAGCGGTCCAGCGCCTCCTTCGCCCGCTCGACGAGGGCCTCGTTCCCGGACAGCCCGAGGTAGTTGTTGGCGCAGAAGTTGATTACCTCGCCCGCGGGCTCCACGGATATGCGGGTCCCCTGGCGGGTGGTAATCAACTGCTCTTTTTTATAGGTTCCGGCCTTACGCGCGCTCTCCAGCCTCTCGGAAAGCATTCCCCGCAGATAGTCTATGCTCATGACCGCCCCGTCGCCGCGGGGCACCCATCCGGTCGCGGGACCGATAGGTTGGAAGGAGGGAAAAAACCGAAATCTAGAGCGACCTGAGCGCCTCGCGGACTATGGCGAGCCCCCGGTCCGCCTGCGCCTCCGTCAAATTCAACGGCGGCCGGAAACGAATGGAGCGCGCCCCGCAGGTGATGGCGAACAGCCCGCGGTCGTACATCGCCTTCCAGGCCCTGGCCCGCTCCTCGCCCGTGGGCATATCGAAGGCTATCATCAGGCCCAGGCCCCGCGCCCCGGTGGCCTCCGTCCCCTCGATGGCGGAGTGGAGCCCCTCGAGCAGGTGGGCGCCCACGCGGGCGGCGTTCTCCACCAGGCGCTCCTCCTCGATGACCTCGAGGTACGCCCGGCAGCGGACCATGTCCACCAGGTTCCCGCCCCAGGTGGAGTTGAGGCGGCTGGAGCCGGGGACCGACCCGTCGGGCGCCGCCTCGGCGGAGAAGACGTTGTACTTGACCCGGTCCACCTTCTCCCCGGCCATGATTCCGCACACCTGACTCTTCTTGCCGAAGACGACGATGTCCGGCCGGACGCCCAGATGCTCCGAGGCCCAGAACTTCCCCGTCAGCCCGAAGCCCGTCTGGACCTCGTCGTGGATTAAAAGGGCGTCGGCCTCGTCGGCCAGTTCGCGCAGCTTGTGGTGGAACTCGAAACGGAAGTGGCGGTCCCCACCCTCGGCCTGGATGGGCTCGATGATGACGGCGGCGACACCGTGGGGATGCTTGGCCATGGCGGCGCGAATCTCCTCGACCGCCAGCTCCTCCTGCTCGGCGCAGAGCTCCCACCGCTCCGGCTCGGGGAGGTTGAAGTTGATGCCGGGAGAGTTGATGCGGGGCCAGTCGAACTTCGGGTAGTACTTGTACTTGCGGGGGTCGGCGGTGTTGGTCAGCGACAGGGTGTAGCCGGTGCGGCCGTGGAAGGCCTGCTTGAAGTGGATGACCACCAGCTCGTTCTCGTGGGCCTGGGCCTCGGCGTCGTCCCTCCAGACGCCGTCCTGGAGGTTGCGCCGGGTCTTGTAATCGAAGGCGGCCTTCAGCGCGTTCTCCACCGCCAGTCCTCCGCCGGAGACCAGGAACAGGTGCTTCAGGTAATCGGGCATGGCGATGCGCGCCCAGGTCGCCACGAACTCCGCCATCTCCGTGGTGTAGATATCGGAGTTGGACGGCTTGTTCACCGCCACCCGGGCCAGCTCCTTCAGGAAGTCGGGCGCGGTGAGCTTCGGGTGGTTGTACCCGATGGGCGAGCTGGCGAAGCAGGTGAAGAAGTCGAGAAGCTCGCGGTCGTTGAGCTTGTCGTAGATGACGGCGCCTTTGGAGCGCTCCAGGTCGAAGACCAGGTCATCGTAACCGTCGGCCAGCATGTACTTCTTCAGGGTCGGGAGGACCTCTTGGGGGGTGATGGACACGTCGACTCCTTTTTTGCGAGAGACCGGCGCGTTGCCGAGTGGGTGTCGAGGGGCGTAATTTGTTGATATTTTAAGGTTAATCCGCCCCGAGTTCCGTAAGCCGGGGCAAGTCTAACGCGGACGCGGCACCTTGTCAACCCCGCCCGAGGGGGCGTTCAGCCTTCCACGACGGGCGTAAAAAAAGACCCCGCGGGGGGCCGTCGGCCATCCCATCCGGCAATCACCCGCCGATGAAACCGAGGCCGGCGTCGATGCGCGCCAGGGTCTCCTCGCGCCCCACCAGCACTACGGTCTCGAAAAGGCCTATTCCCACCGTTCCGCCGGTGAGCGCCACCCGCACCGGCTGGACCAGCTTCCCCAGCCCCACGCCCAGCTCCTCGGCCTTCGCGCGGAAGGCCTCCTCCAGGGCGTCGTGCTCGAAGGTCGTGGTCTCGAACAGGCGCCGCGCCTCGGCGAGACGGGCGGATGCGCCCTCTTTACCCAGAACCTTCTTCACCGCCGCCTCGTCGTAGCCCGCGGGCGGAAAGTAAAAAGGCCGGACGTAGAATGCGTAGTCGGCTAAAAGCTTGGCCCGGTCGCCGACGCGGTCGATGATGTCCACCAGACGCTCCCAGCCCTCGCCGCCCTCGGTCACGGTCGAAGGCACCGCTTCGGCCTCATGGAGGAGGGGCAGCGCCCGGCGGGCGCGCTCCTCGGGGGGGAGCATCCGCAGGTGCTCGCCGGAGACGTGCCGGCACTTGTCGTAGTCGAAGACGGCGGCGGTGTTGGAGATGCGCTCCGTGGAGAAGGCGGCGACGAGCTCGTCCAGCGTGTAGAGCTCCCGCTCCGTCCCCTCATTCCAGCCCAGGAGCGCCAGGTAGTTCACCAGCCCTTCGGGGAGGTATCCCTGGCGGCGGAACTCGGCCAGCGACGTGGCCCCGTGGCGTTTGGAGAGCTTCTGGCGGTCAGGGCCCAGAATCATGGGCAGGTGGATGAAGACCGGCGGCTCCGCCCCCAGCGCCCGGTAGATGAGGATTTGCTTGGGCGTGTTGGAGATGTGGTCGTCGCCCCGCAGCACGTGGGTTATATCCATGGCGACGTCGTCCACGGTGACGGTGAAGTTGTAGAGCGGGTGCCCTTCGGCGACCGACGGCCGGCGCCAGAGGATGAAGTCCTCGATGTCGGCGTTGGAGAAGGAGACCCGTCCGCGCTGGGTCGGCTCCACCCAGACGGTCTCACCCTCCGGAACGGCGAAGCGCACGGCGTATGGCTCGCCGGCTTCCATGCGGCGCCGGGCCTCGTCCCGGTCGAGACCCCGGCAGCGGCCGGAGTAGCGGTAGGCCTCCTTGCGCGCGTGCGCCTCCTCCCGCTCGGCGTCCAGCTCCTCGGGGGAGCAGAAGCAGGGGTAGGCGGCGCCGGATTCCAGGAGCCTCCGGGCTTTTTCCCGATACAGGTCGTACCGCTCGCTCTGGAGGTAAGGCGCGCAGGGGCCGCCCACGTCCGGGCCCTCGTTCCAGTCCAGCCCCAGCCACTTCAGCGCATCTAAAATTGCGGCGAGCGACTCCGGCGTCGAGCGCTCCACGTCCGTGTCCTCGATGCGCAGGATGTACACCCCGCCCGTTCCCCGGGCGAGGAGGAAGTTGTACAGGGCGGTGCGCACGTGGCCCACGTGGAGGTGCCCCGTGGGGCTGGGCGCGAAGCGGACACGTATGGCGTCGGACGTGGAAGTCATTCCGGATGAGGAGAATCGCCCGAGACCTTCGGGGAGATAATCCCTCGCCTCCTTGCCTGTAAAGGGCGGGCCGCAGCCCGCCCCATTTTTATCTATCCGCGGACCGTCGGCCTAGTAGCCGTAGTCGGCCGCATTCCGGTCGCCCTCTTTCTCCTGGGCCGCCCGTTCCGCCTCGGCGTGCCGCTGGGCGATGTCGGCCAGGATTTCTTCCAGGTGGTTCTCCACCTCGGCCCGGGCCACCAGCGAATCCACCCAGGCCCGGTAGAAGGAGTTCTTGACGACCATAATCATGTCCCGGCGCAGGCCCTCCAGACGGCTGCCGTAGGCCAGGGGCGAGGGCTCGGAGACGTTCCGCCCGCGGACGATGTAAAAGCCGTCGCGGTCGCGGACCACGCCTGAGAGCTCGTCGGGCTTCAGCTCGAAGGCGGTGCGGGCCGCCACGGGGGCGGTGCCCAAGCCGGGGATGTTCCCCTGCCGGGTGATTTGGTCGGCGGAGATGACTTTATCGCCCATTTCACCGGCGGCGCGGTCCAGCCCGACCTCCTGCGCCAGGGTCTCGAGCTCCCCGGCGTGCTTTTCCGCCATGTCCCAGGCCTTCTGGTTGAGGACCTTGGCCTCCACCCGGCCCCGGATATCCTCGAAGGGGTACGGTTTCTCCGGGGTCCGCTCCACCACGGACAGGACGTAGAAGTCGTGCTTGAACGCCGCGTCGGGGTCGGTGGGGTCCTCGTGGGTCCGGGTGAGGATGCCGGAGACCTGCCCCGGTTCCAGCTTGAAGGCGGTGTCGCGGAACTGGTCGAACCGACCGATTTTCGGGTCGATGATGATGGCGTCCTGGGCGAAGGGCCCCGCCCGCTGGACCTCCACCCCGGGGATGAGGGCCGCGGCCTCGGCCAGGCTCTTGCCCTCGTATAGCGCCTGGGACAGCGTGCCCTGGAACTTGTCCATGGCGGAGAGCGCCTGGTCCATCCGCAGGCGGTTCTCCAGCTCGCTCCGCATCTGTTCGAAGGTCGGCACGTCGGGTTCCCGGCGGATGATGTGCCATCCGTACTCGGTTTTCACCGGCTCCTGGCTCACGGCGCCGGGCTCGAGGGCGTAGGCGGCCTCCTCGAACTCGGGAACCATCTCGCCGGGCCCGAAGAAGCCCAGGTCCTCGGCGACGACTGCGGGCACCTCTCCGGTCGGGCTCGGAGCCTGGGCCGCGTACTCGTCGAAGATTTGTTCGAAATCGGCCCCGCCGTTCAGCCGCTCGATGAGGGCAACCGCCTTGGCCCGGGCCGCCTCGACGGTTTTCTCATCGGCGTCGGGCGGGACGGTAAACAGGATATGACGCACGTGGATTCTACCGGCGGAGGCCTCCTCGTCCTTCACCTGCTCGTAGTAGGCCTGCAGGTTCTCGTCGGTGAGCTCCACCCGCGAATAGAGGTCGTCGAAAACGAGAGCGATGTAGTCCACGGTGGCCTGGGCCGGGGCCATGAACTCGTCGGGGTGGGCGTCGTAGTACGCGCGCGTCTCGGCCTCGTCTAGCACGACGTCACCCACGAAATCGCCGTAGGCGATTTTCGTGAAGTCGGCGGAGGCGAACTGGTTCGTATCGAGGAATTCGGCTCGCACCATGGGCTCGGGGACGTAGACCGAGTCGAAGATGATGGAGTGGACCTTCTCCACCAGGAGCTGCCGCCCGAGCTGCCGGCGGTACTCATCGTCGGTAGTGCCCTGGTCGTGCAGGAAGGCATCGTAGAGGTTACGGTCGAAGGCCCCGTTGTCCCCGTGGAAGTAGGGCGCCTGCTCGATGGTCTGGCTGACCTCCTCATCGGTAACCGTGAGGCCCCACTCCGTGGCCTTCTGCCGGACCACGTAGTCCTCGATGATGAGCTCGATGGCGTCCCGGCCGGCCTGGTCGCGCAGCGCGGGCTCCACGGACGGGTCGTAGAAGTCACCCATGCGGGAGCGCTCGTTCGCCACGTACCGGCGGAAGAGGCCCTCGGCGAGCTGGTAGTACTCGAAGTACGGAACCTCCTCGCCGTTGACGACGAGGACGACGGTCGTCTTCTGGCAACCGCCCCCCTGCGAGTAGCTCATGCCCCAGGCGAAGACGATGGTCCCCAGAAAGCCGATGATGGCTATCCAGAGAATCGGCTTCATCTTCTCGCGCATGGCGCGCATGACCATAGCGGCACCTCACGGTTGTGGTGTGACCACTCCAGGCTTCGCGATTAGCCGGGGGCGTATCTCGCTACGCTCGGTTTGCCGAGGGCAGAACACGCGACGGCGAGCCGTTGCGCTCGGTTCAGGGTTGGCGGCCTTCTCAGCTCAGCGCCGCGGATTACCCCCGCTCGTTTCCGCCAGCGGGGCGGGAGACGTATTGTACCATACCGCCGGGAATAAACGAAGTTCCACCCCGGACGAAACGGAGTTACGCCTCCGGTAAAAATGCGCCCCGGGGGTGACGGCGTCCCAGGGGGAAAACCGTTATTATCTCGCTGGAAACCGGACCGCTTAATAACTGCGCCGGCGAAGCCGGAAAATGGCGAAAAGCGTTGACTTTCAAGGGAGTTAATGCTATCGTACCCCCGTTAAAGGATTCCCTCCCACCACACACCAACCCCACATAAAATGACCCTGCGCGAACAGTCCATCCAGAAGGTCTCCGTTGACGAAGAAATGCGCCGGAGCTATCTCTCCTACGCGATGAGCGTCATCGTCGGGCGCGCCCTGCCCGACGTCCGGGACGGCCTCAAGCCGGTTCATCGCCGCCTCATCTACGCCATGCAGGGCCTGGGCCTGGCCTCCAACAAGCCGCACCGCAAGGCGGCCCGCATCGTCGGCGAGGCCATGGGTAAGTTCCACCCCCACGGCGACCAGGCGCTCTACGACACCCTCGTGGGCCTGGGGCAGGACTTCACCAGCCGCTACCCCCTGGTGGACCCCCAGGGCAACTTCGGCTCCCTGGACGGCGACCCCCCCGCGGCGATGCGCTACACCGAGGCGCGCCTGAGCAAGCTGGCCGAGGAGATGCTCGCCGACATCGACTCGGAAACGGTGGACTTCGTCCCCAACTTCGACGCGTCGCTCAACGAGCCGGTCGTCCTGCCGTCGCGCATCCCGAACCTGTTGATAAACGGCTCCACGGGAATAGCCGTGGGCATGGCGAGCCACATGCCGCCCCACAACCTGGGCGAGGTGTGCCGGGCCCTGGTGCGCTATATAGACGACCCCGGGGTGAGCCTGGGTGAGCTGATGCAGCTCGTTCCCGGTCCGGATTTTCCGACGGGCGGCATCATCATGGGCCGCGAGGGCCTCGTCGAAGCCTACTCCACCGGGCGCGGGAAATTGACCGTGCGCGGCCGGGCGACCGTGGAGGAGTCTAAAAAAGGCAAGTCGCGCATAGTCATCACCGAAATTCCCTACCAGGTGAACAAGTCCCGCCTCGTGGAGCAAATCGCCGACCTGGTGCGCTCGAAAGCCGTGGACGGCGTTTCCGACCTGCGCGACGAGTCGGACCGCCGGGGCGTGCGCGTCGTGGTGGAGCTCAAGAAAGAGGCGAATCCCGAAATCATCCTCAACCACCTCTACCGGCACACCCAGCTTCAGACCACCTTCGGGGTCATCAACCTGGCGCTGGTGTCGGGCGAGCCGCAGTACCTGAACCTCGCGGACCTCCTGGGCCGGTTCGTCGACCACCGAATAGAGGTGGTGGAGCGACGGAGCCGGTACGAGTTGGACCAGGCGAAGCGCCGGGCCCACATCGTCGAGGGCCTCCTGGTCGCACTGGGCGACATGGACCGTATAGTGGCCACCCTGCGCTCCTCCCCGGATACCGCCACGGCGCAGAACAGCCTGATTAACGGCTGGTCCCTCTCCGAGCCCCAGGCCAAGGCCATCCTCGAGATGCGCCTGTCGCGGCTGGTGGCCCTGGAGCATAAAAAGCTCGCCGATTCCTACGACGAGCTCACCCGGACCATCGCCCGCCTCGAGGAGCTCCTGGGCGACCAGCAGAAAATCAAGAACGTCATCCAGGAAGAGCTCACCGAGGTGGCGAAAAAGTACTCGGACGAGCGCCGGACGAGCATCGTCGAGGGTTCCCTGACCGACATGGAAGCCACCGACCTCATCGCCGACGAGAGCACCCTGGTGGCGCTCACCCGGGAGGGCTACGTCAAGCGGATGCAGCCCGATGCCTATCGGGCCCAGGGGCGGGGCGGCGTCGGTGTCACCGGCATCCAGACCAAGGAAGAGGACTTCGTCGAGCAGCTCTTCATCGCCCGGACCCACGACCACCTGCTGTGCTTCACCACCGACGGGCGGTGCTACTGGCTGAAGATTTACCAGATACCCGAGGCCTCGCGCCTGGCGCGGGGGACCGCCATCGTCAACCTCCTCGAGCTCGACGAGGGGGAGAAAATAACGGCCGTGGTGCCGGTCCCCGACCTGAACGACGAGGAGACCTACCTCGTCATGGCCACGGCCCGGGGGATGGTGAAGAAAACCAAGCTCTCCGCCTTCGCCAACCCGCGCAAGGGCGGCATCATCGCCATCGGTCTTCAATCCGACGACCGACTCATCGGGGTGCGGCCCACCGACGGCCGACAGCACGTCCTTCTGGCCACGCGCAACGGCCGGGCCATCCGGTTCGAGGAGGTGCAGACCCGCCCCATGGGGCGCGCCGCGGGCGGGGTCATCGGCATCCGCCTGACCGAGCCCGAGGATGCCGTGGTGGGCATGGCCGTAGTGGAGCCCGCCGGGGACGGCGATTCCGAAATCCTGGTCGCCACCGCCAACGGCTACGGCAAGCGGACGCCCCTGGAGGAGTACCCGCTGAAGAACCGCGGCGGCCTCGGCGTCATCAACATCAAGACCACCCTGCGCAACGGCCCGGTGGTCATGATGCGCCTCATCGGCGGCGACGAGGAGCTTTTGCTGATTTCCGAGGGCGGGATGGTCACCCGCATCGCGGCCGGCGACGTCTCCGTCATGGGGCGCAACACCCAGGGGGTGCGGCTGATGCGCTTCGGTGAGGGGGACGCCCTCTCGGCGGTGGCGGTCCTGGTGGAGGACGAGGCGGCGACAGAGGAGAAGGAATAGAACAGGCCGAGGAAGTCGTCTTATAAAAATGGCGGGCGCCGAAGCCCGCCTCTAAGTTCGTTCACAATGAGAAATAGCACATCGTAGGGGCGACCGGTAGAACGAGTCCTCCACAGTCGCCCGCATGTCCCCTCCCCCCTTTTGGGGGAAGCGCGCTTACGGGCTAGGGAGGGGGGTAGAAACGGCGGGGATGGGAATCCCCGCCCTACGTTAAATCGTCAGTCACCGATGTAAGCCTCGTAGGGGCCGACCGACGGCGCGCCGTTCAGGTCGGCCCGCTTTCCCTCTCCCCGTGGGAGAGGGACAAAGGGTGAGGGCTTCCTTCGAAAAAACGGCGGGGATGGAATTCCCCGCCCTGCATTGAATCAAATCCACGAGCCGAAAGTTACGCCCCGCCACCCGCGGCGGCCATGCCGGCCTCGGGGAGGAAGAACCGTGCGGGGTCCAGGTTGCGGCCGCCCCGCAGCACCTCGTAGTGCAGTTTGGGCCCCAGCGTCCGCCCGGTGGTGCCCACGGCGGCGATGGCGTCCCCCCGCTTCACCTCGTCGCCGGGATGGACGTACACCCGGCTCAGGTGCGCGTACACCGTCTCGAAGTACCCCCCGTGGTCGATGACCAGCTTCAGGCCGAAGTTGCCCTCGTGGTCGGCGAAGGTGACCGTCCCGTCGGCCGGGGCGATGACCGGCGTCCCCGGCGGCGCGGTGATGTCGATTCCGCGGTGGAAGTAGTTGCGACCGGTGAACTCGCTCATCCGGTTGCCGAACCCGGCGGTGACCCAGCAGTGCTCGCCGTCCACGGGCCGGATGCTGGGGGTGAAGCGCTGCCGGGCGGCGTCGGCCGCCAGGAAGCTCTCGATGTCCCCCAGGGTTCCGGTCAGGTCCCCGGCCCGCTCGACGAGCCTCCCGATGGCCGTCTTGCCCGACTCGGCGCCCGACTGGATGGCCTCCAGGGGGAGGCTGGACTCGAAGGCGGCCAGGCGGTCCTCCAGCACGTCGGGGTGCTCCAGGGACAGCGTGGGGTGGAGCTCGGCCAGCATCTCCTTCTTCTGCTCGAGCTGGGCCAGGGAGCGCTGGAGGTCCCCGATTTCCTGGTCGAAGTACTGAAGCTGCTCGTCCTGGGTTTTAGTCCGCTCGCGCAGCTCCGCCAGCCGATTCTCGTCCACCACCTTCTGGGCGTAGTTCACGCCCAGAATCACCAGGCCGGTTATGATTCCGACGGCCACGAGCCCGCCCAGCGTGATGAGCCAATAGGGGAGGCGTATGTCGCGCACGTCCCCGTGGCTGTGGGGGACGACCTTTACCGAGATGCCGCGGTGAAGGAAGGTGTGTAGAAAGCTCATGCTCAGTTGCGGCCGCGGCTGACCACCAGGGTGCCGCCCCGCAGGGTGACCCGGATGTGCGTGAGCCGGCCCGTCGGGGCCTCCACGGCCTTGGTGGCCGTGGGAACCAGAACCAGACGCTGGAAGGTGTTTTTCAGGTAGCTGGCGCCGAAGGTGCTCGAGTGTCCCTCGTCGGCGATGTACTTCAGGGCCCGGTCGGTCACGTCCAGGTAGATGCGCTGGGTCCGCAGAAGCTTCTGAGCCTGGGGCAGGAGCTTGTCCTTGACGATGTTGAAGCAGTCTTCCTCGGTGAGGTGGCGGAAGAAGATAATCTCGTCCACGTGGTTCAAAAAGTCGGCGCCGAGGTCCTTCTCCAGCTCGAGGCGCACCTTGGTCGGGTCGGAGAGGAAGTCGCCCGAGTCGGCGTAGCCCAGGGCGGCCTCCCGCTCCACGAAGGCCCCCCGTAGCGCGGTCAGGATGATGATGGTGTCGGACAGGTGGACCCGGCTGCCGGCGCTGTCCTGGCCCCACCCCTGGGATATGATTCGGCGGACCCATTCCCGCGTGTCGGGGTGGGCCCGGTCGATGTTGTCGAACATCACCACGGAGTTGGGCTGCTGGTGGATGAAGTTCACCAGTGTCGGCCCCTCGTTCCCGTTGAGCTGGGCCAGTTCCTTCTCCGGGTCGAGCTGCCCCAGGCGGAAGTCCAGCAAGGCTCCTTCTTCGCCGAAGAAGAACTCCGAGATGGACTTGGCCATCTTGGTCTTGCCGCTGCCCGCGGGGCCGATGAACAGAAACACCCCGTCCGGCCTCGCGGCGTGGAGGTCGAACTTGCTCTTGGCGTAGCGGATGACGCCGGAGATTCTCCGGACGGCGTCCTCCTGGCCGATGACGCGTTCCAGGAGGAACTCCTCCAGCCGGCGGTACTTCTCGCGGAAGTCGGCGGTGATGCCCGGCGAGTGTATGCCGGTCATCTCGGCGACGGTCTCCTCGATTTGGGCCAGGCGGACCTGGGGCTCTTTGTCCCCGCCGCCGCGGGTGAGGTAAGTCCGGGCGCAGGCCTGGTCCAGGACGTCGATGGCGGCGTCGGGGAACCGGCGCTCGCGCAGGAAGGAGCCGGCGAGACGGACGCTCCCCTCGAGGGCCGCCCGGGTGATTTTCACCCCGTGGTAGGCCTCGAGCTCGGCGGCGGTGTTCTCCATCATCTTGAGCGCGGTCTTCTCGTCCGGCTCGTTGACGCGCATCAGGGCGAACCGCCGCCCCAGAGCCGGGTCGCTCTCCACATAATTGTAGTACTGCTCCGTCAGCGTGGCGGTGATGACGGTAACCTGGGGGTGAACCAGAAGCGACTTGACCACGTTGGCCAGCGCCGGGTTGAAGTTGCCGTTCTCGTCGATGACGTAGCGGTGGATGTCGTCCAAAAAGAGGAGGGTCTTGCCGTCGGCGGCCTCGTCCTCCAGCTCTTTTACCCGGGCGGTGAAGGCGGGCAGGTCGTTGACTCCGGCGAACATGCGGTCCGGGTGGATGTGAATCAGCCGCAGTCCCCGCAGGCGTTCGGGGACATCCCCGGCCGCCAGCCGCAGGGCGAGCTGCTCCACGATGGTGCTCTTGCCCACTCCGGGAGGCCCGATGAGCAGAGGGTCGTGTTTCTCCTTGTGCAGGAGAATCTCGACCAGGCGTTCCACGTCTTCATCGCGGCCCACCCGGGGCGCGATTTTCCCCTGGGCGGCCATCTGCACCCAGTCCTCCCCGATGGAGTCGAGGAGCGATGCCTTCCGGGGCTGCCAGACCTCGGGATTCACAGTGAGAGCGTCGGCGAATCCGTCGGGCTCGACGCCGGCCTTCGCCAGAAAGTCGCGCACGGTCTTCCCGCCGCGGCGGACGAGAGACACGGTCAGGTGGTAACTCTCCACCGCCTCGGCCTGCTGGAGGGTCGCCAGCTCGACGGCGCCCATCACGACGGCCTGTGTCTCGTCGGACAGGGGGACATCGTCGGTGCGGGCGGGGTCGGGTGCGTCGGAAATAAGCGCCTTTTTCGCGCTGGCGAGCATCTTCTTCACGTCGAGGCCCATGGCGGTGAGCCGCTCCTTCTCCACGACCAGAACGGCCGCCAGAAGCTGACGCGGCTCGAGGGGTTTCTCCGCCGGGACGAAGCCGTTGGCCACGAGAATGACGGCCTTGGATGAATCGGCGAGCGGGAGTTTTTTCAAGGGGCGTCCCTTCTTTTTTATAAATCCGCTTCCGGGTTGAGCTTCACCTGCGCGTCAGGCCTCATCGGCCCGGCGCGGCGGCACATCCGTTTCTTCCGGCGACACCGAATTGTCCACCCCGAGCCGCTTCAGCTCCGCCTCGAGGGAGTCAATCTTTATCCGCTGACGGCGCATGTCGTGCCGGAGGTCGTTCAGCTTGAAATCCAGGGTCTGGAGAATCCAGAACTCGTAGTGGTTTATCTTCGCATTGCGCACGATGGACCAGGCGATTTTAAATGATATCAACAGGATGCCGATTTCGAGGGAGATGGTCGCCATCTTGCCCTGACCGAACATGCTCCAGGCGAAGAAGCCGATGGTCGCCAGGAGCCAGACAACGGTCAGGGCTTTTTCCCAGGTGCGCCGCCCGAAAATGAGCTGTTGGGGCTCCTCGATCCTCTTGTGCGCCCGAAGGACGGCGCGCGGCGGCTTGGGACCCTCGTTCATTCGCGGCACCTCGGGGGAAGGTTCGCGATGATTATAGAGACAAACGCCCCGGGGGTCAACGGGTCAATCCGCCGCTCGAACGTGCGATTCCCTTTCAAATACGCCGGAAAACGGTTTCTTCTCCCCGGAATGAAGGGTCCGGCGCAAAAAAAACGAAGTCGCGGGCGCCAAAAGTTATATTGGTTCTGGTTGGTGCCGAGAGCCGGACTCGAACCGGCACGGGCTTTCGCCCGGCGGATTTTAAGTCCGCTGCGTCTACCCATTCCGCCATCCCGGCAGCGGGGGGATTATAGCACCGGTCGGAGGGATGCGCCACGGAGCACGCGGGTGGAGATTTCCCCGCCCCGTGCGAGGGCAGGCGTAAATCCCCTCCCCTCTCTGGGGGGAGGGCTAGGGAGGGGGTTGCCGACGGGCCGGGGTGAAAAACGGGCCAACCTGAACGGCGCACCGCCGGTCGGCCCCTACGTCATCGCAACCTGTTCGTTGCGGATTGGGGTACGGGGGTATAACGCGGCGGCCCGCGGAGGAGTCGCCTACATTTGGGCTACATCACGATGGAAAATCGCGGGCGGGTGTGGACACCCGCCCCTACGGAATATGGGATGCCCTTCTACGGGGCCTCTCGCATCAGAATCATCTCATAGGACGCCATGTTCAAGGAATCCATTGCCCGTCTGGCAAATACTACTTGCCATCCTTGTCTTCCCATTCTATTTAATTCAGTTTCCAGTAAAAAGTCGTTTGGTGTAGCAATAGAGTATTCGTAGCGAACGGGTTCTGGCTTCGGCGAGGGTAAGATCTCCACTTTCAACAGAATAAGCACTAGAATCACTAATACAAGCAGCACAGCCAACCTTGAGGCTACCTCTAACCACTTCATATCAACTCCTTTATTAAAAGACTCTGAAACACCTTTTTATAATAACACGTTTTAATGATGATTTTTCATAGCAAAAAGGCCGCCCTTGGTGGGCGGCCTTGGGGGTGCTATGGTCTTTGAAAGCTGGTAGGGACCGTCTTTTGGTTCCGGCCTTTGTTCGCCCTAAAAGGGCGGGTGACACGCATCGACCTGGAAAGGGGTTTTCGGAGGACTCCTCCGGTCCGGCATTTGGGTTGGGGTTCCGCTCGCGCGGCTCCCCTGCCGGCCCCCTCGCCTTAGAAAGGAGGTGATCCAGCCGCACCTTCCGGTACGGCTACCTTGTTACGACTTAGCCCCAGTCACCGGTTTTACCTTAAACAGCTCCCTCCTTGCGGTTAGGACACTGGCTTTGGGTACCCCCGGCTTCCATGGCTTGACGGGCGGTGTGTACAAGGCCCGGGAACGTATTCACCGCGGCATGCTGATCCGCGATTACTAGCGATTCCTCCTTCATGGAGTCGAGTTGCAGACTCCAATCCGAACTGAGGCCGGCTTTATGGGATTTGCTCCACCTCGCGGCTTAGCTACCCTTTGTACCGACCATTGTAGCACGTGTGCAGCCCTGGGTGTAAGGGCCATGAGGACTTGACATCATCCCCACCTTCCTCCGGTTTGTCACCGGCAGTCTCGCTAGAGTGCCCAGCCGAACTGATGGCAACTAACGACGAGGGTTGCGCTCGTTGCGGGACTTAACCCAACATCTCACGAC
>CAYTCV010000044.1:0-15833 GCA_964436465.1 uncultured bacterium
CGCGGGCGGGCACAGAGGACTCGTCCTACGCCCCGCCCCTACGTCGGCGCAATTTCGACGGACCGGTGCGGACCGCCGTCCCGGTTGACACACCGCCCCGGCGCGGGTACAATCGCGCGGCCCGTGAACCACCTTTAAAAATGCCCCTCTACGCCTATCTGGGCACGGAACCCGACCTCGACCCCTCGGTCTTCGTCGCCCCGTCGGCGGACGTCATCGGCGACGTGCGGGCCGCCGCCGACGCGAGCATCTGGTACGGCTGTCTGCTGCGCGGGGACATCGCCCGCATAGAAATCGGCGCGCGCACCAACGTTCAGGACCTCACCGTGGTCCACGTGGACCACGACCGGCCGACCATCATCGGCGCCGACGTCACCATCGGCCACCGGGCGGTCATCCACGCCTGCACCATCGCCGACGGCTGCCTTATAGGCATGGGGGCGGTCATCCTCAACGGGGCCGAAATCGGCGAGGGCTCGCTCATCGGGGCGGGGTCGCTCGTCCCGCCGAGGAAGATAATCCCGCCGGGCTCCATGGTCCTGGGGGTGCCGGGACGGGTGGTCCGCCACCTCACCCCCGAAGAGATTCTGGGTCAGAAAAAGCACGCCGCCGGGTACGTGGACCTGGCGAGGACGTTCATAACCGGGGAGCGCTGAGATGGTAAATCCCAAATCCAGGGACGAGCGCGCCGAGGACCTCCGCGAGCTCTACTCCAGGGCGGACGCGCACGACAAGAAGCGGCGCAACCTAATCGTCAACATACTCGTCGGCGTCATCGTGGCGCTGGCGGTCATCGCCTTCTTCATCATCAAAGCCGGCCCGCCGGAGTCGCGCACGGCCCTGCGCGTGGCCCAGGGCATACAGAGCTACGGGATGGCCTTCGAGGGGCACCAGGAGTACCCCGAGGGCGAGAACTCGAAGCCGGTGTGGGTCGAGCCCACTCCCGAGGAGACGCAGCAGCGGCTCTCCGAGGCGCTGGCCATCTTCAACGAGGTGGCGCAGGACCCGGGGACCGATTTCGACCGCGACACCGCCGTCCTCTACGTGGGTATGTGCGCCCTGCACCTGGGGAATCTGGACCAGGCGGAGGAGAAGCTGACCCAGGTTTCGACGAGCGAGTTCGACCCGCTCCGGCAGCAGGCGCGCTACACCCTCGGCTCCGTGATGCTCGAACGGGGCCAGCTCCCCGAGGCGCTGGAGTACTACCAGGGCCTGGCCGCCGAACAGGACAACTACCTGGCGACCGCGGCGAAGCTGGAGACCTCGCGCATCCTGGGCTGGCTCGGGCGTCCCGACGAATCGAAGGCCGTCCTGGAGGGCATCGTCGAGGCCGGGCCCGAGGACAGCCCCGACGTGCGGATGGCCCAGTGGATGCTGGACCAGGGGCTGTACCTGACCCACCTGGTGGACCTCATCCCGCTCGGCGGCCCGGCGGTGCCCGGACCGACCGCCCCCACGGAGACCCCGGCGGTGCCGGAGCCGACCGCTCCCGTCGAAGGGGCCACCCTCCCGCAGTGAGGGTTGGCCTGTTTATTGCTTCTGTTAAAACGGCGGTGCACGGACCGCCGTTCGCTTGATAATCCCCGGCCGCCCTGTGCTATACTTCGTAAAAAACATACGCCCCTGAACGTCACCTCGCCCGTGCGTCATCCCGGAGGGCCCCTTGCCCGAACTGCGGCGCGACCCCATTATCGGCCGGTGGGTAATCATCTCCTCGGAGAGGGGTAAGCGTCCCTCCGATTTCGCCGCCGTCCACGAGGAAAGCGGCAGCCCGAACTGCCCCTTCTGCGAGGGCAACGAGGCCCTGACCCCCCCGGAAATTTACACCGTCAACGCCGACGGCGCGGACGGGCGGGAGCCCAACACCCCCGGCTGGCAGGTGCGCGTCGTGCCGAACAAGTTCCCCGCCCTGCGCATAGAGGGGGACCTGGACCGCCACGGCGTGGGCATGTACGACATGATGAACGGCGTGGGAGCCCACGAGGTCATCATCGAGAACCCGCGCCACGACCGGCGGCTGCACCAGCTTCCGCCGAAGCAGGTCGAGCTGGTCGTCGGCAGCTACCGCCAGCGAATAGTAGACCTCACCCGCGACCCCCGCTTCCGCTACATCCTGGTGTTCAAGAACGAGGGCAAGGCGGCCGGGGCCTCCCTCCACCACTCCCACTCCCAGCTAATCGCCACCCCCATCGTCCCCAAGCGCGTCTCCGAGGAGCTCGAGGGGGCGAAGATTTATTACGGCTGGAAGGAACGCTGCGTCTTCTGCGACATCATCATCCAGGAGATGGAGCAGGCGGAGCGGGTGGTGTGCGAGAACGAGGAGTTCATCTCGCTGGAGCCCTTCGCGCCGCGCTTCCCCTTCGAGACCTGGATTCTGCCCAAGACGCACCGGCCGCTTTTCGAGCGCGACAACGACCTGGGGCTTTTAGCGGAAATCCTGTCGGAGACACTGCGGCGCCTGGCGGTCACGCTGGACTCGCCGCCGTACAATTTCATCATCCACAACACGCCCACCAACGGCCGCGGGACGGACCTGCTGGCCTACCACTGGCACATCGAGGTCATGCCGAAACTGACGAAGGTGGCCGGTTTCGAGTGGGGGACCGGCTTCTACATCAACCCGACGAAGCCGGAGGACGCGGCGCGGTATCTGCGCGAGGCGGTGCTGGAGGACATCACCGAGTAGCCGCCGGGTGTGTGCGTTTATCGTAGAGCGGGGACTCCGTACCCCGCCCATTTTATTCATTGCCGTATACCTGAATGTAGGGCGGGGATTCCATCCCCGCCGTTTTTTTAAACCACCGGCTGCGATGATGTAGGGCGGGACTTCCACGTCCCGCCGCTTTGCCTTACATATCCCGCCGGAAAACGGCGGCTCGTAGAAGAGCCGCCCTACACCGCTTCGCGGTGAAAATGCAGGGCGGGGATTACCTTCGGTCGCAGTTATCCCTTCGGGCCCATATAACCTTCGGTCGCAGATACAATCCCCGCCGTTTTTATGAGGCAGCCCTCACCCTCAATCCCTCTCCCGGAGGGAGAGGGAAGCCGCGCTAGCTCTCACCCGTGCAGAATCCATAAAACCGCCCACGCCGCCAGGCCGATGAAAACCGCCCCCGCGCCGTAGCCCCACCATCCCCCCCGCGTCAGCGGCGGCCACGGCGACAGCATGAGCGCACCCGCCGTGGTGAACGCCGCCAGGACGCCGACGAGCCCCAGCGGCTCCAGCACCCACGGCCCCGTCCCGCCGAAAAACGAGCAGCCCGTCAGAATGGCGCAGACGGCCGGCGGCAGCACCAGCCCCTCCGTCCCGCCGACGACGCCCTCCGCCGCGTCAAGATGACGCCCGCTCCGCCGGGCCCGTGCCCTGCTCCAATTCCCCCCGAGCAGGCCCAGGGCGAGAAGCATCAGCGCCGCGCCGCCCAGCGCCCCCGTCGCCAGCCGCCACCACCCCGGCGGACTCCAGACGCCCAGGCTGACCAGAATTTCGTCCACCACCAGCGGCGCCGCCCAGACGAAGAGGGGCGCCTTCCTCCGGCCCCCCGGCAGACCTTTCCCCAATCCGCCCCGGAGTATTACGTAGAGCGCCGCCAGGACCGCGCCGGCGTATATCCCCGCGCAGCGCCGGCACAGAAGCGCCGCGCCGCCCACCGTCGGCGTCAGGCCGGGGAGCTGATGGCAGACGGCCCGCGCCGCTTCTTCGATGAATTCGAGCATGGACGCTCGCCCCCGCCGGGACCGTTTTGGTTTATAATGGCCGTGTCAGCCGCAAGAGGTGGTGTATGCCGCGCAAGCCGCTCCTCGTCCTGTCCGGGCTTTTGGCGCTCGTCCTCGCGGGCTGCGGCGCTGTCCACGACGCCCGGGACATCGAGTACCATAAGCAGAAGGCGCTCCTGGGCGACCGGGACTATTTCTTCGAGCTGACCGAGTCTTTGAGCTACCTGGAGGATGCGAATCTGCGCCTGGCGGTGGTGGACGCCCTGGATGAAATCGGGGACAAGGGGGCGACGATGGCCCTGGTGGCGGTCATGCGCACGGACCCCGACCCCACGGTGCGCCTGGCCGTTCCGCCGGTGCTGGCCCGGATGGGCGCCCGCCGCGCCATCGAGCCTCTGGCGACCATGATTACCGACGACGACCCCAACATGCGCAAGGCGGCGCTGGCGGCCCTCCAGCAGTTCGGCGACGTCCCGGCCCAGGTCTACATCCCCGGCCTCAAGTCCGCCGACCCCGCCGTCCAGACCGAGACGGTCAAGGCCCTGGGGATGCTGCGCGACCCCGACCTGGTGCCCATCTTCTTCGACGCCTTCTTCGACCCCGTCACGCAGGCCGGGGCCAGAAAACAGATAATAGCAGAGCTCGGCCACCTGGGCGAGGGCGGGGTGGACTGCCTGTACCACATCATGCTGCAGACGCCGGATACAACGATGCAGCAGTCGGTCCGGCGCGAGCTGGAGGCCAGCCCCTCGGACCGCGCCCAGCGCCTCCTGGCCGAGTACGACACCGGCGGGGAGGCCTTCGGCTGGGACCTTTCCTGGGAGACGCCCCGCGGCGCCACCGTCGTCACCGGGAAGGTCATCGAGGTCAACGTCGTCGCCACCGACAACGCCAGCCTGATGCTGGTGACCGACCGCGGCCGCCACGTCCACTGCCACTTCACCGGCCACACCAACGAGCTGTTGTACATCAAGAGCGAGATGGCGAAGGGTTCGGTGCGGGTGTCCGTGGGCGGGTCGAGCTCCTACATCGAGGAGATGACCCACGTCTGGGCCGACACCATCCAAATCGTGCCGTGAGGTAGTCGTTTGAAAACGGTTGCGCTAATCCTTGCTCTGTGCCCCCTGTGCCTGGCGGATGCCGGGTATATGTGGGGTTACGAGGACATCCTGCCCCTCGAGGGTTGGCAGTCCTTCTATGAGCCGATAGCGAAGGCGCCGCTGCCCGATGGAGTGATGGACTACGCGTTCGATAAGATCCTGATGTCTGATATTTCGGCGGGTCTGCCTCCCTTCGTTCTCTACGACCTGGAGACCGGCCTCGTGGAACCTTTCAATCACCCGGTAATCGACGAGCTGGAGAGCGATACCGAGTTCTTCGTTGGCGTTCAAGGTCTTTGTTATTCTGAAAATGGATATGATTTGTGGTTATCTTGTTACTGTCGGGACTTGGAAAATATGAGGGCGTTCTTTCTTTTCTACATCACTGAAGACGAGAGATACGACATGGGTTCGTACCGGGGGCCCCTGGAGGAAGGCGGCGGGTTCCTGTTCAAGTACGAGGACGGCGCGGTCAACGCCTATGAAAACGGCACACCCACTTACAGTATAAAGGTGGACGACCGGGAGAAGGTCCGGGACCTCGCCTGGGATGGGAAAAACATATGGGCCGCGACGGGCCGGTTCATCTACCGCTTGAACCTCGAGGAGGAGGGAGTCGACGCCTGGTTGCCCGCTCCCTTCGGCGTGTCGAGAAGTGAACGCGATGATACCCGGCTTTATTTCGTCTTCGATGGGGCTATGGGGCTCACGTCGAACTGGAGCCCGGGTCTCGCCGGGACGTACACCGGCGGCGACACGCTCTACGTTTCTACCGTCGGCACCCTGTGGATGCTGGACCCCACCGCTGCGTGCGAGGAACCGCCACCCGTGGGAACGGCGTTGTGCATGACGGAGGGATTGCATTTGTACGATGGGCCTGGAACCGACCACGACGTCATCGACGCCGTCTGTCTGTACGAGCCGGTCTACATACTCGAGCGTCAGGGTGATTGGTGGAGGGTTTTCACCGAAGAGGGCGAGTCGGGCTGGGTATCGAGTAGCGAGGGGGGGCCTTCGAGCCTAGTCGAAGGCTACGCGTTTTACCTGCAGGACGGCCGTCTTTACTATGTATACGGTAAGGATGGCCCGATGCTCATTGAAGAGGACGAGGATTGACTATGCGGGGGATTTAATTTTATTAATCGATATGAAAACAAGGCGGGGGAAGCGGGCCCCCGCCCTTTTTTTCTAATGAAGCCCTCACCCTTAATCCCTCTCCCACGGGGAGAGGGGGGTAGCTGCACCCCCCTCCCCAGCCCGTCGGCGAGCCGCCCCCCAAAGGGGGGGGCATCGCACCAATCGTCTCGTCGGCCACCGCCGCTAGAAGCTCGCCTTGATTTGCCCCCAGCTCGCCTCCTGCACCGCCGACCCGGTGTACTCGAGCTTCAGCTTCGGGGCGAGCGAGTAGTCCAGGAAGTAATCCCCGCTCATGATGTAGGCGACTTTCTCCTCCTGGACGCTGTTGCGGATGTAGAAGCCGTAGTGGTCCATGTCCCCGTCAATCCAGCTCTGCACGATGTCGGTGACGTCGATGTCGTACCAAACGTGGTCGTCGGTGACGTTGAAGCCGTCGCCGATGTCGGCGTTGTAGCCGGGGTTCGTGTTCCAGGTGACGTCGGCCTCGTCCCACTCCCCCTTGATGCGGTAGACGGTCGCCTGGACCGGCGGCCCGCCGGAGAAGTGCTCGTTGTAGAGCCACAGCGTCGCGTTGATTAGGTCCACGTCCAGGTAGTCGTCGAGCTCGTAAAACTGGATTAAAAAGTCTACGTGGCCCAGCCAGTGGCCGGCCCAGAGCTGCCACTCGGCGCCGTAATCCCAGTCGGGGGCGTTCTGGCAGATGGTGGCGTCGTTGTTGTCGTTGACGTGGGGCTCGAGGGTGACCTCGGCGGCGAGGGCGGCACCGGTTAAAAAAATTGATAATACGAGAATGACGCGCATCTTCCCCTCCTCGGCTTTATTCGTCGCTTGAGTCCGACATCATATTGGCATATTCGGGAGCGGAGCGCAATCGTCCCTTTCCTTGCGGGCGCGTCCGGTCGGTGATAAAATTCACCGGTCTTTATCTTCGATGAAAGGGGAACGACGGGTGAAAATCCACGAATACCAGGCCAAGGAGCTGTTCCGCAGGTTCGGCATCCCCACGAGCCGGGGCGTGGTGGTGACCGACCCGGCGGATGCTCCCCGGGCGGCGGCGGAGATGGGCTACCCCTGCGTGGTGAAGGCCCAGGTCCACGTGGGCGGCCGGGGGAAGGCCGGCGGCGTGAAGCTGGCCAAAAACGAGGCCGAGCTAAAACAGTACGCCGCGGCCATTCTCGGCATGGATATAAAAGGCCTCGTGGTGGAGCGGGTGCTCATAGACGAGGCGGTGGACATCGCCGACGAGCTCTACCTGGGCATCGTCCTGGACCGGGCGTCGAAGTACCCGGTGTTCATGGTCTCCGCGGCGGGCGGGGTGGACATCGAGGAGGTGGCGGCCAAGACGCCGGAAAAAATCCTGAAGCTCCCCGTGGACCCGGCGGTCGGGTTCTGGCCGCACCACGGGCGGCGGCTGGCCGGCTTCCTCTCCCGGGACGCGGGTATTCAAAAGCAGCTCGCCGATTTCCTGGCCAAGCTCTATAAGCTCTTCCTGGCCACCGACGCCTCCCTGGCCGAAATCAACCCCTGCGTCATCACGCGAGACGGTCGGGCGGTGGCCATCGACGCCAAAATCAACTTCGACGACAACGCCCTCTTCCGCCAGGCCGACGTGGAGGCCATGCGCGACGTGAGCGAAGAGGACCCGCTGGAGCTCAAGGCCAAGGCCGCGGGCCTGTCCTACGTCAAGCTCTCCGGGGACGTGGGCTGCATCGTCAACGGCGCCGGGCTGGCCATGACCACCATGGACCTCATTAAGCACTTCGGCTCCGAGCCGGCCAACTTCCTCGACGTGGGCGGCTCCTCCGACCCGGCCAAGGTGCTGACCGCCATGGAAATCGTCACCGGCGACCCGGACGTTAAAGCGATACTTTTGAACATCTTCGGGGGCATCACGCGCTGCGACGACATCGCCGCGGGGCTCCTGGCGGCCCTGAAAAAGATGCCGCTGACGATTCCGCTGGTGGTGCGCCTCACCGGGACCAACGAGGACCAGGGGCGGGCGATGCTGGCCGAGGCCGGAATTTCCGCCGGTGTGAACCTGGACGAGGCGGTCCGGAAGGCCGTCGCCGCCGCGAGGGAGGGACGATGAGCATATTCGTCGACGAGAAGACCCGCGTGGTCGTCCAGGGCATCACCGGCCGGGACGGCTCCTTCCACACCGCCCAGATGGCCGAGTACGGGACCCAGGTCGTGGCCGGGGTTACGCCGGGCAAGGGGGGCCGGACGGTCCACGACATCCCGGTCTTCGACACGGTGGCCGAGGCGGTGGAGGCCACGGGGGCGGACACGAGCGTGATTTACGTCCCGGCGCGCTTCGCCGCCGACGCGCTCTTCGAGGCCGCCGACGCGGGAATAAGGCTCGCCGTCTGCATCTCCGAGGGGCTCCCCACCCTGGACGTCCTGCGCGCGTACCACTACTACCGGGCCCGCGGCCTGCGCTTCATCGGCCCCAACTGCCCCGGAATCATCTCGCCGGGCAAGGCCAAGGTGGGCATCATGCCCGGGCACATCCACCGGCCGGGGGGCGTGGGGCTGGTGAGCCGCTCGGGGACGCTGACCTACGAGGTGGTGTGGTCGCTGACCGCGGCCGGGCTGGGGCAGTCCACCTGCATGGGAATCGGCGGGGACCCCATCATCGGGACCAGCTTCATCGACGCCCTGACGGCCTTCCAGGCCGACCCCGAAACCACCGGGGTGGTGATGATTGGCGAAATCGGCGGCACGGACGAGGAGGAGGCGGCGGAGTTCATTCAAAAAAACGTGACCAAGCCGGTGGTGAGCTTCATCGCCGGGCGCACCGCCCCCAAGGGCAAGCGCATGGGCCACGCCGGCGCCATCATCGCCGGGGGCAAGGGGACGGCGGAGAGCAAAATCGAGGCGCTGACCTCGGTCGGCGTGCCGGTGGCCGACCTGCCGAGCCAGCTTCCCAACCTTTTAGCGGAGAGGTTGCGCGGGTAATTACCGGGTGAAGCATCATGCTTCGGCGTGCCGGCGGCCGACCGGCCCAGCCGGCTTCCGGGCCTGCTGAAAGCGCGGCTGGGGTAGGTCCGCGCCGTATACCAGGGCGCCATCGTCACCGTCGTGCCGCTTTGTCGTTGGAGGGCTACCGGCGGTGGCACATTTCCGGCGGCTTGCACCATCGTTGGAACCGCACCCGTGGAAATTCAGATTCAACCAATAAGGGATTGCCCAATAGGTCGTTTTTCTGCAATACCGGTCATGGTAGGATGAAATTCGGCTTCATGCCGTGTGAGTGTTCGGTCGAGGCCACTACACTCCTATATCCTACCTTTTCTATTTTCCGGCGGTTGACCGTTGGCGTTGGAAAAGCAGAGTTTGAGTTTGTGCACGGTCCCGAAAGGTGCCCGCCGGTTCCCTGGTCCGCTTTTTGCTCCCCAAAATGTTGTATTCGTTGACACTTATCCGACCGTCCTGCTATACTGCCGACAAAATGGGGTCCCCGGCGGGAGGGCGCCTTGCGTAAAGTCTTCGTGGTGCTGCTTTTACTGCTGACGGTGGCGGCTCTCGCCGAGGCGCCGCGCAAGCCCATTGCCGGCTTCACCACGGGGCTCTTCGGCGGTTACTGGATTTACTCCGGACCTTCCTTCTTCTTCCACGAAGGCTACGGCGGGTCCTTCCGCGTCGGGTACCGTTTCAAGCGCGGCGAGCTCGAGCTCAACGGCTTCTTCGAGTATACCAGCCTGGTGGTGACCGACGTCTGGCTGCACCAGGACCCGGACGCGACCGCCAACCTGATGACCTTCGGCATTTCCCCGCGCATCAGCTTCTCGCCCACCACGTGGATTTCGCCGTACTTCGGGGCCGGACCGGCGTACACGCTCCGGACGAGCTCCCTGGGCCTCGAGCGCGAGAGCGGGGAACGCTTCAACTACTTCCAGAACGCCCAGAGCTTCGCCGTCTTCGTCGAGGTGGGGGCGGAATTCCCCCTCCAGCCGTCGGTGATAGTAGAGGTGGGCTGCCACTACGTCCACCCCTTCACCCCCGAGGAGGAGCGGTTCTCCGGGATAACCTTCGGCGCCGGAGTGAGTTTCTACTTCTGACGCAGGGGTGCCGGAGCGCGGCGTAGCCGGGGCGTAGGGCGGTTGGCCGTTGGGGAGTGGACCGTATCTTCCGGGGACCTATGACATGAACGCACGCCGCCGAGGGGCGGTTTTTTATACCGTTGGCCGTCCGCGCGGCCGGGGCGAGGGTTGCATGTCCCCTCTCCCCTTTGGGGGGAGGGTTAGGGTGAGGGGTAAACGCGGCGGGGACGGAGCCCCGCCCCGGCGTTTTAATCACGCGGTGGATTCACCCGCACCTTAAAAAAACGGCTCGCGGGGGCTGTGTATTCCGCCGCCGATGAATCGGCGTTCCGCCGAGGGCACGAATCTGGTAAACTGGGGGAGATTTTCCCCCATCCAACCCCCCACGGAGGACCGACATGCGACCGGTGGCCACCACCGAAGAGATGCGGCTGATTGACGGCGTCACCATCGAGGGCGACGGCCTGGCCGGGACGGCCCTGATGGAGAACGCCGGGCGCGGCGTCGTCCGGGAGATTATCACCCGTTTCCCCGACCTGGGGCCCGGCGACGTGGTGGTGGTCGTGGGGAAGGGGAACAACGGCGGCGACGGGCTGGTGGCCGCCCGCCACCTGGCCGGCTCCGGTGTCGAGCCGCTGGTCTTTTCCGTGGGCGACCCGGCCGAGCTCACCGGCGACGCCCTGGCCAACTGGAACGTGCTCCGGGCCGGGGGGCGCGGGGTGTGGGTCATCGAGGGCGAGGATGACGTGACCGAGCTGGCGCGCGCCCTGGAGAACGCCGTCGTCGCGGTGGACGCGCTCCTGGGAACCGGCGTGTCGGGCGAGCCGCGGGGGCTTTTCGCCCCGGTGATTCGGGCGCTCAACGACGGCTCCGCCTTCGTCGTCGCGGTGGACGTCCCCTCCGGGCTGGATTCGACCACCGGCGCCGCGGGGCTGGCGGTCCAGGCCGACCTCACCGTGACCCTGGCCTGCCCCAAGACGGGGCTCTTCCTCCCGCCGGGGTACCTTTTGACCGGTGAGGTCGTCACCGCGCCCATCGGCGTCAACCCCGAGCGGTTCGCCGGTCTGCGGACGTTCCTGGCCGAGCCCGGCGACGCGGCGCCCTACTTCGAACCCCTCCCCCCGGACACGCACAAGGGCGGGCGGGGGACGGTGAACGTCCTGGCCGGATGCCGGGATTACTCGGGGGCGGCGGGGCTCGCCTGCCTGGCGGCCTGCCGCACCGGAGCGGGGCTCGTGACCCTCTGCGCCACCGCCTCCACCCTCCTTCTGGTCAAGCCGGCCATGCTGGGGGTCACCTCGGTGGAGCTGCCCGACGAGGCCGGTTTCGTCACCCACTACGGGGCGCAACCGGCCCTGGAGCAGCTCAACTCCGGGGACGCGGCGGTCGTCGGTCCGGGCCTGGGCGCCGACGAGTGCGTCGGGCGGACCCTGGAGGCCGTACTGCCCGGCGTCCGGGTGCCTCTGGTCGTGGATGCCGACGGGCTGAACACCACCGGCCTGGACGTGCTCGCGCGGGTGCAGGCCCCGCTGGTCATCACGCCGCACCCCGGCGAGGCGGGGCGGCTTTTAGGTTCCTCCGCCACGGAGGTCAACGCGGACCGCCTCGGCGCCGCGCGGAGGCTGGCGGAGGAAATCGGCGGCGTGTGCCTGCTGAAGGGCTACCGCACCGTGGTGGCCTCCGCCGACGGAACCGCCTGCTTCATTCCCGCCGGGGACTGGCGCATGGCGGTGGGCGGCTCGGGGGACGTGCTGGCCGGCGTCATCGGGGCGCTTTTAGCGCGGGGGGTGGAGCCGTTCTCGGCCGCCGTGGCCGGGGCGTACCTCCACGGGTCGGCCGGGGAGTCGGCGGCGGAATCGGCCGGCGACTGGAGCGTCTCGCCCGAGGATATTTTGGAAGCGATTCCGGAGGCCATCGAGGCGGTTCGCGGCGAGTAAGGTTTTCCCTCTCCCCGTGGGAGAGGGAATGAGGGTGAGGGCTTCCTTATAAACCAGGCGGCCTGCGGAGGACTCGTCCTACGGGGCCGACCTACATCGTCGCAAAATCGCCTACGGGGGGTGAAGCGGTTCCCTTTCCCTTCCAGTGAGCGGCGCGCCGACGGGCTAGGGTGAGGGTAAAGGCTTGAAGGCGGCGGGGATGGGAATCCCCGCCCTACGGAGACCGGGCAACGGCGGAGGTCGGCTATGGACGATAAACCGGACGTGTTCCTCGCGGGGGAGCGGGTGTATCTCTCGCCGGTGCGCATAGAGGACGCCCCGCTCTACGCCCGCTGGCTCAACGACGCCGACACCCGCCGCAACCTCACCATGTGCCTGCCGCTGACCCGGGGGCAGGAGGAGGACTGGGTCCGCTCCGTGGGCAAAAACCCCGACGACGTGGTCCTGGCCGTCCGCCTGACCGACGGCGACCGCCTGGCGGGAAACGTCGGCCTGCACCGAATTGACCGCATCCACCGCTGTGCCGAGTTCGGCGTCTTCATCGGTCCGCCCGAGCTCCGGGGGCAGGGCTACGGCACCGAGGCCACCGCCCTGACCCTGAAGTACGGCTTCGGGGAGTTGAATCTCCACCGCATCGGGCTCCGGGTGTACGAGTTCAACGAGGGCGGCATCCGGGCCTACGCCCGGTGCGGCTTCCGGGAGGAGGGGCGGCTGCGGGAGGAATACTCCCACGGCGGCCGCCGGTACGACGTGGTGCTGATGGGCATTCTGGCGCGGGAGTTCTTCGCCGGTTAGGCGGTTTCCATTGCGGTGGCTGGTAGTCATTCTCGGCTGCGTTCTGTTCATCCCCGCCCCGGCGGGGGAGGTGGAGCTGTCCCCCTCCGTCGTCCTCATACTGCCCGACGGCCTCGACGCGGAGCTCTACCCCGGCTACGGCGACGCGCTGGCCATCGTGGAGCTATCCTACGCCCAGACGGGCAAGCCGTTCGCCTCGGGGGCGGTGGAGGAGGGGCCGGACTACGAGTGCGCGCCGGACGCCGCGGACCTGGCGGTGCTCCTGGCCGGGCGCTTCCCGTCGTTGCGGCCGGAGTCGCTGGTAGACGCGCGCACGGGCGGCGACGGGGGGCGCCTGTTCCGGCTGGAGGTCTACCCCAAGGGCGGCTTCTACACCTGCCGCGTCATCGGGGCCTTCTACTCGCCGGCGGGGTGCTTCGTGGTGGACTTCGCCGCCACGGCCCCGCGGTCCGAGGCGGTGGAGGCCCTGTCACGGCTGGATTTCCGCGCCTCGGATTGAGGCCGCGAAATACTTGTCATCCCCCCCGAATGGGGCTATAATTACCCAATTCTCGCCCTACTTTCTTCCGGGAGGTTTCGTCATGCGCAAGACAATCCTCATCCTGCTCGGCATGGTCCTGGCGGTGCTGGCCACCACCACGGGCGGCGGCACCGGGACGCCCTCGGGTGGGGGCGCCTCCTCGCCCGACTTCACCGCCACCATCGGCGGCGTAGCGGTCGGAATTACCCTGCCCGGCGACGGCTGGAGCCAGGGTGCCCTCTCACCCGGCAAGTTCACCATCAACGGGCCGAACAGCGTCTCCATCACCGTCACCCCGCTGAACTCCGCCGTGGGCCTGAATACCGGCGACATGGACGCGCTGTGCAAGGACAAGCTGGCGGAGAAGACCAACGCGGTGACCACGGGCACCAAGGTCGCCGTGGACAAGAACTCCGGGGGCGTAACCTACGCGCTGCGTTACTACACGTCGGGCGGCAACGTGCACTTCGTGGGCGTCTCCGGCACCGGCACCTGCGGCGTTATGTTCTACGCCAAGGTTCCCACGGCGCAGAAGAACGCCATGCAGACCGCCCTCAAGAACATCCTGAACGCGCTGGCCCTGAGCAAGTAGCCGGTCGCCCCGGGGTCGGGGAGCGGTCTCTTCCGCCGCGGGAATGTCGCGGTGGAGGAAAGCCGGTCGCCCACTGGGCGGGTCCGCGGCATATGGCGGCTCGGCGTGCTCACGGGCCGCTCCGGGGCGGTAGGCGGGCACGGAATCGGGCTTTCCCCGGTCGGCCATCCGGCTATCGGCGGGTACCGATACGGCCGGAACAGGTGGAATGTATCGGCATTCGGCCTGATGGGTGGGACCTGCGGGTCCCGCCCTTTCTTTGGCGGCTTGCGCCGGGGAGCGGACTCCGGTAAAATTCTCTTTCCCCCCCATCGGCAGGTGGACGTTGCGCGTAGCTTTCATCTCCGACATCCACGCCGATAACTCGGAAGCGGCCCGGCGCGTGCCCCGGCTGTTGGGGGATAAGCTGCGCGACCTCTCCCCCGACGTCTTCGTGCTGCTGGGCGACCTGGCGGGGCACCTGGAGGTCCTGGAGGAGTCCTTCGCCGAAATCGGCGAGCTGCCCTTCCCCCGCCTCTTCGTCGCCGGGAACCACGACGTGTGGGTCCCGCTCTACTGGCAGTCCCGGGGCGAGACGAGCTACGACCGGCTGGACCGCCTGCTGCCGGAGATGTGCGCGCGCCACGGCTGGGGCTACCTGGACGGCGGGCCGGTGCGGGTGGGGGACGTGGGCTTCGTGGGGAGCGTGGGCTGGTACGACTACTCGCTGCGGAACCGGGCGCGGGACGGCGAGATTTCCCTGGACGTATACCGGCGCAAGTTCTTCCGGCGCTGGCGCTGGGGGGACGCCGTCTACGCCCTCTTCCCCGACGGTGACGGGGAGCGGCTCTCCGACGAGGGGGTCTGTCGCCTGCTCGAAGGAAGGCTGCGGGGGCACCTGGACGAGGTGGCGGGGTGGGACGTGCGGGCCGTGGTGGGCTGCTCGCACCACATGCCCTACGACGCCATCCGGCCCCCGGGGCGGCTGCCCTGGGATTTTTTCCTGGCCTACGCTGGCTCGGGGCGATTCGGCCGGCTCTTCGACACGGAAGAGCGCCTGGCCGCGGTCCTCTTCGGCCACGTCCATATGAAATTCTCCCGCGAGACGCCGGCGGGACGGCCGCTCTTGACCTCCTGCCTGGGCTACGCCCGCCACTGGAGCGACCCGGACCCGGAAAAGGCGCTGGACGCCGCGCTCCGTATCATCGAAATCTGACCGTGCTGGACTGCCACCTCCACTCCGACCTGTCCCGGGATTCCAAGGTGCCGCTGGCGGAGTACGCCCGCCTGGCGCACCGGCATCGCTACGCCGCCCTGGTGACCGCCGAGCACCTGGACCTGGACCCCGGCGATTACTCCTACGGCTTCTACGACCCCGAGCGGCACCTGTCCGCCGTGGCCGAGGCCCGCCCCCTGGCCCCGGACACCTTCGTCGGCCTGGGGGTGGAGCTCTCCTACCAGCGGAGCCGGGAGGCCGAGCTGGCCGCCGCTCTCGACCGGCTGCCCTACGATATGGTCATCGGCAGCGTCCACTACCTCGACGACATCGGGGCCACCATCACCTCCCGGGAGAAGGCGCGGGCTTACTTCGAAAAAACCCCGGTGGAGGAGGCCTACGGGAGCTACTTCGAAATTCTCCTGGCCGCGGCCGCCTCGGGGCTGTTCGACGTTCTGGGCCACGCCGACATCTGCAAGCGCTACGGGGTGCTTTTTTACGGCCCCTTCGAGGCCCGGCGCTGGGAGACCGAATTGCGGGCGGTGTTCCGCGCCTGCGCCGACACCGGCACGGGGGTCGAGCTCAACGTGGCCGGTTGGGGCCAGGCCCCCGGCGAGCCGTACCCCGGTCCCGAGGCGCTCGTCATGGCGCGGGAGGAAGGCGTGGAGCGGGTGACCGTGGGCTCGGACGCGCACGACCTGGCGCGGTTCGGCCCGGCGCAGATTCTCCGCGGGCTGGAGCTGCTGGCCGAGGTCGGGTACGAGCGGGTGTGCTACCGGCGGGAGCGGGAGCCGGTGGAG
>CAYTCV010000045.1:0-7901 GCA_964436465.1 uncultured bacterium
TTGCGATGCCGTAGGGCGGCCCCTCTGCGGGCCGCCGCGAATTGCGATGCCGTAGGGCGGCCCCGTGGGATGCATCCCCTGCGGGCCGCCGCGAATTGCGATGCCGTAGGGGCCGACATTTAGGTCGGCCCGTTTTTTAAAAGGCAGCCCTCACCCCCATCCCCTCTCCCACGGGGAGAGGGGGGCCGCTGTCGCGCTGTGTTGCGATGCCGTAGGGCGGCCCCTCTGCGGGCCGCCGCGTTTTATAAGGCAGCCCTCACCCCGGCCCTCTCCAACAGGGAGAGGGTGATATTATCCCCCCGCCAGCCCCACGGCCGGGGTGAAATCGCCGTCGAAGCGCCCGAGGGTGAACGTCCGCCCGTCGGTCTCCACCACGCCGGCCCCGCGCTCGCGCACGTCGTAGAGCCAGCAACCCGCCGCCGCCAGCCGCCAACCCACCACCTCCGACAAGAGCCTCCGGTCCGGAAACACCACCCCGTGCCCCGGCCGGACCGCCGCCAGGAACGCATCCGTCGTCCCGGAGGCCGAGCCGTGGTGCGCGACCTTCAACAGGTCCACCGCCTCCGGCTCCCAGCGGTCCAGGAGCCGGTGCTCACCGGGCGCCTCCAGGTCCCCGGTCAGGAGCGCCTCGAACTCGCCGTAGCGCAGCAGCAGGACCAGCGACGCGTCGTTGACGGCCGTCCCCGGCGGCCGTGGCCGGTCGGAGGCCGACAGGACGGTTATTTCGAGCTTTTCGTCCCGGGTGGGAATGCGGGTCCCGTAAGCGGGGTGGTACACCTCGGCCCCGGAGAGCCGCTCGGCGAAAGAATAGAGCATGTACGCCACGGAGTCCGAGACGTCGGGCGGGCGGTAGACGCGCTCCACCTCGAAGCGTTGGAGAACGGGCGTCAGGCCCGAGCAGTGGTCCGAGTCGGGGTGGGTGAGGCACACCGCGTCGAGCTCGGTGACGCCGCTGCGCCGCAGGTACTCCGCCACCGGCTCGGCGTAGTCCAGGCCGCCGTCTATGACGATTCGGTCCCCCGCCGGGCTCTCGACGAGGAGCGCGTCGCCTTTATCAACGGAGAAGAAGGTCAGCCGCAGGCGGTCCGGCAGGTCGTCGCGCAGCAGGTGCCAGCCCCACAACAGCACGGCGAGGCCCAGGGGGACGATGACGACCGGCCCCCATTTTTTCTTCACCCGCCGCCAGGCCCACCACGCGGCGCCGAAGAGCGCCAGCGTCGCCACGACCAGCCAGACCTCCGGCTGGCGCAGGTCGGTGGTCATAAAGGGGATGCGCGCGGCCCCGTCGACGAGGCCGTCCATTCCGCGCAGGACCAGCGAGAGGGGCTCCCCCAGGAATTTTGCCAGAACCGGAATCCCGACCGCCGAGGAAGCCGCTACGAGGAGCAGGAACGGCACGCCGAGGGCCAGGGCGATGCCCACCAGCGGGATGACGACCAGGTTGAGCGCGAAGGCCAGGACGGGCACCCGGGCGAAGTGCAGGGCCAGGAGCGGGTAGATGGCGAGCTGGGCCGCCAGGGTGGCGCCGAGGCCCTCGGCGATGAACAGCGGAAATTTCCAACGCGACAGCCGGGCGGCCAGGGACGGCGTCAGCGCCGCTATGCCCGCCGCCGCCACGAAGGAGAGCTGGAAGGAGATGTCCCACAGGGCCAGCGGGTTGAGCGCCAGGAGGAAGAGCCCCGCCGCGGCCACCGAGGTGCCCAGATGGGCCGGCCGCCCCAGAATCCGCCCCCCGAGGAACAGGCCGGACATGAGGCAGGCCCGCAGCGCCGGCGCCCGCGCCCCGGTCAGCAGCGTGAAGCCGACAATCACCGCCAGGGCCAGGACGTACCGCCCCCGCCGCTTCAGCGGCAGCGCTCCCCCCAGCAGGAACGCCAGGTAGCCCACGATTCCCACGTGGAGGCCGCTGACCGCCAGGATGTGAAATATTCCCGCGTCCCGGTAGCGCGCCAGGTCGTCCGGCTCCAGCTCGCCCCGGTCGCCGGTCAGAATCGCCCGGGCCAGCCCCCGCGCCCCGGGCTGGAGGGATTCGGCCATGCGGGCGGTGAGCCACTCCCGCAGGCGCAGGAAGAGGGTCGCCGGGTCGTTTTGGACGCCCGCGATTTCGACCGGCCCCGCGTCCCGCGCCCAGCCGGCCACCCCGTTCGCCCGCAGGTACTCGCCGTAGTCGGGCACCAGCGGGTTGTCCGCCGCCCGGATGCCGCTCAGATAAAACGCGCCCCGGAGGAGGTCCCCCGGGGAGAATTTCGGCCTCTCTTCGCCGTACACGCCCAGGCTCAGCCGCGCGCCGACCAGGTCGGCGAGGTCGTCCGGCGCCTCGGCGACCTCGACCCGGGCCCGCTCCCGGATTTCATCGCGGTCCACCGGGCCGACCACCCGGACGGTGAGCGCAACTTCCCCCAGACCGCCGACCCGGGCCTCCATCACCGCCTGGCGCGCCAGGGCCCGTTCCGCGATTCCGGCCCCCGCCGCCAGGGCCGCCACCAGCGCCAGCCCCAGGGTGAGCCGCGGCCTCTTCCGCCCGACGAGGAGGAGGGTGCCGGTCGCCGCCAAGAGGAGCGCCGGGGCCCACGCCGGGGGGAGCCCGAGCCAGCGGGCCGCCGCTATTCCGCACGCGAAGGCCGCCGCCAGGCCCACCAGTGGTGAACGCGGCGGCGGCGCTTTTGTTTCTTGCAGCACGGCTATTTCTTCTTCGCGCGCCCGGCCCTTTTATCGCGCCCCGCGTGACGGCGGCTGACGGCCTCCAGCACCGCCGCGTGCTCCGCCGCCGGGTCCAGCATCCGGCCCGCCTTCCGCGCGGCCAGCCAGCGCCAGAGGATGATTCCCACGCCCACGAGGAAAATGACGATGGAGATGACCTGGTTCTTCGACAGGAAACCGCCGAAGGCCCACATGTCCACCTCGCGGTAGCGGAACTCCTCGATGAACAGGCGCCAGGCCCCGAAAAAGGCGATGGTGATACCGAACAACAGTCCGTGGAACCGCTTCCACTTGCGCTCCACCAGGAGCAGCAGGCCGAAGAGGAAGAACCCCGCCGCCGACTCGAAGAGCTGGGTGGGCAGGACCGGCGTGCCGGGAAGTATTCCGGTGCGCGCGGTGAAGTACACCGGCGAGCTGTTGGGAAAGACCATCCCGAGCCAGGAGTCGGTGGCGCGGCCGAAGCAGCAGCCGTTGAAGAAGCAGCCGATTCGCGTCAGCCCCAGCCCCAGCCCCACCGACGGCGCCACGATGTCGGTGATTTTCCACACCGGCAGCTTCTTGCGCCACAGGTAGAAAAGCGACCCGACCAGGGCGAGGATGAACCCCCCGAAGAGCATCAGCCCGCCGTCCCAGATGCGCAGGAGCTGAATCCAGGGGTCGCCGTGGGCCGCGTACTCCTCGTAGTGGAAGATGAAGTGGCAGAGCCGGGCGCCCACCACGGCGCAGATTAAAATGACCAGGGACAGGTCGTAGATGTGGCGGTGGTCTATGCCCCGATTGCGGGCCCGCTGGGCGGCCAGAAGCATGCCCAGGAAGAACGACAGCGCCAGCATCAGGCCGTAGACCCGCAACGTCAGCGGACCGATGGTGAACAGGGTGGGGTGCATGGTTTACGCTTGCCCGTCGGGGCGGTTTGGCGGTAAAGTTAAACGTAATCCTATCCCCTGCCGGTCGATTAGTCAAACGGTACGCCCATGCCCGACCCCAGGCTCGGCATCACCGCCACCGTCCCCTCCGAGGTCGCCCTGGCCGCGGGGCGCGCGCTGGTGGATTTAAACAACGTTCTTATCCGCAGCGAGGCCCCGGAGCGCGCCGTCCGCGAGGCGGAGTCGGCCGGATTCCCGCGCAACTCCTGCGCCTGGATAAAAGGCGTGTACGCCGTCATCCGCCGCCTGGGCCTCGGCGAGGTCGTGGGCGTCAGCCGGGGGGATTGCAGCAACACCGAGGCGCTGCTGGAGATTCTGGCCGACGACGGCCTGACGACCGTGCCCTTCGCCTATCCGGAGAGCCGCTCGCCGGAGGAGTTGCGCCGCGCCCTGGAGCGCTTCGCCGCTAATCTCGGAACCGATTTAGCGGAGGCGGAGCGGTGGCGGGAGCGGTTGGCGCCCGTCCGGGAGGATTTGGACCGCCTCGACGCCCTGGTCACGGCGGGGAAGAGGCGGGACGCGGCCTACTTCGACCTGGCCCTCTCATCGAGCGACTGGGGCGGCGACCCGCAAAAATACGCCGCCGCGCTGGAGCGGGAACTGACGACCGGCGACGAGCCGCCCCCCGCGCCGGTCCGCCTGGCCTACCTCGGCGTGCCGCCGGCCTTCACCGATTTGTTAGCGCGGACCGCCGAGCTCGGCGCGGCCTTCGTCTTCGCCGAGATTCCCCGCCGGTTCACCATGCCGGGCCGCTCGCCGGACCTCGTGGCCCAATACCTCGCCTACACCTACCCCTACGGCATGGCCTTCCGCCTGGGGGACATCCTGCCCGAGCTGGAAAAAAGGCGCGTGGACGGCGTGGTGCACTACGTCCAGAGCTTCTGCTTCCGGCAAATCGAGGACATCCTCCTGCGGCGGCGGGTGGGGCGGGTGCCGGTGCTGACGCTGGAGGGGGACCGTCCGGGGCCGCTCGCGGCGCGGGACCTGCTGCGGCTGGAGAGCTTCGTCGAGACGCTGCTGCTGCGCCGGCCCGGCGGTGGATAACTCATACGACGGCCCGCCCCTGCGGATTAGGTGTGAATCGCAAATCAACCCCGTAGGGGCGGCCCTCTGTGGCCGCCCGCGGGCGGGGACGGAGCCCCGCCCCTACGCCATCGCAAAAACGGGTGAAGGGGTGCAGCGGCCCCTTCCCCCCTCTGGGGGGAGGGCTGGGGTGAGGGGTGCAGCGGTCCCCCTCTCCCAGTGGGAGAGGGCCGGGGTGAGGGCTACCTTTTAAAAAACGGCGGGGTTAGGAAATCCCACCCTGCGCCATCTCAATTCGCGGCGGCCCGTAGAAGGGCCGCCCTACATCATCGCAAACGAGTCGAGGACCCCCGCCCTAACCCTCCATCTTGAACAAGAACCAGCCGTACTCGTTGCGCACCACCTCGAACGTCACCTTCTCCGTATCCTTCCGGCCGCCCTGGACGATGGTGACCTCCGACTCCACCCAGGCGTCCTCCAGGACGTCCACCCCCTCCTCGGAGACCTCCTCGCTCTTCACGAGCTTAGGCTCGGTCCACTCCTCGACCGTGACGTCGCCCGATTCCACGTCGCCCCACAACTGGTGGAAGCGCTCCTGCATGTCCGTCTCCTGATTCCCCGAGTAGATGGTCATCAGGCCGGCTTCCTTGTCCTTGTCCTTGAACGCCTGGAGGAAGCGGTCCACGGTTCCCTCCGGGCTCCCGGTCTCGCCGCAGGCCAGAACGAACAAGGCAACCGCGAAAACGGACAGGATAACCTTCTTCATCTTCACCTCCGGAGTCGGGGTTGACGGTCACGAGCCTCGTGCAAGCTCCCATGCTACCCCACGGCGCCGATTCGTGTCAAAGGGCCGCCCCCGGCGCCTCCCCCCCTGCCGGGTGTTTCAATTTGGATAAAATACTCGGGAAAACGCCGGAATAAACCCGCCGTTCCTCGGGCGGGGTTTCCGCTCCCACAGCGCATTTCCGGCCCCCGGAGAGAAAATATGTTGCCTTGGGTTTCCCGATTTGCTATCCTCTGGTTGTCTTAGTGATATGACCCTGTTGCGCTTTTTTTCAACTCTTCCGTAGCGTATACCCGAACAACCGGAGGTCAAGTATGTATTGGCTTTACTTCGTCATCCTGATAGTCGGAGGTGTCCTCGGCGCGGCCGGCCTCATCATCAAGAACAAGCCCTCCGCCGCCGAGCTCATCGGCAAGCTCACCCCCTGGCAGGGATGGATTGGTATCCTGCTGCTCCTCTGGGGCATCTGGGACCTCATCCAGTCCTTCGGCCTGCTGGCCCTCGGGCTCATCGGCATCTTCTACCTCATCACCGCCATCGTCGAAATCGTCCTGGGCTTCCTCCTGGGCTTCAGCCTCATCGCCAAGTACACGGGTGAGAAGGGCCAGAAGATTTTCAACGCCGTCTCCCCCTTCCAGGGCATCTTCGGTATCATCGCCATCCTGCTCGGTCTCTTCTGGCTGCTTACCGGTTTCGGTATCTTCAATTTCCTCTTCGTGTAAGCGCCGGAAACGGATGGAAGGGCGGCCCAATGGGGCCGCCCTTTTGTTGGGGAATAGAAACAGGTGGTCCAACCGGGCCGCCCTTTTGGAATTCTGGAATCCGGGACACATTCCACGAACCGGGGCGGCCCAATGGGGTCGCCCTTTTGGAATTGGGGCCGCCCTTTTGAATGCCGATGGTCTGGGGGGGTGCAGCTATCCCCTCCCCCCCTCTGGGGGGGAGGCCGGGAAGGGGGGTTCAGCTATCCCCTCCCCCCTCTGGGAAGCGGCGCGCCGACGGGATTAAGGGTGAGGGCTACATTAGAAAAACGGCGGGGACTGAAGTCCCCGCCCTACATTTACAGCGAACGATGCGCGATGACCTTATTCGCCCCTACATCGGCGCGCCGCAGCCCGAGCAGAACTTGACCCCCTCGTCCACCAGGGCGCCGCACTGCGGGCACTTGACCTTCACGACCTCTTTGGTACCGGCCACCGCGGCCATCATCTCCTTGTGTTCCTGGTCCCGCTTCACATCGTCGCTCAAGACTGCTACGATGATGACTCCTATCCAGGACAAAAACAGGCCGAGGATGAGGCCGAGGCCGCCCTTGCCCTTCTTTTTGCCGACGATGTAGCCCACGATGGCCGGCGCGACCCACGCAAAGAGTGCGACCATAATCCAGGTGCCCGCGCCCAACCCGTACCAACCGAACATGACGGCCTCCTTGTCGAAAAAGAATCGTCCATCCTGAAAAAACCGGTGACGAAGTGAAGTATACACCAGAAACGCCCCCTCCGATTCGGGTATTTTGCGCCGGGGAGGGAACGAAGTGACGGGCCCGACCGCGCCCGAGGCCCTCCGCGCCGCCGTCGAGCGCCTGGAAAAAGCCGGCGTCCCCTCGCCGCGCGCCGACGCCGAATTTCTTCTGGCCCGGCGCCTGGGCGTGGAGCGCCACGGCCTCTACGCCGGGGCCGAGCTTGACGGAACGGCGCTGGAAAATTTCACGGCCGACGTGGAGCGCCGCGCCGGGCGCGAGCCGCTCCAGCTCATCCTCGGCGAAACGGAGTTCTACGGGCTGACGCTCGCGGTCCGCCCCGGCGTCTTCATCCCCCGCCCCGAAACCGAAGTCCTGGTCGAGTCGGCCCTGGAATTTCCGACCGACGAAGCGGAATCGGCCTGCGACCTCGGCTGCGGCTGCGGGAACATCGCCTGCGCCCTGGCGGTGAATCGGAAAAATCTGCGTATTATCGCCACCGACCTCTCGGCGGAGGCGGTGGCGCTGGCGCGGGAGAATGCGGCGCTCTGCGGCGTGGCGGACAGGGTGACGGTAATTCAATCGGACCTCGGCGCGGGGCTTTCGGCAAAAGCCGACCTGCTCTGCTGCAACCCGCCCTACGTGCCCGCGGGGGAGATTTCCGGCCTGGAGCCCGAGGTGCGGGATTACGACCCGCGCGGCGCCCTGGACGGCGGCACGGACGGCCTGGAAATCATCCGGCGCCTGGCCGGGGAAATCGAGCGGCTGGTGCGGCCCGGGGGCCGGGCGCTGGTGGAAATCGGCGACGGCCAGGGGGCGGCGGCGCGGGGGATTTTTTGCAAAATCGCCGGGGCGCGGGTGGAAATCCGGCGGGACCTCGCCGGCCGCGAGCGCGTGGCCGTGGTTTCCCTCTCCCGGTGGGAGAGGGATTAAGGGTGAGGGCTACCTTTAAAAAAAACGGCGGGGACGGTGCCCCGCCCCTACGTCGGAAACGCGCGATTCCCGGCCG
>CAYTCV010000045.1:8001-14925 GCA_964436465.1 uncultured bacterium
CGCAGCTCGCCCACCAGCCCCAGCACCCGCCGCGTGATTTCCCCCAACAGCTCCAGCTCCAGCCGCTCGTTCAGCCCGTGGACCCGCGTCGGCATGTCCTCCGGGTTCGGCTCCGAGGGGAAGGGGACGTAGCCGTAGGCGTCGTACCCGGCCCAGCGGAGCTGCCGCGAGTCGGTCCCCCCCAGGCAGATGGTGGGGATGAGCTCCAGCTTGGGGTCCCACTGCGGCAGGAGCTCCCGCGCCGCCTCCACCACCGGGTGGTCCGGACGCGAGGCGCTGGCCGGGTGGGCGTTCTCCACCGTCACGTCCACCGGCAGGTCCTCCACCAGCTTCTTGAACTGCGCCAATTTGGCCTCGGGCTCGCTCCCGGGCAGCAGGCGGCAGTCGCAGTAGAGCAGGACCTCGCCGGGGATGATGTTGAGCTTCTGGCTGCCCTGGACCATGGTCGGGGCGAGGGTGTCGGCGTATACGGCCCGGAAGAGCGCGGGCAGCCGCGCGGAGAGCCCGCCGACGTCGCCGAGGAGTTTTTCCCAGGCGCGGGCGTCGCCCCGCTCCAGCCGTTTGGAGAGCGGCCCGTCGTCGCCCGTCAATTTGTCCAGGAGCCCCCGGTTGGCGGGGAGGACGCGGTACTCGAGGGGCAGCTTCTCCAGCCGCCGCAGGACCTCGCCCAGGACGTACATCGCCTGGTGGTCCCCCGGCACGGCGGCGTGCTCCTGGGTCCCGCGGATGGTGAAGCGCGCCCGGAGTTGGCCCTTCTCGCCAATCATGAAGGAGGCGAAGCGCCGGTCGCCGATGTCGTACACCTCGCCGCCGCCCTCGGTGAGCGAGGCCCAGCAGTCGACCAGCTCGGGCCGGTTCTTGACGAGCCAACCGATGCCGGCAGCGCCGCCCACCTCCTCGTCCGCCGTGGCCAGAAAGCGCACCGGCCGCCCGCCGCCGCCCGTTTTGGCCAGTTCCGCCAGCGTCACCGCCTGGGCCGCCACCACCCCCTTGCAGTCGATGGCCCCCCGGCCCCAGACGCAGCCCTCGGCGATTTCCCCGCCGAAGGGGTCCCGCTTCCACTTCGAGACGTCCCCCGCCGGCACCACGTCCAGGTGCCCCATGATTAGAAGCGGCTTTTTGCCCTCATCCCCCGGCAGGAGCGCCGAGACGTTCCCCCGCCCGGGCAGGCTCTCCACGGCCTCGGCGGAAACCCCGCGCTCCGTGAGCCAGCCCGCCAGGTACCGGGCGCACTCCAGCTCGTTCCCCGGCGGGTTGGTGGTATCGAACCGGATGAGGGCCGACAACAGCTCGGCGGCCTCGTCGCGCAGCGGTGAATCATCCATCTTCCCCTCATTGGAAGCGGGCAACGTCAACATTATAATAGCAATCGCCAACCCGGTGTTTTAAAATTTCGTTCTCGAAACGACGAACGCTAGGCGGTGCGGATTTGCGTGCGATAATCACGGGAGGCTCCGGATTCCTGGGCCTGCACCTGGCCCACAAGCTCGCCGAGAAGGGCGTCGGGGACATCACCCTGGTGGACATCGCCGACGCCGACTTGGGCGAGTACCCGCCCGGCACGCGACTGGCCCTCCAGGACGTGCGGGACTCCGACGGCCTGCGGCGCGTCTTCGCCGAGGCCAAACCGGAGCTGGTCGTCCACGGCGCCGCCGCGCTGCCGTTGTGGAAGAAAAAAGACATCTACTCGACCAACGTCGCCGGCACCGACAACGTGCTGACCGCGGCCCGCGAGGCCGGGGTGCCGCGCACGGTCCACGTCTCCTCCACCGCGGTCTACGGCGTGCCCAAGACGCACCCGATTTACGAGCACGACCGGCTCATCGGCGTGGGGCACTACGGCGTGTCCAAGATTCAGGGTGAACAGGTCGTCCGGCGGCACCGCGCGGCGGGCTACCCCGTCCCCGTCGTCCGGCCCAAGACCTTCATCGGCACGCACCGCCTGGGCGTGTTCCAGATTCTCTACGACTGGGTCGAGTCCGGCCGCAAGATTCCCCTCATCGGCGACGGCTCCAACCTGTACCAGCTCCTCGAGGTGGAGGACCTGTGCGACGCCATCTGGCTCTGCCTCACCGCCGATTTGAAGCGGGCCGACGACACGTTCAACGTCGGGGCCTGGAACCTGCGGCCCATCCGCGAGGACGTGCGGGAGCTCTGCGATTACGCCGGCACCGGCGGGCGGCCGGTCGGCTTCCCGGCCCGGCTGGTCAAGCCCGCCCTCGGCTTCTTCCGCCTCATCAACGTCTCCCCGCTCTACCGCTGGGTCTACGGCACGGCCGACAAGGACTCCTACGTCTCCCTCGATAAAATCAAGGCGGCCCTGGGCTGGGAGCCGCGCTACTCCAACGCCCAGGCGCTCATCCGCTCCTACCGATGGTATCTGGACCACAAGCCCGAGGCGACGGCCCCGGCCGGTGTGACCCACCGCACGCCCTGGAAGCAGGGGGTGCTGGGGCTGTTCAAGCGCTTCATGTGAAGCTGTCGCTCCGGAGACGCCTACCGTTCCCCCCGCAACCGCGCCGCTTGCAAAAAATCCGCCCCCGGCCTACCATAGACCATTCCCCGGCGGGGCACGCCCGTGAATCGACCCCAAGGAGCGACTGTGAAAGACCTGCAGGAGAGCCTGGAACGCGCCCGTCAAGCCGTCGCCGACCTCTGGGGGTGCCTTTGACCCCGAACGCAAACGGGCGCGCCTCGACAAACTGAACAAGCTGATGGCCGAGCCCGGCTTCTGGAACGATTCCCAGGGCGCCGGAAAGCTCACCGGCGAGGCCACCCGCCTGACCGGGGAGCTCGAGCGCGCCGAACGGCTCCGGCACGACCTCGCCGACCTCGAAGAGCTGGGCGGGATGGCCGAAGACGACCCGGCGGAGCTCGACCTCGTCGCCCAAGAGCTCGAAAAGCTCACCGACCAGGCGCTGTCCCTCACCTCCCAGGCCCTCCTCTCCGAACCCTACGACGACGAGGACGCCATCGTCGAGCTGCACCCCGGCGCCGGCGGCACCGAATCCGCCGACTGGGCCGAGATGCTCCTGCGCATGTACACCCGCTACTTCCAGCTCAAGGGCTGGAAGTCGGAGCTTCTGGAAATCACGCCGGGCGACGAGGCGGGCATAAAATCCGCCACCCTCGCCGTGCGCGGGGACCTCGTCTTCGGCCACCTGCGGGGCGAAATCGGCGTCCACCGCCTGGTCCGGCTCTCCCCCTACGACGCCAACCACCGCCGCCACACCTCCTTCGCCGCCCTCTACGCCTACCCCGACCTGGACACCGACGTCGAGGTGGACATCGGCCCCGACGACCTGCGCGTGGACGTCTTCCGCGCCTCGGGCCACGGGGGGCAGTCGGTCAACACCACCGACTCCGCCGTGCGCATCACCCACCTGCCGACGGGCATCACGGTGAGCTGCCAGAACGAGCGGAGCCAGAAGTACAACAAGGAATCGGCCATGCGGGTGCTGCGGGCGCGGCTGGCCGATTACTACCGCCGCGAGCGCGAGGAGGAAATCGCCGACTCCAAGGCGGCCAAGCGCGACATCGCCTGGGGCTCGCAGATTCGCAACTACGTCCTGCACCCCTACCGGCTGGTGAAGGACCCGCGCACGGGCGAGGAGACCTCGAACGTGGAGGCGGTGCTGGACGGGGACCTGGACCGCTTCGTGGAGGCGTACCTGCGCTGGAGCCACGGGAAGGAGAACGCTCATGGCAACAAGTAAGTGGGACGAGGCCGTGGCGCGCCTGCGGGGGCTGCTGCCGCTGCTGAAGGAGAACGCCGAGGCGATTGACATCCAGCAGTCGAAGAAGGCGGTGCTGGAAAGATACCAGCCGATTTTCTCGCCGCCCGCGGTCGAGTATCTGAAAGAGGACGACTTCACCAGCTTCCTCACCTTCGAGAACAACCGACACTGGACCGGTCTGCACCGACAAAAGGGGGCGCTTCTGAACGAGTTCGACCGGTTGACGAACGCCTTGAGCCTGCTTGTGGACGAGGAAATGCCCCTCATGAAGCGCCTGGACATGATACTGGACGACAAGAAATACAAGGTAACGGGATTGGGACGGGGACTATTCACGGCAATACTCTTAATAGTTTTTCCCGATAAGTACGGCGTCTGGAACGGCAAGTCCGAGCGGGGCATGAAGAAGCTCGGCATCTTCCCCGAGTTCGAGCGCGGCGAGAAATTCGGCGGCCGCTACCACAAGTTCAACCAGGTGCTGCTCACTCTGAAAGAAGAACTGGGCCTTGACCTTTGGACACTGGATATTCTGTGGCACCTCCTCGTGATAACGGAGGATACTGCCTCCGATGCGGAGACCGAGCCCGCCCCGACCGAATATACCGCGCACGCCTTCGGCCTGGAAAGGCACCTGCAGGAGTTCATGATAGACAACTGGGAGCTCATCGACCTGAACGGAAAATGGGACATCTTCGAGGAGGACGGGGAGTTGGTCGGGGTGGAGTACGGAACCGACATCGGCCAAATCGACCTCCTGTGCAAAGCGAAAAGCGGAAGCGGCTGGCTGGTCATCGAGCTTAAGCGGAGGCAGACCGAGGACCAAACCGTCGGGCAGGTGCTGCGCTACATGGGCTGGGTGCAGGAGAACATGGCCGACGACAAGACGCCGGTAAAGGGGCTCATCATCTGCCGGGAGGACACGCCCAAGCTGCGCTACGCGTTGAAGAACACGAACAACGTGGACCTGATGCTCTACGAGGTCAGCTTCTCCCTCAAGACACCTTCGTAGGGGCGACCCTCTGCGGTCGCCCGCGGGCGGGGACAGAGGACTCGTCCTACGCCCCGCCCCTACGGCAGGCAGGAAATAAAGCTAACCCATGCCCGGATGGCTCATCGTTTTGCTGTGCGTGTTTCCGGGGCTGCCGCTGGCGGTCTTCATCGCGCTCAACATCTCCCGCTTCCCCCGTCTGGCCCGGCCCACGCCCATGCCGCACTGGATGGCGCCGCTGATTGATAACCCCATCCGGCGCATTTTCTACCCCACCCGGCGGGCCGTGGAGCAGCTCGGCGCCCAGGAGGGGATGCGCGCGCTGGAGGTCGGGCCGGGGCACGGGACCTACTCCCTGGCCGTCGCCCGGCGTCTCGGGGAGTCGGGAAATCTGGTCGCCGTGGACATCCAGCCGCAAATCATCGAGCGTTTTAAAAGGCGCGTCGAGCGCGCGGGCGTGAAAAACATCGAGGCGCGCACCGCCGACGTGCTCGCCCTGCCCTTCCCCGACGGCGCCTTCGACCTGGTGTACCTGATGATGGTCCTGGGCGAGATTCCCGACCACCTCGGGGCGCTGCGCGAATTCAAGCGGGTGCTCAAGCCGGGCGGGCGGCTGGCGGTCATGGAGTGGCTGCCCGACCCCGATTACCACCCGGCGGGGACCATCGTCAAATGGGGCGCCGAGGTCGGGTTGGACCTGGTGGAGAAAAAGGGCGGCTTCGTCAACTACACCTTGATTTTCGCGCCGGGGAGCGGCTAGGATGCCGGCGCGGCTCCCATGGTACCGGCTGGTCATCTGGTTCGCGGCGGGGCTGGCGGCGTCGGTGACGGCGATGCTCATCTGCTCCGGGCCGACCGTGGAGCCGCTGGAGGGGCGGACCTACGACGCCGCGAGCGACTCGCCGCTGGGCGGGGCCGAGGTGACCGTGTGGCCGGTGGACCCGCCGGCGGAATTCGACCCGGCGGACTACGACGCCGAATCGGGGCCCGACGGCCGTTTCCGGCTTCCCATCCCGGAAAAGCTCTACCCGGTGAGGGTTTTCTTTCGAGCCGACGGCTACGAGCCGCTGCAAACGATGGCGGCGGGACCGGGAAACCTGGCGGTGGCGCTCACCCGCTCCGTGGACGCGCCCCCGGCGACCGCTTTAATCCCGGAGCCGGACGACGCCGGTCCCACCACCGAGGAACCGTAATCTTTCGCGGGAGGCGTTTTTGAGGATTCTCGTTTTCCTGAGCCGCGACTGGGAACACCAGCGCGAGGTCGCGTCGGACATCAAGCAGGCCGTGGCCATGACCGGCGGCTCCGACCTGGACTCCGACGGCGAGTCGGACATCACCGTCATCCCCAGCCGGGACAGAGAGGAGTACGAGCGGGAGCTGCCACAGGCCGAGGTGCTGTTCGTATGGAGCCTGACGCCGGAGCGGCTGGCGCTGGCCGAGAAGCTCAAGTGGATTCAACTGGCCTCGGCGGGCGTGGAGCGCGTCCCGGTGGGGGAAATCACCGAGCGGGGGATTTTGTTGACCAACGCCCGGGGGGTGCACTCGGTGGCGGTGGCGGAGCACGCGCTGGCGCTTTTACTGGCCCTGGCGCGGCGGCTGCCCGAGGTGGTGCGGCGGCAGACCGAAAAGCGCTGGGACCCCGACGCCGTGTCTTACCGTCAAGAGCTGCTGGCCGGGAAACGAGCGGCGATTCTCGGCTTCGGGAGCATCGGGGTGGAAATCGGGCGGCGGCTGGCGGGCTTCGGGGTGGACGTGTGGGCCATGGTCAACCGTCCGCGGCTGGTGCGCGAGGCGAGCCGGGTCTTCGGCGGCGACGGCTGGCGGGAGATGCTCGGCGGCGCGGACTTCATCTTCAACTGCCTCCCCGAGACCGACGCGACCCGGGGCTGGCTGAACGCGGAGCGGCTGGCGGCGTGCAGGCGCGGGGCGCTTCTGGTGAGCGTGGGCCGCGGGGCCACCGTGGACGAGGCGGCGCTTACCAAGGCCCTGAACGAGGGGCGGCTGGGCGGCGCGGCGGTGGACGTCCTGAATAAAGAGCCGCTGCCGTCCGATTCGCCCCTGTGGACCGCGCCCAACCTGTTAATCACGCCCCACGTGGCGGGGCTGACGGAGGGGATGTTCGCGGCGGTTACGGGGCTCTTTACGGAGAACCTGCGGCGGTTCTTGACGGGGCGGGAGCTGATGAACGTGGTGGACCCC
>CAYTCV010000046.1:0-14924 GCA_964436465.1 uncultured bacterium
ACCCCCATCCCCTCTCCCACAGGGAGAGGGGGGCCGCGGGCGACCGTGGACGGTCGCCCCTACGGGCAATCGCGTGTTTTTAAATGTAGGGCGGGGACTTTAATCCCCGCCGGATTCATTGAAGGAAACCCTCACCCCGACCGCGGCCTTCAATACAGCGTGAGCTGGTCGCGGACCCGGTCGCAGTACCGGCAGGCCAACTTCCCCGGCTCAAATTCGTAGAACTCGGGTTTAGCGTTGTCGTCGAAATGGGTGATGCAGCGCCGGTTGGAACAGGTGCCCTCGAACACCGTCGGGACGCGCCAGTTTACACCCCGCGGACCAATCAGGCGGGAGTGGCCCATGAGCACCAAAACGAGCGCCATCCGGGCCGGCACGCCGTTGAAGGCCTGCTCGAAGTAACGCGCCCGGGGGTCCGAGTCCACCTCGACGGCAATCTCGTCGAGGCGTGGGAGGGGGTGCATGACAATCATCTCCGCCGGCGACCGGTCCAGAATCCGCTGGTCCAGCCGGTACACGTGCGCCACCCGCCCAAAAACCTCGGGGTCCTCGAAGCGCTCCCGCTGGATGCGCGTCATGTAGAGGACGTGGACGTCGTCCAGTCCGCCGGCCAGCTCCCGGCGCTGCTCGACGGTCCCGCCGTAGCGCGACGCGAGGTGATGGAGGACGTGCGGCGGCAGCTCCAGCTCCTCGGGGCAAATCGCCACGCACTGCGAGCCGAAAGCGGCCAGGGCCACCGCCAGGGAGTGGGTGGTGCGACCGTAGAGGAGGTCGCCGCAGAGGGCGACCTTCAGGCCGCTGAGTGTGCCGAACTCCTTGTAGATGGTGTACAGGTCCAACAGGGTCTGGCTCGGGTGGAGGTGCCCGCCGTCGCCGCCGTTGAGGACCGGAACGGGCGAGAATTTCCCCGCCAGATAGGCCGCGCCGTCCTTGGGATGGCGCATGACGATGCAGTCCGCATAATGGGCGCTCATGCGGATGGTATCGGCCAGCGACTCGCCCTTGGCCACGGAGCTGGTGGACGCCTCGGCGAAACCGACCACCGACCCCCCAAGGCGTATCATGGCCGTCTCGAAGGAGAGGCGGGTGCGGGTGGAGGGCTCCCAGAACAGGGAGGCCATGACGCGATAGGGCAGCAGGGGCGTGATGGGCGAACCGCCCTGGGTGGCCTTCTCGTACCGGACCCGGGCCTCCATCTCCCCGGCGAGCTCCAGAAGCTGGAGGACCTCCTCGGGGGTGAACTCCTCGAGGTCGATAAAATGGCGCAGGCGCGGCATATCTCCTCCCACGGCCCGGGGCCCGTAATTTGGGTCATGGTACGGCAACCCCCCGGCAAAGTCAAGGCGGGGGAAGGCGTGGAAAAACGGGGCCTCGAGCCCCGTCCGCGTGGAAAACCGTGCCGCTCATTCCTCCGACCGGACCGCCCCAGCCGGGCGGGGAAGCGGCAGGAAGAAGCCCCGCAGTTCGCCGTCGGGGGAATAGACGGCGACACCGTCGGTTCCGCAGAGCCCGTCGATTCTTTGCAATAGTGTGTTCAGCCCTAGCATCGCGCCGTCCTCCAGGACAATCCGGGGGACGTTATCGTCGTCTCCGGGTATATCCTCCTTTTGCAGTTCGCTGTCCGGCGCCGCGGGCGCGTCGGGCTCGGCCTCGCAGAGGGATTTGTCCAGGGCGTCGAATCCCGACGCCGTGCGGCTTTTATCCCGGTTCTTCTCATCGGCCAGACGGGCGGCCTCCAGCATGAGCTCCATGAGCGGGGTGGATATCCGCGGCCGGCACCGGCTCCGCTGTGTGCAAATCCGGATGTAAACCTCCTGCCAACCGAGGATTTCGAGCGCCGCCTCCCGGGAGGACAGGCGACCCAGCTCCGCGTCCAGCAGACGGCCCTCGGTGAAGCACAGAACACCCCGGTCGCCGCCGAAGGACCGGCAGACCTCCACTCGGCAGCTCTTCCGTTCCAACTCCATCATCTGGACGAAACCGGGGAGGCTCGCCCCCCGAAGCTGACCCTGCTCACCCCAATGCCCCACCGTCTTGACGATTAACCGGTGGAGATGGTCGATGTCGATGGGCTTCTCCACGTACTCGATGGAGTAGGCGTCGAAGGTCCGTTCGAGCTCGAAGTTGCCGTGGGCGGTCATCACGATGCAGGGAATTTCCGGATTCTCGTCGAGGACGCGGGTGATGAGCCCGTACCCATCGAGGTGGGGCATCCGGAGGTCCGTGACCAGGGTGACGACCTTGTTTTTCTCCAGAACGCGCAGGGCCTCCTCGCCGTCGCCGGCGGAGAGGTAGCCGATTCCGTCGTCGTACTGCTCCAGGCCGTCCTTCAGGGATTCCAGGAAGGCCGAATCGTCGTCAACTAAAAGGACCTTTTTCATTATTCTCCTCACCGGTGAATAAAGCAATTGTCGTACCAACGGCGTGGAAGCCGCATGACGTTGAATGTCAATCGTTTAACGAGTGCTTAGTGGTAAATATTCCCCATTTACGGTCAAAGTGCTCCAGCAAGCTAAGGCGCCGCCCCAATTTGGCGTAGTTTTGCCGTAAGTTATCAACGCCAATTTAATATTTTAAAATCAATTATTCATATTTAACCGTTTCATAATGACCGTTTCATTATGACTCACTTCTCGCGGGCAATCCGGACCCGACACGGCATAACGGCCCCCGATGCGGTTCTCATGGCGCTTCAAAATGGCACGCTTGTTGCTTTTGATTAATAACGACCGTGGGGAAGCCCCTGCACGACACTCCCGACAGGGAGAAACCGAGGAAAACCCCGCCTTTTTAACAAATGTCGGGAAGGACAACAGTCGGCGACTCCCTGACCTGTTGAATTGAAAATCTAACGTTCCATTCCACCAAATTCCTGCGAGGTAATAATGCCGACCATAACGTACGAAGCGGCCCGGAACCGTGAAAACGTAGACTTCGACCCGCGCACCCGCGGGGAGACGGAGAACTCCGGAACGCTCACCAAAGCCGTCCGGGACGTAAACGAGGCCATCCGACTGGTCAAGACGAACATGAAACGTTTCGTCTCCCGGGCGGCCGAGATACAGCTCTGATAACCAATCATCCCAGTTAATGCCCCCCGGTACCCCGTACCGGCGGAGCCGAAAAAATAGATGATTCACCTTGAATAGCTCACCTCGCTGACGAAATCCACCATTTGAACGAGGAGCATGTGCCGCCCGCATTCAGGTGAGGACCAGGGTCCTTGCCTTACTATTTGATACGGGCAGCGCAGCTTTATCTCCATCCACGGAGACCGATAATGGCAAGGGTCCTCCTCGCATCCGGCGACGGGAAGCTGGCCGACGAGCTGAAAGGGCTTGTGGAGGAATTCGGGCATGCGTTCGCCGGCGTCATCCCGGCGGACGGCTCTCTCCTGGAGTCCACCTTGAGCCGGGGCGCCGAGGTCCTGCTCTACGACGCCGCGGGAAGCAACGGCTCCGGTCCCGTCGTTATCCCGGGCGTCCCGGTTCTTACTTTACTCGACGAGGGCGTGAAGAAGGACTCCGGCCACCCCAGCCCTTATCGGTTGGTGAGGCCGCTGGACCGGATGGAGTTGAAGTACAAGCTGGAGTGCGCCGCCTACGACGGCATAGAAGCGACGGGGATTCCACCTTCTCTGAGCCGGGACGGGGAGACCAACCTCTCGGAGGACTGGTTCCGCACGCTCTACGAGTATGCCCCGGACGCCTACTACATCATGGACCTTTCGGGCATCTTCGTGGACGGCAACATCGCCTGCGAGGATTTGACCGGGTACAAAAGGACGGAACTCGTCGGCCGGAACTTCATCCAGGCGAAGCTGCTCTCCCTCGGTCAAATCCCCAAGGCCGTCCAACTGTACCGGCAGAACAAGAAAGGTAAAAGCACCGGTCCCGATGAATTTATATTCAACCGGAAATCGGGCAAGCGGGTCCCGATAGAGATACGAACCTATCCCATTCGAACCGGCGGCAGAGACCTGGTCCTCGGAATCGCCCGGGACATCTCCCAGCGCAGGCAGGCCGAGGAGAGTCTCCAGGCCAGCGAGACGCGTTTCCGTTCCATGTTCGAGCTCTCCCCCGAGTCCATCACCCTCCTCGACCGGTCGGGGAGGGTCGTCACCACCAACTCGAAGATTGAAGATTGGCTGGGCTTCGACCGGGAAGAGATAATCGGCAAGAAACTTTCCGACCTGCCCATACTGACGAAAATGGGGCTCCTGAAAGTCCTTCAGCAGTTCCCCAAACGGATTAAAGGGCTGGATATCCCGCCCTACGATGTCGAGTTCCTCCGCAAAGACGGCCGCAGCTTTTTCGGTCGGATAACCGCCAACCCCATCCGGGACGAAAAGGGGGAGGTATCCTCCGTCCTGGTCCTGATTTCCAACGTCACCGCCGAGCGGCGGGCCGAGGAGGAGCTGCGTTCCTCCCGCGACCTGTTGGACCGTATCCTCAACGGGATGCACGACGCCGTGGTCGTCATCGGTCCCGACCTCCGGATACGCGAGGTCAACGACAGCTTTCTCCGCACCTACGGCGGCACCCGGGAAGAAACCCTGGGAAAAACCTGCCACGAGGCGACCCACGGACGGAATAATCCCTGCCCGGAGGGCCGTCCCCTGGAGAATGTGCTCAAAACGGGGAAGTTTAAGACCTTCGAGTACGTGTACACGAACGCCGAGGGAAAGGAGGTGTCCATCGAGATTTCCCTCTTCCCCCTGAAAAATCCCGAGGGGAAGGTTGAGGGCGTTGTTGAGATGGAGCACGACATTACCGAGCAGAAGCGCATCGCGGAAGCCCTGCGCGGGGAGAGGGACCGGGCGCAGACCTACCTCGACATCGCCGGGACAATCATCCTGGCCCTCGACACCCGGGGGACGGTGACGCTCATCAATCAGAAGGGGAGCGAGGTTTTGGGGCGCCCGGAGGAGGAGATTGCAGGGAAAAACTGGCTGGAGAACTTCATCCCCGGGTGGACGCGCGAACGGGTGGAGTACACTTTCAAGCGGCTCCTGGCCGGGGAGGTCGACCCGCTCCGGTACATGGAGAACTACATCCTGACCAGTGACGGAAAAATGCGGCTCATCGCCTGGAACAACACCGTCCTGACCGACGAGGTCGGAAACATCACGGGCACCCTCTCCTCCGGGGAGGACATCACCGACCGCCGGCTGGCCGAAACGGCGCTCCGGGAGAGTGAGGAGAGGTTCCGCAATTTCTTCGAGAACGAGCCGGAATACTGCTACATGGTATCGCCGGAGGGCGTTGTCCTGGACGTCAACGGAGCTGCGCTCTCAACCCTGGGCTACGGGAAAGGGGAGTTGGTAGGCGCGCCGATTAGACACATCTACGCCTCTGAATCCCAAAAAAAGATGGAGAAGATCCTCACACAATGGAAAGATACAGGAAGGGTCCAGAACGAGGAAATGACCATTCAGACCAAGGACGGCCAAAAAAGGTACGTCTTGTTGAGCGCCACGGGAGTTTTTGACCGGGATGGTAAACCCCTCCACTCGATTTCAGTTCAACGAGACATCACCGAGCGCAAGCGTGTGGAGGGTCAGCTTAGGTCACTTTCATCTGTGGTTGAGCAGTCAATAGAAGGGATGGCAATTGCTGACTTAGACGGGAATCTCATCTTTGTTAACAATGCATGGTGCAAAATGCACGGCTACCAGAGCGCCAGGGAGCTTCTTGGCAAGAACCTTACCACTTTTCACAATAACGAACAGCTTGAGAATGATGTCAAACCATTTAACGAAAAAGTCAAGAAATTTAGCGCTTACAGCGGGGAAGTCGGGCATATAACCAGGGACGGAAAACCATTCATGACTTTTATGACAACGACCCTGTTGAAGAACGAGCAGGGTAAACCATATGCATTGGCCGGAATTGCCATGGACATTACCGAGCGCAAGCGGGCCGAAACGGCGCTCCGGGAGAGTGAGGAAAAGTACCGCAACCTGGTGGAGCGGGCCAACGACGGCATCGTTATCGTCCAGGACGAGGTCTTGAAGTACGTGAATCCGCGGATGAAAGAACTGTTGGAATATACCGAGGAGGAAATGCTCAACACTCCATTTTCGGATTACCTCGAGGCCCCGGAACGCGAGAAGATATTGAGCCGATACAAGAGCCGGTTGGCGGGTGACGACGTGCCGCCTATTTATGAGACGGCCCTGAAGCATAAAAACGGTAGCACCCTGACAGTCGAAATCAACGCCGGTGTCATCATGTACGGAGGAAAACCGGCGGACCTGGTGTTCCTGCACGACATCACGCAACGGAAAGAGTCCGAGGACGCCCTCCGCGAGAGCGAGTCCAAGCTGAAGGCGACCCTGGACTCCCTGCCGGACCTCCTGTTCGAGGTGGACCATTGGGGTAAAATTTACGACTTCCGCACCCCCGACACCACAACGCTCTACGCCGACCCGGAGTACTTCCTCGGGAAGACCGTGGACCAGGTGTTACCCCCGGAGGCGGCCCGGATAATCATGGAAGCCATCGCCCAGGCCGTGGAGAATGGGAGCCACCACGGAGCGGTTTATGAGCTGAATATGCCCGGCGGTCCCCGCTGGTTCGAGCTCTCCATTGCCACCCGGGGCGACCCGAAAACTCCCGAAGGCCGTCTCATCGTCACGTCCCGCGATGTGACCGAGCGGGTGAAAGTCGGGGAGGCGCTCCGACTCTCCGAGGAACAGTACCGCTTCCTCTTCGAGGGCTCGACGACCCTCAACCTCATCATCGGCGTGGACGGCACCCTCCTGGACTCCAACATCTCCGTCCTGAAGGAGTTCGGCTACACCCGCGAGGAGGTCCGGGGCAGAAACGCCATGGAGTTCGTGGTGGAAAAGGACCGGGAGCTCATCGCCGGTCTGTTGGAAAAAGCCTACCACGGCGAGGAAACGCCGGAGGTAGACGCCGGCATCGTCGCCAAGGACGGCTCCGTACGCACCATCCTCTTCTCCCGGGGAAACGTGGTCCTCACCGAGGACGAACAGCCCGTGAGCATCGTCATCACCGGGATTGACATCACCGAGCGCAACAAGGCCGTGGAGCAGATAAAGAAGGCCCTCCTGGAGAAGGAGGTCCTGCTCAAGGAAATCCACCACCGGGTGAAGAACAACCTGCAAATCATCTCGAGCCTGTTGAACCTGGAAGCCGGGAAGTCGCAAGACGACAGTGTGCAGAACATCATCTCGGCCAGCCAGAATCGGATAAAATCCATGGCGCTCATCCACGAGAAACTCTACCAGTCGAAAGAGTTCTCGCGGGTGGACTTCCCCGGCTACATCCGGAGCCTGCTCGACTCACTCCTCCTCACCTACACCGACGACTCGCGTTTCGTCACCCCGCAACTCGACCTCTCTCCCCTGTACCTGGATATCGGCACGGCCATCCCCCTGGCCCTCATCATTAACGAGCTCGTCTCCAACTCCCTGGAGCACGCCTTCCCCGACGACCGTAACGGCGTCATCTCCATCGGACTGAAAAAAGCCGGGAACGGCGACTACACCCTTTCCGTGTCCGACGACGGCGTGGGCATCCCGGACGACCTTGACTTGGAAAACACGAAAACCTTAGGGTTACAATTGGTTAATATGCTTACTCAGCAAATCGGAGCCAGCACAGAGATAGACAGGGACACCCGAGTGAAGGGAAGAAACGGAGCGGAGTTCAGGATAACCTTCAGGGAGAACGCCCAGGCGACTAATGAAACTTAAACCCCACCTCATCTTTATCTTCGTCTTTCTCGGATTCGCCGTCTGGACCCTGGACGCCCTGTTCGACTCGCTGTTCCTCGAAAAACCCATCGCGGACGCCCTGTTCGGCGACCTGTCCGGTTATGAAATTTTTCACCGACTCGTCGTGTGGTTCAGCTTTTCCGCCTTTTTGTACCTGTTACTGCGGCTCTTGGAGCGCGGGAAGAAGGCGCGGACGACCCTCCGGGAATCGGATGAAATTTACCGCACCTTCGTCGAGAGCGCGAACGACGGCGTCACCATTTTTCAGGACTTACAAATCAAGTTCGTCAATCCGAGCCTGGCGAAGATGCTGGGCCGCACCCCGGAGGAGATGCTCGGGACACCGGCGACGGATTACATCCCGGAGTCCGAACTGCCCCGGCTGCTCGAGCTGTTCAAGAAAAGAATGGCCGGCAGGGACGTCCCACGGCTCTACGAGACCGTCCTGACGGGAAAAAACGGCAAGCCGGTTCACGTCGAGGTCAGCGTCGAGGTCGTCAACTACGAGGGCCGGCAGGCAGACATGGTCTTCTACCGCGACATCTCCGAAAGGAAGAGGGTCGAGGAGGAGCTGAGAAAAGCCCAGGAACGCTTCAAGGCCCTTTTCGACAACGCCGTCATCGGCTTCTACCGGACCACGCCCGACGGGAAAATACTCATGGCCAACCCGGCCCTGGTGAAAATGCTGGGCTACGACTCCTTCGAGGACCTGGGGCGACGGAATCTGGAAGAGAAGGGGTACGAACCCCGGTACCCGCGCTCGGCCTTCAAGGAGCACATCGAGCGGGACGGGGTGGTTGTCGGTCTGGAATCCGTCTGGCTCAAGCGCGACGGCACAACGCTCCACATCCGGGAGAGCGCCAGGGCGGTGCGGGAAGCCGACGGCGGGACCCTATACTACGAGGGGACCGTGGAAGATATCACCGATAAAATTAAAGTCGAGGAGGAGCTAAAAAAGAAGGACCTGATCTACAAGAGTTTGGTCAACAACCCGGGTGTGGGCATCGCCACCACCGACGTCCGCGGCCGGTTCACCATGGTCAACGAGCGGCTCTGCGATATGTTCGGCTACACGGAGGAAGAGCTCCTCGGCACGCCCTTCGCGGATTACCTGTATCCGGAGGATAAAAAGAAAATCCTCAAAATATTCCTCAACGCCTGGAAACAGCCTGACAAAAAACCCCAAATCGAGTTCAGGGGCGTCCGCAAAGACGGCCGGCTCGTGCACTGCTTCTCCTGCCCGACGTTCACCCTCTTCGACAACGAAATCATCCGGTTCAACGCCATCATTGTGGACATCACCGATATGAAACTGACTGAAATGGCGCTGCGGGCCTCCGAGGAGAGGTACCGGACCTTCACCGAAGAAGCCCAAATCGGAGTGTACATCTACGACAACGGGCGGCTCCTGTTCGTCAACCCGGCCATGGAGCGCATAACGGGCTATTCCAAGGCGGAGCTTCTCGCCAGGGACACCATACAGATGGAGATGCCCGACGAGCAGAAGACCGATGATATCCGGGAGGAAATCCGTCAGCAGGAAGATACGAATATGCACCACTACAAAATGCACCTTCTGCGCAAGGACGGTGAAATAGCCATCCTGGAGTTCCAGACCCACCCCATCGTCTTCGAGGAACGCAACGTCACCTTCGGCACCTGCATAGACATCACCGAGACGAGGAGGAACGAGGAGAGGCTCAAAGAGGTTATCGCGGAAAAGGAGGTCCTCCTGAGGGAGATTCACCACCGGGTGACGAACAACCTCCAGATTATCTCCAGCCTCCTGTACCTCAGTTCGGAAAACCTGACGGAATCGGAAGCCATCGCGGCGTTCCGGGAGAGCCAGAACCGGATAAAAATCATGGCCCATATCCACGAGATGCTCTACCAGTCGCAGGACACGGGGAGCATCTTCCTGCCGGTTTACCTCGCGGACATCGTGAGCTCCATCTTCAGCTCCTACTCGACCAATCTGGGCAACCTGGACTACGAGCTGGACATTGACGACGTCAATCTCGGCATCGACACCGCCATCCCGCTGGGGCTCTGCGTCAACGAGCTGGTGGCGAACTCCATCGAGCACGCCTTCCCCGACGGGAAGGGCCGGGTGAGCATCAGCCTGAAAAATATCGAAAACGACCGCTTCAGTCTGCGCATCGCGGATTCGGGCGTCGGCTTCGCCCAAGGGACCGACATCGGTAAAGCCAAGTCACTGGGGCTGCAGTTGGTCACGATGATGGTGGAGCAGTTGCAGGGGGAGCTGGAGTTGCACCGAAAGAATCCCACGGCGTTCACAATCACCTTCTCCCAGGTGGGACCGTCCTCACGGGGAGCCCATCTACACGGTTGAGGGGGACCTAATCCATGTCAAGTAAAAGTCAGAGTGTAACCGAGCCCAAAAGGGACGAAGTGAGAGTACTGGTCGTCGAGGACGAGATTATCGTCGCCCGGGACATCGAGAACCGGTTGAACAACCTCGGGTACGCGGTCGTCGGCCTGGCGTCCACCGGTGAAGAGGCTGTCCGGGCCGCCCTCGAAGCCGTCCCCGACCTGGTGCTCATGGACATCATGCTCAAAGGGGATATGGACGGCATCCAGGCGGCGGAGCAAATCAATCGCGAGCTGGACGTCCCGGTCGTCTATCTGACGGCCTACGCCGACGAGACGACGCTGGAGCGGGCGAAAATCACCGGTCCCTTCGGCTATATCGTCAAGCCCTTCGAGCAGCGCGGCCTGCACACGACCATCGAAACGGCGCTCTACAAGCACATGTTGGAGAAAAAGTTAAAGGTCTCCGAGGAGCGCTACCGTACGCTCCAGGAGAACCTACCCATCGGCGTCTTCCGGGCGACGCCCGACAGCAGGCTCATCTCCGTGAACCCGGCCATGGTGCAGATGTTCGGGTACAAATCCGCGGATGAACTATATGAAACGAAGGTCAACGACCTGTACGTGAAAGCGGAGTCGAAACAGGAGATGAGGAAGGGGCTCCGCATCTCGGGGGTGGTCACCAACTTCGAGGCCGAGTTCCTGCGCGACAAGGGGGAGAGATTCTGGGCCTCCCTCAACGTTCGGGCCGTCCAGGACGACACGGGCAAAATCCTGTACCACGACGGGACCATGCGGGATGTCACGGCACTCAAGCGAGCCGAAGAGCTCGAGAAGGAGTACCTGCGCGACCTCTCCTTTCTTTCGAAAACGGCGATGGAGTTCGTGGCTCAGACGCCGGGGGAGGACCTTTACGACTACGTGTCCGAGAAGGTGCGGGAAATCGTGCCGGGCTCCATGACCGTCGCCGTCACCTCCCTCGACCTGAAGGAGGGCGTTTTCACCCTTCGCGCGGTATCCGGCCTCGGGAAACGCCTGGACGGCATCCTGAAGCTGCTGGGACGGGAACTCGTGGGATGGGAGATACCCTTCACCGACGAAATCGGCGAAGTGATGAAAAAGGGCCACTTGCGCCACATCTCGACCGAGTACGACCGACACTCGGGTGGGGCGATTTCGAAAAGTAAGGCCGAAGCCCTGCGGAAACTCATGGGAACGGGTCAAACTTACCTCATGGGCCTCCTCAAGAAGAACACACTCCTGGGCGCCGTAGTCATTTTAATGAAGAAGGGGCACCGGATAACCAACCGGGACATGGTGGAGGCGTTCATCAACCAGGCGGCCGTGGCCCTCATGCGCCGGAAGGCGGAAGAGGCGCAGCATGAAAGTGAAAAGCGCTACCGTCAACTCTTCCACTATATGAGCATCGGGGTCTCCATCCTCGAGGCGGTCGATGGCGGGAATGATTTCATTTTCAAGGATTTCAACCGGGCGGCCGAAAAGATAAACCGACTCGAGGGGGAGCGGGTCATCGGTGCCGGAATCAACGAGGTGTTCCCCGGGCTGAAAGAGACCGGGATGCTCGATGTCTTCAAGAAGGTCTGGCGGAAGGGCGGCTCGGAATACCTGCCGGCCTGGCACTACTCGGACGAGCGCATATCCGGCTGGCGGGAGAGCTACATTTATAAGCTCCCCTCCGGCGAAATCGTCAACGCGTACCAGGACGTCACGGATAAAATCCTGGCCGAGGAGGCGCTCAAGAGTTCCGAGGAGCGTCACCGCTCCGTGGTCGAAAGCGCCCGGGACGCCATCGTCACCATAGACGACGACGGTCTCATCTCCTTCTGGAACCGGGCCGCCGAGAAGATGTTCGGCTACACGAAGGATGAAATCGTGGGCCGGCCTTTAAAACAGATAATCCCGACACGGTTTCAGGAAAGCGCCAAAGACGGCATCGAGGGGTTGAAGACCATTAAAACCTCCCCCCACTCCGGTCAGCACCGGCCGGTTTCGGCCACGCACAAGGACGGTCACGAATTCTCCGTCGAAATATCCGTCGAGGGCTGGAAACAGGGCCGGAGGCAGTTCTACACGAGCATCATCCGCGACGTCACCGAGCGCATCCGCCTGGAGCAGCTCATCATCTCCGCCAAGCAGGAGTGGGAACGCACCTTCGACACCGTGCCCGATATGATAGCCATCCTGGACACGGCCGGACGGGTCATCCGGGCCAATCGGTCCCTGGCCGCGCGGCTGTCCAGGAACGTCAAAGAGCTTATCGGAGAACAATTCAACGACGTGCTTTATGGAGCGGAGGACCCGCCCGACGAGTTCCGGCTGCCGGAGAACTGCGGCTTGGGCGAGAGCATCTCCCGGGAGCTGCATCTGGCGCACCTCGACGGAGATTTCTCCCTGACTCTGACGCCGCGCTACGACACATCCAGCGAGCTAATCGGGGCCGTCTTCGTCGGCCACGATATCACCGTCCAGCGGCGCGCCGACGAGGCCCTTCGGCGCCAGGCCATGATAAACCAGGCCGAGCACATCTTCAGCTCCATCCGCCACGAGATGGGAAACGCCCTCAACACGCTGAAAACCACACTCTCCGTTCTGTGGAAGAATTACCTGAACTTCGACCCCGAGAAGAGGGAAACCTATTTCATACGCTGCCTGGACACCTTCAAGGTGGCCGAGCGGCTGCTCGGCGTGTTGAAGGAGTACCAGAAGTTCGACAAGCTGGAGCTCGTTCCGATATACCTGGACCGATTCCTCCAGGAGAAATCGGGCCTCTTCGAAGACCTCGCGCGTCAAGCCGAAGTGGGCTGCGAGGTGGACATGTCATTCTCCGATATACGCATCAACGTGGACAAGGACGCCCTGATTCAGGTCCTGTTGAACGTCGTGGACAACGCCCTCGCCGCCACCCGCGACTCGAAGGACCCCCTCGTCACCATCGGGTGCCGGCCGCTCTACATGCACCCCAAGGGGAACGATTGGGCCGTCATCACCGTGGTGGACAACGGGAGCGGGATTCCGGAAGACGAGCTGTCGAAGGTCTTCACGCCGCTGTTCACCACGAAACTGGAGGGCTCCGGTCTGGGGATGGCTATCGTCCAGAAGAGGATGATGCAGATGGGCGGCGATGTGAAAATTCGGAGCAAACCCAACCAGGGAACGACGGTGGAACTGTGGCTCCCCCTCTACTCCGAGGAAAAGGCCGCGAAGCTCCCGGTTTGACGTTTAATCCAACACCGGTCCCCCGGGACCGCGCTCGAGGTGAAATGATGAAGCTGCGCCCGAAAGTTCTTCTCGTAGACGACGACTCCGGCTTCTGCGAAACGGCCTGCGACGGTCTTCTGCAGGAGGGTTACGACGCCCGTTTTGCCAACACGGGCGGCGAGGGGGTGGAGCTGTTCAACACCTGGCATCCCGACGTAGTTCTCCTGGACCAGATTCTGCCCGATTCGAACGGGCTGGAGCTCTCCCGCCAGTTCACCCAAATCGACCCCGGGGTGAAAATCATCTTCATCACTGCGTACGGCTCCATCTCCGACGCCGTCGAGGCGGTGAAAACCGGGGCCTACGACTACCTGACCAAACCGCTGGACATCGAGGAGTTCTACCTTTCCGTAGCCAAGGCCTTCGAGCTCATCGGGCTGGAGCGGCAGCAACAAATCCGCAGCTTCCAGCTCTCCCATACCCCGTCCAACGACCAGCTCACGGGCAACTCGCCCGCCCTGCGGCGCATCGACCGCCTGGTTTCCCTGGCCGCCCAGAGCGATTCCACCCTGTTAATCACCGGCGAAACCGGGGTGGGGAAGGGAGTGGTGGCACGGGCCATCCATCGGTTGAGTAACCGCGGCGAGGAGCTGCTCACGCTCAACTGCTCGGCCATTCCCGAAACCCTCATCGAGAGCGAACTCTTCGGTCACGAGAAGGGCGCCTTCACCGGCGCATCCAACCGCCGCAAGGGGGTCTTCGAGCTGGCCGCGGGTGGCAGCCTGCTCCTGGACGAAATCGCCGAGATGCCCAACCGCCTGCAGAGCAAGCTCCTGACCGTGCTGGAGGACAGAAAAATCCGCCGGCTGGGCGGCTCCGTCGAAATCCCGCTGAACGTGCGGGTCATCGCGACGACCAACCGCAACCTGGTGGAGGAGATAAAGCAGAACCGTTTCCGGGAGGACCTCTACTACCGCCTGGCGGTCATCACCATCCACGTTCCGCCGCTGCGCGAGCGCCCCCAGGACATCCGGCCGCTCTGCCGCAATCTTCTGCACCGGTTGACGGACGGCGCCTACACCGAGCTGCCCCCGGAGCAGTTGCAGGTGCTGGAGTCCTACCACTGGCCGGGAAACGTGCGCGAGTTGCGCAACGTGCTGGAGAGGGCACTGATTCTTGCCGGCGGCGGGGAACCGGACCCCGCGGTGCTCATCGAACTCGTCGCGGCCAAGTCCTCTACGATGATGAAAGAAGACGAGAAGCCCATCCGCCCCCTGGAGCTGGTGGAGCGGGAGCACATCGAGCGCGCCCTGGCCATCAGCGGGGACAACAAGACCAAGGCGGCGAAGATGCTGGGCATCTCACTCTCGACTCTGCGGCGCCGGCTGGCCGATTACGACGGCGCCAACGGCCTTTGATACGTGAAAGAGCGATACGGGAAGGCCGCCCTCGGGCGGCTCTTTTTATTCCGGTGGCCCTTGACAGCCTTACTTTTTTGTGCTAGATTAATTTAGTCATGTAAAAAAACAAAAAATGGGGGATGATTATGGACAAACCCAGGTTCTTCTCTTCTCTTCTCTTCTCTTCTCTTCGTTTTCGTGGCGTTCTTTCTAATTTCCTGTGAGGACGC
>CAYTCV010000047.1:0-14870 GCA_964436465.1 uncultured bacterium
CGCCCTACGTTTAACCGCGCGGTTTCCCCGTAGGGGCGACCGGTAGGACGAGTCCTCCACGGTCGCCCGCGGGCGGGTGTGGACACCCGCCCCTACGTCATCGCAATCAGGTGAAAAAGCGGCGGGGATAGGAATCCCCGCCTTGTGTTGGAGCGCGCGGCGATTTCCGGCCGCGGGCGTTAATCCGGGCCCCGCTTGTCTCAGATGAGAAAAAAACCGGACGGTCTGGCGTCCGGTTGTCTGGCGCACGTCCCTCTCGGGCCGCAGCGGAGTAATTTTGCAAAGCCTAAAGGGCCGTCACCCCCCGCGAGACCGCCGACCCGCTAGTAGACGTCGATGGTGAACTCGTAGGTGATGGAAATCTTCTTGGCGATGGGGACGCCGTTCTGGGTGGCCGGCCTCCACTGGGAGGCCCAGGCCGCATCAATCGCCGCCTGGTCGGCCTCGGCCTTGCCGGTGGTGCGGATGACCCAGACCTTGCCGATGTTTCCCGACTCGTCGATGTAGAGCCCGATGGAACAGGTTCCGGACCAGCCGGCTTCCTTGAGCATGGGCGGGTACACCGGGTCCGGGGCGGAAATCTTCTCGGGAGGCGTCAGCCCCTGCTCATCGCCCGTCTCTTCTCCGCCGATGGGCCCCAGGTCGGAGAACACGCTGTTGCCGGTATCCTCCACCTGGACGTGCTCGAAGGTGGGGATGTCGATGGTTTCGGCGGCCTCCTCGTCCTCGGAGATTTCGGGGGCGGCCTGGACGAGCTTGGGCGGCGGCTTGACCTCGGGAATCTGAATCGTCTTCGAGGGCGGCTTGATTACCTCGATGTTCTCCAGCTGCTGCACGTTGCGCTGGAGCACGAAGGGCTGCACCGGCCCCACGAAGTTGCTCATCCCCAGGACGACCACCTGACAGCACAGGATGGACAGCAGGAGCGCCTGGAGGAAGAGGCCGCGCTTGGCCTTCGCGTTGAAGAGTTTATCGCCGCCGGGGTCTTCTTGTACCATATTGAACCCCCTCGTTAGCCGGGTTTAATACGCCGGGGCTGCGGGGTTTGTTCCTGTAGCGTTAGAGCCCTCCGGTCTCCAGCTCGGTGGAGAGGGAGATTTTGTAGGCCCGTGATTTCTGGAGCTGCTGGAAGACCTCCATCAGCCGCCCGTACTCGGCGCCGCGGTCCGCCTTGAACACCACCGTCAGGTTCGGGTTCGCGGCGACCTCCTCGGTCATGATGTCGGGCAGGAGTTCCAGGGCGATGTAGCGCCCGTCGATGTTGATGTTGCCGTTGCGGTCCACGTAGAGGGCGATGGTGTCCTTGCGCTTCGTCTTCTCCACCTTCTCGGCGGTGGGGAGCTTGATTTGCGGTCCCCGGTCCACGTTGAAGACCGTGGTGGTCATGAAGAAGATTAACAGCAGGAAGGCGATGTCGGACATGGACGCCGCGGGGATTTCCGGTTTGGACTTGGACTTCTTCTGCAGTTGCAAGTCCGACCCCCTAACTTATCTTCAGCGCGATGCGCTGGAAGTTGGCCTTCTTTATCTCGTCGAAGACATCTATCATCATCTCGTAGTTCGCCTTCTCGCTGACCTCGAAAATCAGGGCCAGTTCGCTGTCCTTGGCCAGACGCTTTTCGAGCTCGTCCTTCAAGAGGCCCTTGCTCGGAATCGGCTTGGTGCCGTCGGGCGTTATCAGGTAGATAGAGCCGTCCTCGGCGACCTGCACGGTGATGATGTGAGTCTGCTTGACCTTCATCGAGGGGCCCTCGGCCGGCAGCACCAGACGAATCCCCTTCTCCACGTTGAAGATGGTGGTGGTCATGAAGAAGATTAACAGCAGGAAGGCAATGTCGGACATAGACGCCGCCGGGATGTCAGCCGACACCTTGCTTTTGCGTTTAAAGGCCATGGGTCACCCCCGTTAAGCCTGGGTGTCTTCGATGGCGTCTATGAGCTCGGTCGTGCTCTCCTCCATCTCCAGGACGAATCGGTCGATGCGGCTGGTGAAGTAGTTGTACATGATGAGCACGGGGAAGGCGATGGCCAGTCCCGTCGCCGTGGTAATCAGGGCCTCGGAGATACCGGAGGCGACGACGGTGGGCTTGACCTCCCCGGCCCGGGCGATGCCCTCGAAGGCGCGAATCATCCCGGTAACGGTCCCGAGGAATCCGAGGATGGGCGCGATGGTTGAGGCGGAGGCCAGCACGATGAGGCCGCGCTCCAGGAAGGCGAGCTCCACGGCTCCGGAGTTGGCGGCCGCCTTCTCCGCCGCGGCTACTCCGCGGTCCGCGCGCTCCAGGACGGCCTTGAACACGGCGGCGATGGGCCCGCGGGTCTTCTTGCACTCCTCGATGGCCTCGCCGCGCTTGCCGGCCTTGACCAGCTCGACGATGCGGTCGGTGAACTTGCGGGCGTCGATTTTGGCGAACTGGAAGGTGAACAAGCGCTCGATGATGTACGCGCCGGCCAGGACAGAGGTCAACAGCAGCGGGTACATGACCGGGCCGCCCTTGGCGAAGTAATCCTGAACCGACCCGGCCTCACCCTCCTCATCGGTGGGTGCGGCGGGAAGCGTTTCAGCGTCGCCTTCGGCGGGCGGGGTTTCCCCTTCGGTGGTGGTGTCGGCGGTCGCGTCACCCTCAGCCGCGGCCTCCTGGGCGAACACTATGGTGGCCGGGGCCAGCACGAAGAGCGTTGTCACCAGCAGGGCGAACAGGCTGAGACGTCTGACTTTTGCCATGGAGTGGTCCTCCCGGGTGCAGAGGTGGATTTGATTGGAGAAGGGCCTAGTACTCGCCCCTCTCGGTAGACCATACGATATCGTAGTTCGCGAAACCCGTCCGGTCCTCGTAGAGGAACTTCCGGGTGGTCGCATCCGAGCCGGAAGCGTAATAAATCCACAAAAGATGGGGTTTATCCAGGTTCACGATGACGCCCATGAACTCACCCACGCTGGAATCGGTCTGGCCCCCGTTGCCGCTGGCGGCCACCGCCGTTCCCTGACGGCCGCTGGCGCTTAAGCTCCCTTCGAGCTCCGGCGCCTCGCCCCCGAGGTACTCCGTGCCGGCGAGGCCCGCACCGAGGGGGTTTTCGACTATTTCATCGGGAGGGCCGTACTTGACGTAGATGCGCCCTTGGTCGGTGTCCAGCCCGTCGGAGTAGCCGGTGGCGAAGTGCTCGCGCACATAGGCCAGGCGGCGGTAGTACTCGATTTTGTACTCGTTCTCCGGTGTCGTCGGGTCGGGGTCCCTCACGGCCCAGAAATGGTCCACCACGGTCCAGCGCCCCTCGGGCGGCGCGGCCTTGAGCTGGGCGATTTCATCCTCGCTGGCGATGAAGCCGATTTCGTGAAGAATCTGCTCGAACTCGCGGTCGGTCATCGGTACGTCGGAGACGCGGGCCACCTCGGTTACCGCTTCGGAGGCCTGCGGGCCGACCCAGAAGGAGGTTTCCCGCTCGGCCACTTCCTCCCCGGAGTCGTCGTTCGTCAGCCGACCCCGGACGGTGTACTCGCCCCCGGACCAGCCCCTCGCATCGACCGAGAAGGCCGTGCCCGCAATCCCGCTCCCCGTAAAATCGGATTCCCCGGAATCCACGAGGCTTCCCGGCTCGTTGTAAATCTCGTAGGTGAACGTGTGCTTCCCGGGGTCGGTGAATAGCTCCAGGAAAAAGTAGAGGAGGTTGTCGTCGGGCGACACCTGCCGCCGGCTGGCCAGGGGGGCGACGAAGTAGTCGTCCTTGACCAACTCGGCCTTCCCCTTGAAATTACCCTCGGGGTCGAAATCCTCATCGGTTAGCGCCCGGGCCCGGGAAGCGAGCTGGATGTCGCTGATGCCGGGAACCGGCCTGAGGTTTACCTCCAGGGGCAGCACCGCTTCGCCCTCGAGCTTCGAGTTCGGGTCGCCGATGGTCAGTCGGGCTTCGTAAAGGTCGGGTTCGATTTCCACGCGGAATGTGTTTATCGAGTACGACGAATCCCTCTGCGTCTGCTCCTCGACGGTCACCTCGACGTCGTTGGTGGTGGTCTTGCGGTAGATGACCTTCCCGTCGGGGTCGAGAATCTCCAGCATAGTGATGTAGGTGGCCCACCATGTCCCCTCGGTGGTGGGGGTGAACTTCAACGAGGTGTTGGGCACCTGGCAGTAGATTTCCAGGAGTGTTCCCCGTGTGCCGAAGAACTGTCGGCTGTCGGCGGTGAACGAAATTTCGCCCACGGAATCCGACGGCCCGAAGTCGGCCGCGACCGGGGTCAGGAAGAGGAACAGCACCAGTAGGAATGTTATTTTCTTTTCCATCGCTCAACCACCGTTTCCGGCTGGGGGGCTGCGTTTTCCGGCGCCTTAATCGGCAGCTCGCCCCTTATCCGAGCCCCCTCGCCCCTTATCCGAGCCCCCTCGCCCCTTATCCGAGCCCCCTCGCCCTAGTACCCTTCGGGTCAGTTGTCGCGTTTTACAGCGCCCGAATGGGCCGCGCTCCCTTTTCATTGCGGGTACCCGCCTGCCGAAGAACCGCAATCCGAAATCAGGTTGACAAGCCCCCTCGGCTCAACAATCTTATTGCGCCCTCCGGCCTGTTCCGGGTTTGCCCGAACGGACGGGACCGTTGTCGGGGTTTTTACGATACGCGTTTCACCGAGCCCTGGTTCATCCCGAGGAACGCCCTCGGTCGCCGGGGGTTCTTGTTTAGCGGGGGGCGCGTCCGGCCCCCCGCCTTATTGTCCGTTACAGCTCCCCCTTCTGTTTTAGAAGGAGAATCCGAGGCCGAAGCGCAGCGAATAACCGAGACGTCCCAGGTCGGCGTAGGCGGCGTCCACGTGTATGTCGGAGGTCCGACCGAGGCCGACCTTGAAGCCGACGCCGGCGGTGAGCCCCGGAACCAGGCTGTCGTCATCCGTGCCGGCGAAGAAGTCGTAGTTGAGCTCGTACCCCACGCGCAGGGCCACCACGTTGAACATCCGGTACTCGAGGCCCAGGTTGACGCGCTCCTCGGCATCGTTGGGATGGATGGCGTCCAGACCTATGGTGATGAAGTGGTCCTCACCCTCCAGCAGGTCGTAGGCCAAGCCCAGCCGGAATGTCATGGGCAGGGAGAAATCGCTGAAGTCCGTGATGATGTACCCGCTTCCGTCACGCTCCAGCTCGCCGTAGGTGCCGTCGAAGCGCATGTCCCCGCCGAAATGCTGGATGGCCATCCCTATTCGCAGGCTCTTGAAGCCGGTGTCGTACAGGGTGCCGATGTCGATGCTCCAGCCCATCGCGTCGTAGGTGTCGATGGTCTGCATGATGTACTGACCGCGCAGACCGACGCTGAACCGGTCGGTGAACCTGCGGGCGTAAGCCACCCCCACCGCCATGTCGGACGCCGTGAAGGTTCCCAGGGAACCGTCCTGCTGGTCCTGGGTCGTACGGGTCATGTCTCCGTAGTCCAGGTAGGTGGCGGTCAGGCCGAACACGCCGATGGAGCCGAAGTTGTACACCCCGGCGAAGCTCATCAGCCGTGTCTCGGCGACCCACTCGTTGTCTTCGAAGAAGACGTCCCCGCCGGGGATGCGGGTGATGCCCGCCGGGTTCCAGAACGCGATGGAGGCGTCCGCCGGGCCGGTTGCCACGCAGGCTCCCCCCATCCCCATCATCCGGGGACCGATGCCGATTTTCAAGAACTGGGCGCCCGCCGTTCCGGTTTTTTCCTGAGCTACGGCGGAAAAGACCAGCATCAGCACCAGGAGAAGCGCCAGGGTTTTAGCCTTCATCAGAACTAGCCCCCTCTCAGGTAAACTGTATTATGTCGAAGTTTCCTTGAAAGCGTGTCGGGGGGAGACGGGCTCCCCCCGTCGGTTAGTGTCTCGAGCCTATGATTACGGCGAACTTCCCTATCGAGGTACCGAGGCCGGAATCGGTGGCGTCTATGTGGTAGATGTAAACGCCGGACGCCACTTCCATGTTGTTGCGGGACTGGAGGTCCCACCACTCGGTCCCGGAGGTCTGGTTGTTGTGCTCGAGGATGTCCACCAGGTCGCCGGATATCGTGTAGATGCGGATGGTGCAGCGGTCGGGCAGGTTGGTGAAGGCCAGCTTGCGCTCGACGATGCCCGTCACCGAACGGGACTGCCAGTCAACCCCGCCGATATAGGGGTTGGGCACCACCATCACGTCGTCCAGGGTGTTCCTGTTGCCGGTGGTCAGCGTCACCTGGACGTAATTGGCACGCACGCCGCCCTCGAGCGAGGGGTACGGGTCCTCGCCGATTTGCTCGTTGTAGAAGGGGTGCGCGCCGAAGTCGAAGGAAACGACGGCGTAATAGTAGGTGAAGTGGTAGCGCGGCGGCTCGGGCTTGGGGACGTCGTAATCGTCGGCCCAAGTGTCGTCACCGCCGCGTGAGGTGTAATCCACCCACTTATCCCAGTTGGCGTAGTGTTCCCCGTCGTCGATGTACTCGTAAACCCGGTTCCCGGTGCCCGGGGCGTACTGAATATCGTCCCAGTTGTTGAGCTGGTTGTACTCGTACCGGACATCCGAGAGGTCGGGGTGGGTGGGATGGCCGGGGCCGTGGTAGCCCGGGGCCTTCCAATACTCGCCGCCGTTCCAGTCGGAGGTGTCGTTGATGTCTTTATCCCACCAGGACAACAGGTCGCGCACGTACACGGGCTCGTCCGTGCCCGAATCCTCATACCAGCGCTTGAGGTCGGCGCCGTCGCCGAGCTGGTCCAGCGTCGAGGCGCGGTAGAGACGGTAGCCCTCGAAGTCGATTTGGTCGTTGGAGCTAACGTCGGGCAGAACCTCGATGTTGTCGGTGAGGTTGATTGCGGGGTCCCAGTGGAGGATGACCGTGCCGTTGAAGACTCCGGCGGACAGAAGCGCACTCTTGGGCGGCGAGAGGACGACGAAGTCGTCAACCTCGTCCCCCTGGCGGGGGTCGTCGAACTTGCCGTTGAATCCCAGAGCGTCCGCCAGGGCCTGGTCTGCGTTCGCCCGCATTCCGTTGCGGTGGTTTCCGATGACGAAGCAGTTGCGCACCTCGAGCACTTCTCCGGGTTGCATACCCGCGCCGGACATGTCCTCGAAGGGGCCGATAGCCGGGCAGATGCGCCAGTCGTAGGCGGTGGTTATCTCCTCGAAGGTCCCGACGTCCACCATGTAGGCGAATTTGTAGGCGTCGTTCTCCGGGTCGTTGTTGATGTCCCAGGAGTGCTGGCTGGTGACGATGTACTCACGCTCGGCGGGGCCGCCGGGGTCGATGCAGGCGCGCAGGGGGCGCACCGCGACGAAACCGGGGTAGGGGCCGCCCGTATCCCACTCGGAGTCGAACATGTAGCTCATCATGCGCGGCGCGGCGTTCTGGAAATTCGAGTCACCGGCGAAGTGATCCCAGTAGGGCTGGGTGGTCGCGTCGCCGTCAATCTCCATGGGGAAGTTGACGGAGTCGTACTCGTCGGGGATGCCGTCCGCCCCCGCAACCCAGGTGACGTTGTTGTAGAGGTCGCCGTCACCGAAGGGCTCGCCGGAGCCTTGCCCGAGCTGGGTGCTGTTGCCGTCGAACTGGGCCAGGTCGTTGCCGGAGGAGACCCCGCCGCCGACGTCGCAGTCGAAGGCGAAGGCCATGTACGTCTCGGGGTCGAGCTCGGAGGCGCCCGTATAGCGCAGGTAGTAGTAAACGGTGAGCCACTCGTCGTGACCCGGGGCGCTCCAGCCCATGGACTGGGAAACAACCTCGAGCCCGATGACGATATCCGAGCTCTCGTCGGTCATGTACCAGTGGCCGTCCTGGTCCGAGACGCGCGAAGGCACGTTGGTGCGCCAGTAATCACTCATCCAGCTGTAGTCGGTGCCCTCCTGCGGCCCGAAGGACGAGGGGAGCGGGAAGGCCGAGCCGGGGTCGGTGTTGTATATCGGCGATTTCGGATACCAGTCGAACTCGTACTGCGCGTAGTAGACGTGGATGACGGTCTCCTGGTTGCCGAACCACGGCGAGCCGGTGTAGTTGTATTCAACGCCCGAACCGAGAGGCCACTCGCCGTTGGGGACCACGTCTCCCGCATCGATGTTGCCGCAGTTGAACACCGTGTTGCCGAAGTTGCCGATGTTGTGGACATAGCTCATGGTGCGGTAGTTGCCGTCCGGTTCAACCTTGGTGAGCGAGCGGGCCGTCACGCCGCTTGAACCGACCGACACCACCCCCACGACGAAGGCCATCAGTGCCAGGGCTGAAAGGCCGATTTTAAGTTTCAGCTTCACGGAGATTTCCTCCTTGCTGAGAACGGTGAATGTTTACGACAAGACCGGGTAATGCCCTTGGTGAATCCAAGGCGGGTCGGGGCCGACAGTTCGACCCCGACCCTGGCTGTTTAGAAGGAAACGCTGCCGCCGACGCGGAGCTGGAAGGGCTCGTCGTAGACGTTCATATCATCCCACGGTCCGTTCGCATCGCCGTAGAGATAGTAGAAAGCCGTCCAGTCGCGGTTGTTGCCCGTGCCTTCGTCGGGTCCCAGGTTGCTCACGTTCCAGCGGTCGAAAATGTTGAGCGCTTCAACGAAGAGCTGGAACTGCATACCCCACATGTTTATGTTGTAGTTGACCTTGGCGTCCAGATTCATGGACCAGGGCATGCGTTCGGAGTTTATGTTCTTCTGGGTGCCCTGCTCGACGGGAGGCGAGTACGGCGTGCCGGAGCCGAAGCTGAAGTTAAAGTTGGCGCCCCACGTATCGGCATCGCGGAAGTCGAGCATCAGGTTGACGGTGTGGGTCACGTCCCAGTCCAGCAGGTTGGCTTCCAGCGGGAGGTTCCAGCCGTAGTACGAGTAGTCGTACCCCTGACGCCAATCCGAAGACAGGCCCCGGGCGATGGAGTAGGTGTAGGCGATTTTCGAGCTGAACCAATCGGTCCATGTGCCGTCCAGGACCAACTCTACGCCGCGGACGTTACCCCAGTCGGAGTTGGTCGTCCGGGTGTAGTTCCACAGGCCCAGGGGGTGGTCGTAGCGGATGGTGTCAAGCTGCCCGGAGACGTCCTTGTAGAAACCGGTGATGTCGAGCAGCACCGACTTGGTGAACAGGTGCTGGATACCGATTTCGTAGGAGATGGTCTTTTCGGGCTTCAGGTCCGGGTTGCCGAAAATCGGGTACGCACCGGCCGGCTTTTCGTAGTTGCCCATGTAGAGGTAGCGGAAGGCCGGCATCTGGAAGAAGTGTCCGTAGGAGAAGTGGAGCTTGTCGAACTCCGAAATCGGATGGGCCACGCCCAGGCGCGGTGAGAGCTGGTACTTGGCCTCGGCATCCACCCGGGGGATATCCTGGAAGGTCTCGTACTGCGAGTCGGGGTCCGAGTCCTGGGAATCCATCGGGTTCTCCGGGTAGTTGGTGTTGGGGTCGAAGTAGTCGAAGCGGAGACCCAGATTGATAATCATCTCGGAGTAGTCCATCTTGTCCTGTACGTAAACCGCCCCCTGCCACGGGAAGACGTGGTATTTGTCGCCGTAGGTGTTGGAGGCCAGGGGCTGGCGCTGGAAGAGGTCCACATCGAAGTTCGTGTATTCCAGACCGGCCTTGATGAGGTTGTGCTCGTCGAGCTCGGTGGTGAAATCGCCCTTGCCGGTCCAGATTTGCTCCTTGCGGGTCTCCCAGATGCGCATGTCGCCTTTGGTGTAGAACCAGCCGTCGGGGCCACCCTGGCGCCAATCCGTGTCGTAGTCTTCCCACCACTTCATGTCGCCGTATTGGTGTTCGCCCCAGGCGTCACCGTTGTTCCAGACCTGGATTTCCTGACCGGGGTTGTCGGGGTCGTTTTCCCAATGCCAGTCATCTTCGCCCCAGCGGACGCCGTAATGGTACCAGGAGTTGAAGTAGTTGACGCGGAAGGTGTAGTAGGTCTTCTCGTTTATCATGTGTTTCCAGATACCGCTCGCCTGATAGGAGTCGCGCCACAGGTGGTACATGTTGTCCAGGCAGTACTGGTACTGGATGTCGAAGAGCGGGCGGTAGAGCTGGTTCAGGGAGCCGGAAAAGGTCAGGGACATGTCCTGGGAGAAGTTGAACCGCAGCTTCGTCTGGGCGTTATACTCCCAGCGGGGGCGCGGCATTATCAACTGCGTTCCGGTCTCCGAGTAGTCGCCGGAGAGGAAGAAGGTCATAAAGCTGCCAATCGGGCCGCCGACTGACCCCTCGCCTTTCCAGAAGCGTCCCTGGCGGGTCCGGGTGGTCCAGGTGGTGGGGACGGAATCCCAGTCGGGCTGACCGGTGGCTTCCAGCACCTTCTGGGAGCCGAATTCCTTGGTGCTCTGGTAGAGCTCCTGCCGGAAGCGGACCATTCCCTCGTAGCTCTTGGTGCTACCGGCCTTGGTGGTGATGTTGATGACGGCGGACTGGGCGTTACCGTACTCGGCGGAGAATGTCCCCGAGATGATGCTCATCTCGGCGATAGCGGAGTTGTTGACGCTGGAGGCGGCGTACCCGGTCACGGGGTCCAGAATCGGCATGTCGTCCACCATGTAGGTGATTTCGGTGGCGCGACCGCCGCGGACGTGCATGAATCCGTCGTCGTTGGTGACGCCTGCCTCGTTCTCCATCAGGTCGTAGAAGTTGTCCGCCGGAAGCTGCTCGATATCCTCGGCCGTGATGTAGTCGATGGAGGTCGTCAGGCTGGGCTCGATGAGGCGGTGCTCTGCATGTACCGTGATGGTCAGCACCGTCTCCGCATCGGGACGCTTCATGGTGAAGTTGACGTTGCGCCGCATGTCGGTGAGGAACGGAATCTCGACGTAGGTGAAGTCCACGAACCCGGGAGCCGAGCAGGTCACGTTGTACTGTCCGGGCGGAACGTCACTCCGGGAGAAGTACCCGTCCTCGTCGGAGGTGGCGTGGATGTCCGTGCCCTCTATCCGAATCGTCGCAAAGGCGATAGGCATACCGCTTTCGTCTGCGACGATGCCGGATATCTGCGCCGTGTTGCCGGCCAGTGCGGGCGCGACAATCACCAGGCAGATGCAGAGGGCCAGGGCCGCTTTAGTGCGATTCATTAACAACCCTCCCTCGTCAAGTTACGGGGTTCAGCGTACCAAGTATCATCGGAAGAAGTGGAGGATGATACCTCTCGTGGACCTCCAAAGATGCCCTTGGACCCGACGATGAACCCCGGTTGGGGTGGTCGGTGCCCCTTTCAGGAGAGCCCACGCAGTCTATGCAAGCGTATTTAAAGGTAATACAGCCGGAAACATGTGTCAAGTAAAAACCTGGCGCGCGGATGCCCCTCAGATAACGCGTTCTCACCACCCAGACGCTGGACTGCCGACCGGGTATCTGGTACCATCCCCCAGGCTTCTTTCTCGCGAGGGAACTGTTTTGACACTCGATTACACCGGGCGCACCCACACCTGCGGGGGCATCTCGACCGCGGAGCTGGGCGGAACGGTCACTCTCTGCGGCTGGGTCCGCCATGTGCGCGACCTGGGCGGTATCGTCTTCATCCGCCTTCACGACCGCTACGGCGAGAGCCAGGTCGTCGTCGACCCCGAGCACTCCCCCGAGGCCGCCCGTGTCGCCGCCGGCTGCCGACTCGAGTACGTCGTGGTCCTCTCCGGCGCGGTTCGCCGCCGACCCGCCGACCAGGTCCGCCCCGACCAGCCCACCGGCGAGGTCGAGGTCCTGGTCGACGAGCTGGAGGTCCTCTCCCCCGCCAAGGCCCTCCCCTTCCCCATCGCCGACGAAGCGCCGGTGAACGAGGAACTCCGGCTCCGGCACCGCTACCTGGACCTGCGCCGGGGCCCCATGGCCGAGATGCTCCGCTTCCGCCACCGTTTCATGCTGGAGATGCGCAACTGGCTCGCCGACGCCGGGTTCCTCGAAGTCGAGACCCCGATGCTCACCCGGTCCACCCCCGAGGGCGCCCGGGATTTCCTCGTGCCCAGCCGGGTCTACCCCGGCACGTTCTACGCCCTGCCCCAGAGCCCCCAGATGTACAAGCAGCTCCTCATGGTGGCCGGCGTCGACCGCTACTTTCAGATTGCGCGCTGCTTCCGCGACGAGGATGCCCGGTCCGACCGCCAGGTCGAGTTCACCCAGCTCGACCTGGAGCTGAGCTTCGCCGGCTTGGATGAAGTGTTCGCCGTCACCGAGGGACTCTTCGGCCACCTCTGGCGGGAGCTCCTCGGGGTGGAACTCCCCGTCCGCTGGCCGCGGATGACCTACGCCGAGGCGCTGGACCGCTACGGCTCCGACAAGCCGGACACCCGCTTCGGCCTGGAGTTGGTTACCCTTTCGGACACCTTCCGCGACACGGAGCTCTCCTTTATTAAGGGGGCTCTCGAAGGCGGCGGCGTCGTGCGCGGGATTCGCGTTCCCGGCCAGGCCGGGGCCAGTCGTAAAACGCTGGACGCCTGGGAGACCATCGCCAAGTCCGCCGGCGCGGGCGGGCTCGTCTGGGTCAAGTGGCTCGAAGACGGCACCTGGAACGCCAGCATCAAGAAGTACCTGACGGACGCGGCGGCCGGTGAGCTCATGAAACTGTGCGGCGCCGGTCCGGGCGACCTCCTCCTCCTGGCCGCGGGCCCGGCGGGCCGGGTCAACACCGCCCTCTCCCGCCTGCGCCTGGACCTCGGCGAGGAGCTGGGGCTCATCCCCCACGGCCGCTGGGACGTGCTGTGGGTGGTCGAGTTCCCGCTCTTCGAGACCGACGACCAGGGGCGGCTCACCTCGAGCCACCACCCCTTCACCATGCCCCACCCCGACGACCTGGACCGGCTCGAATCCGACCCGCTCTCGGTCCGCTCGGCCAGCTACGATATCGTCATCAACGGGGTGGAGATGGCCTCGGGCAGCCCGCGGATTCACGACCAGGAAATCCAGCGCCGGATTTTCCGCACCCTGGGGCTCTCCGAGGAGACGGTGCGGGAGCGGTTCGGCTTCTTCCTCGAGGGGCTCTCCTACGGCACGCCGCCACACGCCGGAATAGCGCCGGGGCTGGACCGGCTCATCGCCCTCATGCTCGGCCGGGAGAACATCCGCGAGGTCATCCCCTTCCCCAAGACGCTCAAGGCCTACGACCCGCTCACCGACGCACCCTCGGCCGTGGACCCGGCCCAGCTCACCGAGCTCGGCCTCCGGCTGGAGGAGGATTCGGGGAAGGCCTGACGGTTCGCATCCGCAATTAATAAGGAGCCCCGGTGAACCCGGTCGGCTCCTCCCGCGTTCGCTGGTGGGCGCGATTTTTTTAGCTCCTCGCGCGCGTATCATGGTCGTCCCCCGCTACGGGTCTTTATTAGCCCGGAAAATGGCGGCCGTCAAGGGTCTCGGCCTTTTTTCCCGCGCGGGTCCCTGCGATTCGGTTGACGCCGGACGCCCGGGCGTGCTATTCTTTATCAACCGCTTAAGAGCGGGGCGGCTGGTTATGCTCGATATTGACCGTAGGCTCTGCGCGTACTGCGGGGGGTGTGTGGGGGTGTGTCCCACGATGGCCCTCCTCCTCGATGAGCTGTACCTGGTGGTGGACCAGGGGCTCTGCAACGGCTGCGGCAACTGCGTAAAGCTCTGCCCGGTGGGGGCGCTCAGTCTGGCAGAGGCGGCGGAGACGGTCTAGCAACCGCGCAGGGGCCCCGTCGTCTTGAGCCATCCCGAGAGAACGGTTCCTTCGTAGCGGCAGTCCACGTGCGGTAATCCCTAAAGAGGCCCGATGGCCTTAAGCCTCAAGCGCATCCGACCCCAGTGGCTGGCGAACCTGGCGAAGAACATCGTCAAGGTCCGTTTCCAGCGGGATTCGGCCCGAGGGCGCGAGGTCTACCCCGTCCTGGCCAGCTACAACATCACCAACCGCTGCGACATGCGCTGCGTCTACTGCGGCTACCCCAAGATGGACCGGCGGGAGCTGCCCACGGCGGACAAGCTGCGCGTCCTGGAAAAAATCCGCCCCGGCATCCCGGCCCTGGACATCTCCGGCGGCGAGCCGCTGATTCTCCCCGACATCGACGAGGTCATCCGCCACGCCCACGCGCTCGGCTTCGCCCCGCTGGTCCTCAACACCGACCTCATGCAGATGCGGCGCCACGAGGTCCTGCTGGACTACGTGGACCAGCTCATCGTCTCGCTGGATTCCACGGTGCCGGAAATCTGGGATTCCATCGTCCGCGTCAAGGGCGCCTGCGACCGGGTGATGGGCAACCTTCGCCACTACGCCAAGGCCCAGGACGAAAAGGGCTTCCAAATCAACATCAACGCCGTCATTCTCCCCGACCATTTAGGCCAGGTGCTGCCGCTGCTGGACTTCGCCGCCGAAATCGGGGTCAGCTTCAACGCCGTGCCGCGGGTGGACGGCTTCGAGCCCAACCCAGAGCTCGTAGGTAACCCCGAGTACCGGGCGCTCATCGACGAGCTCATCCGCCGCAAGGCCCAGGGCTACCCCGTTCTCAACACCACCCTCTACCTCGAGCGGGTGCGCGACTTCCTCCCCTACCGCTGCTACGCCACGGTCACGCCCAAGGTGGGGCCGCTGGGCCAGGTTTTCTACCCCTGCACCAAGATGCACTGGGTGGCGGGGAACCTGCTGGAGGAGCCGAGCCTGTGGGCCGTCTTGAAGCGGGCCTACCGCGAGGCGCCGCGGCACCACTGCGGCCGGCTGTGCTACATGAGCTGCTACATGGAGCCGATTCACTACCTCGAGCACCCCATCAGCTTCCTGGCCGAGGGCCACCTCCGGCGGCTGGTCGGCCGCCGCAACGGCCTGGCCGAAACTGCGTGAGCCGGTTGTCGGTGTCGAGGAGGTCCCGAGCGGGGCCTTTTTTTTAACTGCGGAGGCGACAGGGAGGGGCGCGGTCTGTGTGCTATGAAAGGCGGCGGGGATAGGTATCTGCGGCCGAAGGCATAACTGCGACCGAAGGTAATCCCCGCCCTACATTTCACGCCGTG
>CAYTCV010000048.1:0-14796 GCA_964436465.1 uncultured bacterium
CTCAACAATGTGTTGTTTCCAGCGGCGAAAAAGAAACCGTTGAAGACGTAGCTCCTAAGCGGCGGGGATTAATATCTGCGACCGAAGGTAATCCCCGCCCTTCGGAATTCGATAGAAAAGCGCGTCAACCTCGTAGGGGCCGACCTTCAGGTCGGCCCGCGGGCGGGTCTGAAGACCCGCCCCTACAACAACGTAACGAGGTATGGGCCGGAGCGGGAGGCCCCTTTTGACAGTCGAATCGTGTCACGATATAATAAAAACATAACACGCTTCAACCACATGGAGGTGGACCTTGCACCGCGCAATCCTCGCCCTGTTCTTCCTCTGCGCCATCCCGGCACTGGCGGAATACGACGGCCCCGCCTTCTCCGGCTTCTTCGACGCCGGCGTCGCCGCCGTCCTCGCCGACGAGACGACCACGGACGGCCTCTTCGGCCCGCTGGAGGTGGACCTGGAGGGCGCCTTCTCCGACTGGGCCGAATACGCCGCGGGCATCGTCCTGGAGCGGGAGGGGTCCGTCGTGGAGGTGGAGCCGGCCGCCACCCTCGTGGACCTCCACCTGCCCGAGGCCGACGGTTTTCTCACCACCGCCGGCGTGTACCTGGGGAACTTCGACGTCCCCTTCGGCTGGGACTATCTGCGCTACGCGACCCCGGACCGCCCCACGGTGAGCGCCCCCCTGACGACGGGGATGGGCTTCGCGGGAGGGGTGACCGAGCTGGGCTTCGCCGCCTACGCCAAGACCGGGTTCTTCGACCTGGACGCCTACCTGTTGTACCTCCCCTTCGAGGAGCCGGAAATCGAGGGCCAGCCCGCCTCGCCGGACCGCTGGGCCTACGGGGCCCGTCTGGACCTCGCGCCCGGCCTGGACTGGCTGCACGTCGGCGCCTCGGCCATCCTGGCCCACGAGGGGGCCCGGGACGAGAAGGTGGAATCCGCGCGCTACGGCGGGCACCTGCACCTCGAACAGTGGGGCCTGGAGCTGACCGGCGAGTACATCCTGGGTTCCGACGGCGTGGAGGAAACCGTGGATTCTTCGGGGTACTACGCCGAGGCGGTGTACCGTTTCGATGAAATTTTCGCGCCGGTGTACCTCTTCGCGCGCTACGGCGCCTGGGACCCGGACACCGCCGCCGATGACGACGAGCTTTCCCGCATCGCCGGCGGCCTGGGCTACGCGCCGCTGGAGTGGCTGGTGTTCAAGCTGGAGTACACGGCCGAGGGCGAGCCCGGCGACGTGAAGAACGACGCGGCGACCCTGGACGCCGTGGTCGCCTTCTGAAGCGGAAGCATTTTTCGGTGAGGGGAGCGCCCGGCCGCTCCCCTTTTCTTTCCCTTGACAAGCCGGGGCGGGCCGGGTAGCGTTGCGGGTGGAGGAAGAATGAGAAGAGCGATTCCCTTTCTCGCGACCCTGACGCTTCTCGGCGGCTGCTTCAGCCTGCCGCCGGGGCCGGGCCTCGACCTGTCCACGCCCTATAAAACGCTCAGCTACCTCGTTAATTCGTACGCCATACAGGACACGAGCTTCCTGTACGAGATTCTGGACGAAGACTACCGCTTCGCCTTCGACTACCACGAATGGGGCGACCAGGTCGGCGACTACCGCATACCCCAAGACGGCCTCTGGGACCGCAATTTGGAGCGCATCGCCACGCGCAACATGTTCAATGAAGCCACCGGAATAGACATCTACCTCGACCTGGCGGCGATGGAAGCGCTGCCCCAGGGGGCAAGCTACTACAACAGCGGCCCGCTCGAATACATCATTAAATTCTACTACACCGAGGATTACGATTCGTACTACGTCCACGGTTACGCCAATTTCGACATGCAGAAGCAGGGCGAGGACTGGATAATCACCCGCTGGAGCGACCAGAAGGTCGGCGATATTTCCTGGGGTCGGCTCAAGGCCATGTACCGCCTGTAACCGAGGAGTCCCCGGTGCCCGAGTCGAGTGTCGTAGACCCCACCCCACAGCCCGAGGATTTCGTCGAGCGCGACCTGCGCCCCGACAAGCTGGCGGAGTTCGTCGGCCAGCGGGGGGTGACCGAGCAGCTCGTCGTGTTCATCGAGGCCGCCCGGCGGCGCGGCGAGGCCCTAGACCACGTCTTGCTCTCCGGGCCTCCGGGGCTGGGAAAGACCACCCTGGCCAACATCATCGCCCGCGAGACCGGCGCGGAACTGCGGAGCACCTCGGGACCCGCCATGGAGCGCCCCGGCGACCTGGCCGGCATACTCACCGCCCTCGACCACCGCGACATCCTCTTCATCGACGAGGTCCACCGCCTGCCCACCATCGTCGAGGAGTACCTCTACCCGGCGATGGAGGACTTCCGGCTGGACATCGTAATCGATTCCGGTCCGGCGGCCCGCTCCATCAAGCTCGACCTCAAGCGCTACACCCTGGTGGGGGCGACGACCCGGGTGGGGCTCCTGTCGTCGCCGCTGCGGGCGCGCTTCGGCGTGGCGCTGCGCCTGGGTTACTATCCCGTGGAGGATATAGACGCCATCCTGCGGCGCTCGGCGAAAATCATGGGCGTCGCCATCGACGACAAGGGCCTGGGTGAAATCGCCCGCCGCAGCCGCGGCACGCCCCGGGTGGCGAACCGCCTCCTGCGCCGAGTGCGCGATTACGCCGAGGTGAAGGCCGACGGGGCGGTGACGGCGCAGGTGGCCGACGAGGCGCTGGAGCTCCTGGGCGTGGACTCGGCCGGGCTGGACGAGATGGACCGCAACGTCCTCAAGACCCTGTGCGCCAAGTTCGGCGGCGGGCCCACCGGGGTCAAGACCATCGCCGTGGCCGTGGGCGAGGAGCCGGACACGCTGGAGGAGGTACACGAGCCGTTCTTGATTCAGGAGGGCTTCATCGCCCGCACCCCCCAGGGGCGGGTGGCGATGCCCCGGGCCTGGGACCACCTGGGTCTGGCGCCCCGGCGGGGCCGGCAGGGGGAGCTGAAACTGTAGCGGCGGCGGTCGCGGCTTGCGCTGGAGGCGGAACACCCGCCTCTTTTTTCGGGCGCTTGTGGTAAGATTGCCTCGGAGGTTCCCCCATGTCCGAACCCGGCGCTCCCATCGGCATTTTCGACTCCGGCGTCGGCGGGTTGACCGTGGCGCGGGCGGTCGCCCTGCGCCTGCCCCGCGAAACCATCGTCTACCTGGGCGACACGGCGCGGGTGCCCTACGGCGGCAAATCCCCGGCCACCGTCATCCACTACACGCGCCAGGCGTTGGCCTTCTTCGAGCATATGCGGGTCAAGCTGGTCGTCATCGCCTGCAACACGGCCAGCGCCGCGGCGCTGCCCACGCTCGCCCGGGAGGCGAAGCTGCCCCTGGTGGGCGTGGTGGAACCCGGAGCGCGGGCCGCCGTCGATAAAACGAAAACCGGCGTCATCGGCGTCATCGGGACGCGCACCACCGTCGCCAGCGGCAGCTACGAGGAGGCCATCCACCGCCTGCGGCCGGACGCGACGGTCCACTCCCGCCCCTGCCCCCTGTTCGTCCCCCTGGCCGAGGAGGGCTGGCTGACCGGTCCCGTCCCGCGCTGGGTGGCCCAGAGCTACCTGGAGCCGCTGAGCGCCGCGGGGGTGGACACGCTGGTCCTCGGCTGCACCCACTACCCGCTCTTGAAAGACGTCATCGCCCAGGCCATGGGCGAGGCCGTGACGCTGGTGGATTCGGCCGAGGAGACGGCCCGCGCCGTGGACGAGCTGCTGGACGCCAACGGGCTGGCCAACTACTCCGGCGCCGGCGGCGGGCACGCCTTCCACGCCACCGACGTGTCGGACACATTCCTCGCCATCGCGCAGAACTTCTTCGCGGGACCGGTGGGGGAGCTGAAAATCGTGGACCTGGAGAGCTTTTCCTGATTCGAGGATTTATGCGCAAGACCGCGATTTTTACGCTCACCCTCTGCCTCGCCGCCGGGGCGGAGCTGTCCTACGACGCGGCGCTGTACCACTTCGAGGAAATCGGCATCCTGAACTTCCGCGTCGACTCCACCGCCGTGGGGGACGTCATCGTGCTGGACTGGGGCGGCTTCAACTTCAACGAGCTCACCGTGGGCCTGAAGGAAATGTCGGCCGACGTGGAGTACCTCGGCCTGGCCGAGTTCCGCTCCGAGGACGGCTTCTCCTCGCCGCTGTACATCCATCCGGGGGCCGAGGTCACCGACTCGGGCGGTTTCCAGCCCCGGTGGGACAAGGTCGAGCGCACCGGGAGCTTCTCCCGCTGGCAGGCGGTCCACATCGTCGTCTGGCTCCGCGACGACTACGGCCTCTACGCCATGCACGACGTGGGGCTGCCCACGGTGCGGCCGTATCTGCCGGAAAAATTCTCCCAGTTGGTGATTATCAACAAGAATCCCGAGGCCAACCTGCCGGCGTCGGTCAACGGGGAGGACTGGGGCACGGTGCCGGCGCCGCCCGCGGGCCGCATCAGCTTCCACCTCTGGGGCTATCAACCCTTGGGACCGGTCAACGTCAACGGCCACGACTACCACGTCGAGGACGGCATCGAGCTGGTCGTGGCGCCCTGATGTTTTCCGCCGACATCATCACCCTCTTTCCCGGACCGGTGCAGGTTTACCTGGACGCCTCGATTCCCGGCCGCTCCCAGGCCAAGGGCCTGGCCCGCCTGCGCGCTGTGGACCTGAAAGATTACTGCGGGGGCGACCACCACCTGGCCGACGACGAGCCCTTCGGCGGCGGCGCGGGGATGCTCCTGAAGCCGGAGCCCATCTTCGCCGCGGTGGAGGACCTGCGGCGCGACAACACCCGGGTGATTCTCACCGACCCCGGCGGACGGGCGCTGGACCACGCCCTGGCCAAGGAGCTGTCGCTGGCCGAGCACCTGGTCTTCATCTGCGGCCGGTACAAGGGCGTGGACGAGCGGGTGCGCAGGCTGGCGGACCTGGAGCTCTCCCTGGGGGATTTCGTCCTGTCCGGGGGGGAGTTGGCGGCGCTGGCGGCGGTGGAGGCGGCGGTGCGGCTCATCCCCGGCGTCCTCTCCGACGCCGAGGCGGCCCTGGAGGATTCCTTCGAGGGCGAGGGGCTCCTGGACTGCCCGTGGTACACCCGCCCGGCCGAGTTTCGGGGGATGACCGTCCCCGAGGTGCTCGTTTCCGGCGACCACGCGGCGGTGAAAAGATGGCGCCGCGAGCGGGCGCTGGAGCGCACGCGCCGACTCCGGCCCGATTTGCTGGACGACTGAGACTTCCCCGCTGTTTTTTTCCCCCCGACCCGGTATAATGGTGGGGTAAACTGGACAAGTTTCCTCCAAGGAGTGCCTATGGAGATTTACGCATGGCACCTGTGGCTCGTCGCCGGGTTCCTCCTGGCCGTGGCCGAAATCGTTGTCCCCGGCTTCTTCCTGTTGCCCTTCGGCGTGGCGGGGATGGTCACCGCCGCCGTGTCGCTCACGGGCATGGCCGTCGTCTGGCAAATCGCGTTCTTCGTCCTGGCCGGTGGGCTCTTTCTTTTCCTCACCCGCAAGTTCTTCGTCAAGGCCGAAAAGGTGGCCCGCACCGAAGACACCAAGACCAACATCGAGGCCCTGGTGGGCAAGACGGGAATCGTCACCCAGCCGGTGAGCTACGACCGGCGGGGCTACGTGAAAGTGGGCGGCGAGGAATGGGGCGCCGTATGGCCCAACGACGACGGCGCCGTCTTCGACGTCGGGCGACGGGTACGGCTCGTCGGGGTGGACGGCATCAAGTTCATCATCGCCCCCCACGATGACGAATGACCCGACGCGCCGGACCCCTTATTCTTTTATCCAACAACCTCAACACGACCGTGACGGAGGTGTGATTTGCTGAAACTGCGCTATCTGGTCCCCGTTCTGGTGCTGTGCCTGGCCTCGGCCAGCTTCGCCGCGGACTTCGGGGGCTTGAGCATCGGGACCATCATCGCCCTGGCCGCCATCTTCCTGTTCCTGTTGGTCTTCGCCATCGCCGGGTTCAAGGTGGTCAAGCAGGCCGAGGTGATGGTCATCGAGCGCCTGGGCAAGTACTCGAAGACCCTGAAGAGCGGCCTGCACCTCATCATCCCGATTATCGACAAGCCGCGCCGGGTGCTGTGGACGCGCAACGTCAACATCCGCGGCCGCACCTACACCCAGCGGGAATTCAACGACCGGGTGGACCTCCGTGAGCAGGTCTTCGACTTCCCCTCCCAGGCGGTCATCACCAAGGACAACGTCCGCATGCAGGTGAACGCCCTGCTGTACTTCCAAATCACCGACCCGCCCAAGGCGTTGTACGAGATTCGCAACCTCCCCGAGGCCATCGAGAAGCTGACGCAGACCACGATGCGTAACGTGATGGGCGAGCTGGACCTGGACGAGACCCTCATCAGCCGCGACGTCATCAACAACAAGCTGCGGCTGGTCCTCGACGAGGCCACGGACAAGTGGGGCGTCAAGGTCAACCGCGTGGAGCTGCAGGACATCACGCCGCCGCCGGAAATCGAGGCGGCGATGCAGATGCAGTCCACCGCCGAGCGTGAGCGCCGCGCGAAAATCCTCGAGGCCGAGGGTGAGAAGCGGTCCGCCATCCTGCGCGCCGAGGGCGACCGGGAGAGCCGCATCGCCCGCGCCGAGGGCATGAAGCAGGAGGCCATCCTCACCGCCGAGGGCTACAAGCAGAAGCAGGTCCTGGAGGCCGCCGGCGACGCCGAGGCCCGTAAAATCCGCGCCGAGGCCGAGGCCGCCGCCATCGAGCTGGTCAAGACCGCCGTGGACGCCTCCGTCGCCCCCGGGTATCTCGTGGCCCTGCGCTACATGGACACCCTCAACGAGATTTCCCAGGGCGAGGCCAACAAGGTCTTCTTCCCGCTGGAGCTCACCAACGTGCTGGGCAGCGTAGGCACGCTGACCGACCTGTGGAAATTCACCCCGCCGGTGAAGAAGTAGACCGAACATTCGGAAGCGATAAAAAGGGGCGGGCTCTAAGGCCCGCCTTTTTATGTGAGGCGTGAATCCCGGTCCCCTCCCCCCTCTGGGGGGAAGCGCGCTTACGGGTTAGGGAGGGGTGTGCAGCTATCCCCTCCCCCCTTTGGGAGGCGGCGCGTCGACGGGCTAGGGTGAGGGGTGAACGCGGCGGGGACTAAAGCCCTCGCCCTACATTACGGGCACCCGGCGTCGGATGACGTCCCCTACTCCACCACCTCCCCCGTCCCCGGGTCCACGGAAAGCTCGACGACGGGGCAGTAGTCGAAGCGCTCCCAGTCGGCCTCCCAGACGCCCGAATCCTCCAGCGGCTCCGCCTCCCAGGACCACGTCCCGTCCACGTGGCCGGTGAAGGGGTCCAGGTCGCCGTCCACCCGCAGCTTGAGGGTGCCGCTCCAGAAGTACGCCCAGGCGCCGAACCAATCCAGGTATCCGTCGCTGTCGGTGTCCCGGAGGGGCATCCGCTCGATGTAGAAGGTCTCGTCGGCGCCCGCCACGTCGATGGTGAGCTGGAAATCGTCCGCGTAGGCCAGCCCGGTGAGCCTGAACTCAACCGCGGCCGCACCGTCGTCGCCGGACCAGTCGCCGCAGATGGGGTTCGGGTAGTCGTAGCCCGCCTCGATATCCCAGCGCGATTCGGAATCGGTCGAGGCCAGGAGACGCAGGCCGACCCGCTGGAGCACAGCCGGCGGCCGGACGAGGTTCTTCTCTTCGACGTAATCCCGCACCAGCTCCAAAATCGCCGGTGAATCGAGGGACTTCGGAACCTCGGCCTCGTCGCCGTGGGAGCCGGCCGGGTCCACCTCCCGGGTGGAAATCCCGCCGGAGGGGTCCACGGTCACCTCCAGGTACGCCTCCGTACCGTAGTAGTAGAGAAGCCAGCGGCTGTCGAAAAGTCCGCCGGCGGTGAGGAGGCCGTCCGAGTCCACGACGCCCGATGCGCCCGAGCAGGGGGCGTCGGGCTCCCAGTCGGCGGCTATAGCATCGGCCAGGGACCGCGCCCAGAGATAACCCAGCTCCGCCGGTGCAGAGGGTCCTCCGGGCGTATCGCAGCCCGCGAGAAGGAGCGCCGCGAGGAAAGCCGATAAAATGAGAAGAAAGCGTCGCATGGTCCTCCCGCCGACCAACATATACCCGAAGGGCCCTTTTAGTCAAGGCGCATCGGCGGGCACCATTTGACGCCGGCTGCGTATTACAAAAGGGGCTCGGATGGCGGGTGACCCTCGTCTTTTTTAATCGGGACCCCGGCGAGGTTGACAGCCCCTCGACCGGCGTGTCAAAATCGCCTGCCACAACATCATCCGTCGGAACGCCGTCGCCATCATGCCCACAAATCGAGTGAAGCGAGCTACGCCTCTGGCGAAAGGCCCCGTTTACGCCCTTCTCCTCGCCGTCCTCCTCCTCGGCGCGGCGGCCCACGCGCAGGACCAGGCGCCCGTCATCCGCGCCATGGAGGTTCGCGGCAACCGCATCTACGACGACCAGTACGTCTTCGAGCGCGTCTCCTCGCGCATCGGCCAACCGCTGGACCCCGACGCCATAGCCGCCGACATCACCCGCCTCTTCGACCAGGGCGTCTTCGACGACGTCGCCGTCCTCACGGAGCCCTACGAAGACGGCGTGAAGCTCATCTTCGAGGTGGTGGAGCGCGAGACCATCGGCGTCGTGTCCTACATCGGCGTGGACGAGCTCGACGAGGACGACGTGGCCGACGCTATCGAGAGCCGGGTCAAGAGCGGCCAGCCCCTCGACCCGTCGGTCCTGAACGCGGCCGTGCTGGCAATCAAGGACATGGCCGACGAGAAGGGGCTCATCCACTGCCGCGTCACCCCCGAGACCTCCCCCGGCACCGGTGGCACGGTGGACGTGAAGTTCGTCATCGAGGAGGGCTCCGAAATCTGGATAAACTCCATCGAGTTCGAGGGCAACGAGGCCTACTCGGACTGGGAAATCCGCAACCTTTTCATGCGGCTCTCCGAGGACGAGTGGTGGAACTCGGAGACCTTCGACGAGAAGGTGTTCGAGAGCGACCTGGGCGCCATCGTGGACGGATACAACAACGGCGGCTACCTCAACGCCCGCATCGAGGACTACAAGCTCGACTTCTCGGACACCGAGGACGAGGTGGACATCCTCATCACCGTCTACGAAGGCGAGCGGTACTACTTCGGCGGCGTGACCTGGGACGGGAACTACATCCTGTCCGACCGCCGCATCGAGCGCGACCTCCAAATCGCCCCGGGCGACGTTCTGAACATGGGCGCCTACAACGCCTCCCTGGAGGCCATCCGGGACGACTACTGGGAGTACGGCTACGTCTTCCTCCAAATAGACGAGCAGAAGGAAATCGACGACGAGACCCACACCGTCACGTACCACTGGACCCTGGACGAGGGCGAGCCGGCGACGGTGGGCACGATTGAAATCGTCGGCAACACCTTTACCAAGGACAAGGTCATCCGGCGCGAGTTCACCATCTACCCCGGCGAGGTGTTCGACGGGAAGGCCTTCCGCCGCTCCCTGGAGCGCATCTTCAACCTGCAGTACTTCGAGAACGTCGTCCCCGACTGGCGCATCGACCCGGTGGCCAAGGTCATCGACCTCACGGTGCGGGTGGTGGAGCGCGAGGGGACGACGCGCATCTCGGTGGGCGGCGGTTACTCCACCCGGGACGGCCTGATGGCCAACTTCTCCATCGGGTGGATAAATTTCGACACCGAGGCGCTGCCCGAAATCTGGAACGCCAAGGGCGGGGGCCAGGAGCTCACCCTCTCGGCCGACCTGGGCGCCACCGTGTCCAACCTTTCCCTCTCCTTCCTCGAGCCCTGGTTCCTGGACACCCACACCGCCATCGGGGCGGGCGCCTACCACTCCTCGGTTCAGACCCGCTTCGATTACGAGCAGGTCAAGTTCGGCTTCTACGGCCTCGTGGGACGCCCCCTGGGCGAGGACGCCAACTGGAGGCTCCGCTACGATTACACCGAGAACACAATCAACCCCTACGATGAGGCCAGCGATTCCACCCTGGAAGCCGCCGGCACAACGCTGACCAGCTCGGTGACCCTCTCCCTCATGCGCGACACCCGCGACAATTACTTCTTCCCCACCACCGGCTCGCGCCAGTTCCTGAGCTTTGAGCTCGCCGGGGGCATCTTCGGCGGGGACCAGGACTACTACAAAATCACGGGCTACGCCACCACCTACTTCCCCGGCTTCTGGAAGACGGCGCTGGCGATGAAGCTCTACGCGGGATTCGCGGACTCCTACTCCGACACGGAGAATGTTCCGGTTTACGAGCGCTTCTACACCGGCGGGTCGGATGTCCGCGGCTACCACGACTTCGGCCTCTCACCCCGCGACTCGGACGGCAACATCATCGGCGGCGATTTCAAGCTCTACTACAACCTCGAGTACCGCGTCCCCATCGTGGAGAACATGGTGTACGGGATGGTCTTCCTGGATTCGGGGAACACGTGGCTCAGAATCGCCGACGTGGACTGGGACGACCTGGCGTTCGGTTACGGCCTGGGCGTCCGAATCGACATCCCCATGGTGGGGCTCCTGGGATTCGACTACGGCTGGAGCGAGGACGTGCCCAAGGGCCGCCTCCACTTCAGCATCGCCCAGACCTTCTAGGGGCCGAGGTGGAGAACCGAGCGAACCGAGCAAAGCGAGCTACGCCCTCGGCGAAGCTAGCTATGCCCCCGGCAAACGGGGAAAGACTACAGCGGCTGCTCCTCGTCATCGCCCTGGCGGTCTGGCTGGGGCTTTCGGTTTGGTACAGCTCCCGGATGAACTGGCTCTCGGCGGACGACGCCTACATCACCCTGCGCTACGCCCAGCACTGGGCCCAGGGGCAGGGACCGGTGTACAACGTGGGCGAACGGGTCGAGGGCTACACCAACTTCCTGTGGGTCCTTACCCTCACGCCTTTAATCGGGCTGGGCATACCCGGAACGCTGGCGGTGAAACTGCTGGCCGGTCTCTCCGGAGCCGGCGCGCTGTGCCTGGTGTGGCTCCTGGGCCGTCGCATCGCGGGGAGGGATTCCTGGCTCGGCCCGGCGGCGGCGCTGGCCCTGGCCCTCAACGGCACCTTCATCTGGTGGACCCTCCCGGGCTCCATGGAGGTCTCCACCCTGGCGTTGACCCTGTTGGCTGGTTTTTACCTCCTTCTCGGGCGGGAGGGCGCCGATGAGAAGGCGAGGCTGCGCGAGACGCTGGGGGCGGGGGTGTTTTTCGGCCTGAGCGTCCTGACGCGGCCCGACGCAGTCCTCTTCGGCATCCCGGCCCTGGTGGTCGTCCTGTTGGAGAAGGGGAGGCGTCCGCTGCGAACGGCGCTCCTGCTCGCGCCGGGGGTGCTCATGGTCGCCGGCCAGCTCATCTTCCGGCTCTCGTACTACGGCGACTGGCTGCCGAACACCTTCTACGCCAAGGTTGGCATAAACCTGCGGGTCATCGGCCGGGGCCTGGAGTACCTCTGGACCTTCGTGAGGGCCCAGGCGCTCCTCTTCGTGGGCGCGGTCTTCTTCCCCTGGAAAAAGTGGGGGGTCAAGGTTCTGCCGTTCCTCACGGGGTGCCTTCTGTACTGGGTGTATCTGGCGGCCATCGGCGGCGACTGGATGTCGCTGCGCCTGTTCCACCACACCGTGCCCATCCTCGTCCTCGTGGGGGTCGCCGGTTACCTGAACCTCTTCGAACGGCTCCGGGAAAAGAACTGGGGCAGGATTATCCGCATCCCCGCCGCCGTCCTGGCCGTGGCCGGCATGGTGTACCTGACGCACCTGGAGGCCGACCCCTCGATGGCCTTCAGCCCGATGCGTTTCGGGGTTCAGCAACGGTACCTCACGGCCCGGTGGCTCAACCAATACGCCGACCCCGGCGACCGGGTGGCCCTGACCTCGACCGGCATCATCCCGTACTTCACCGACCTGTGTACCATAGACATGGTGGGGTTGATGGACCGCCACATCGCCCGGGAGGGGGTGAGCATCGCCGGCTACGGTTTCCCGGGGCATGAGCGGTTCGACAACGACTACGTCCTCGCCAAAAAGCCCGAGTGGTTCGTGCTGAACATCTCCCCGGGCGAGCTGTTGTCCGGGGCCCAGCCGAACCTGTTCTACGAGATGGACCTCCTCCGGCGCCCGGAGTTCTGGAGGGAGTACCACCTCGTGCTGCCGCCCTACCCCACCCTCACCATCCTGCACCGGCGCGACGACGCCCGCGGGCTGGCGAAGCTGGAACCCGGCGAATGGGAACCCAGCTATGACTTCGTTCCGGATTACGCGCGACGATGACCGGGAGCCGATGTGTTTGCGGCGACGGTATCACCGTTATGCTATCCTTGGGTAACGGTAATTCTCTCTAAAGAGGCACCCATGAAAAAGATTCTACCGCTGATTCTGTTACTGGCCCTCGGCGTGACCCCCATCGCGGCCCAGGACGACGGCGACGATGAACAGAAGCCCCTCATCATCGCCTACGTAGACCTCCAGCGCGTCCAGGACGAGTGGATTTTGTTCCAGGACGCCCTGAAGACCCTGGAGGAAGAGACGCGGGCGAAGGAGCTCGAGGTCCAGCCGCGCCTGGACGAGTACCAACAGCAAATCACCGACCTGCAGAAGAAACTCGACACGCCGCTGTCCGACGAGAAACGGGCCGAAATCAACGCCGAAATCGAGCAGATATACACCCAGGCGACACAGCTCCGGGACGGCGCCATCCAGGCCCTCCAGGCCAGGGAGAAGCAGGAGCTGGACAAGCTCATCGAAAAAATCTACGCGGCCATCGACCAGCTCGGACAGACGACCGAGTACGACCTGATTCTGGACATGACGGCCCTCATCTACGGCAAGGACATCTACGACATCACCGACGAAATCATCGAGGTGCTGAACACCGCCGCCGGTGCGGAGTAGGTGGAAGTCCCCGGCCGCCCTTCGACGGGGGGAGACGTGGACCTGAGCCTGGGGGAAATCGCGGTCATCGCCGGCGGCACGCTGGAGCGGGGCGACCCCTCGACGCGCGTGAGCGGGCTCGGCACCCTCGAGGCGGCCGGTCCGGACCAGGTGACATTCCTGGCCAACCGGCGCTACGCGAAGCTTCTGCCCCGGTGCCGGGCGGCGGCGGTGGTCATCGACGAGAAGACGCCGCCCGTCGGCAAGCTGGCGTACATCCGCTGCCCCAACCCCTACCTGGGATACACCCGAATAGCCGAGAGGTTCGCCCCGGCCATACCCTACCCGCCGGCGGGAGTACACCCCTCGGCCTCGGTGGACCCCTCCGCCGTGCTGGGCGAGGGGGTCGCCGTCGGCCCCCACGTCACCCTCGGGGCCGCCGTCCGGCTCGGCGACCGGACCGTCGTGATGAGCGGGTCCTACATCGGCGACGGCACCCGCGTAGGCCCCGACTCCATCATCTACCCCAACACGGTCATCCGTGAGCGGTGCGAGCTCGGGGCGCGCAACATCGTCTACCCCGGCGCGGTCATCGGCTCGGACGGCTTCGGCTACGCGCCCGATGCCGAGGGGCGCTTCCACAAGATACCCCAGATGGGCACCGTCGTCACCGGCGACGACGTGGAAATCGGCTGCAACACCTGCGTGGACCGGGGGGCGCTGGAGCCGACCCGCATAGCCCGCGGGGTCAAAATCGACAACCTGGTCCAAATCGCCCACAACGTCAGCGTGGGGGAGGATTGCGCCATGGCGGCCCAGGCGGGGATTTCGGGCTCGAGCACCCTCGGCGACCGGGTGCAGCTCGCCGGGCAGGTCGGAATCGCCGGCCACCTCTCCATCGGGGACGGCGTGGTCGTCACCGCCCAGTCCGGCGTCGCCCGCGACATCCCCGCCGGGGAACGCTGGTTCGGCTCCCCGGCCCGACCGGTGCTGCGCGCGGGCAGAATCGAGGCCGCCGTCTCCTCCCTGCCGGAGATGCGGCGGGAACACCTGGCGCTGCTGAAAAGAATCGAAGAGCTCGAAAGGCGAATCGCCGAGTTGGAGGGCCGCGGTGGCGGATAGGCCGGAAAGTCAGAGGACCGTCGCCCGCCCGGTGGAACTGGAGGGAATCGGCCTCCACACCGGCGATTTTTCCCGGATGCGGTACACGCCCGCCGAGGCGGACACGGGGTACATCTTCCGCCGGGTGGACCTGCCCGGGAAGCCCGAAATCCGGGCCCTGGCCGAGCACGTGACGGACACCTCCCGGGGCACGACCCTGGGAGCGGGCGAGGTGGAGGTCCACACCGTGGAGCATATCCTCTCCGCCCTGGCCGGCTGCGGGGTGGACAACGCCGTAATCGAGGTGGACTCCGCCGAGCCGCCGGTGATGGACGGGAGCGCCCTGCCCTTCGTCGTCGCCCTGAACGAGGCGGGCCGCGTGGAGCAGGACGCCCCGCGACGCTACATGGAACCGAAGCGTCCCATCGTCCACGACACCGGCACGGCCCAGATGGTCGTCCTGCCGCACCCCGGACCGCTCCGGGTCTCCTTCGCCCTCCACTTCGACCACCCCGTGCTGCGGAGCCAGTACCTGGACTACGACGGCGAGGACGGTCGGTTTGCCGAGGAAATCGCGCCCGCCCGCACCTTCTGCTTCCTCCACGAGGTTCAGGCCCTGCGGAAGGCCGGGCTCATCCGCGGCGGCTCGCTGGCCTGCGCCATCGTTATCGGCGACGAGGAGATTCTCAACGACAACCTGCGCTTCGCCGACGAGTTCGTCCGCCACAAGGTCCTCGACCTCCTCGGCGACCTCACCCTGGTGGGCGCCCCTCTCCGGGCCCACGTCATCAGCGTCAAGGGCGGGCACACCTCCAATCTGGGGCTGGCGCGCAGGCTCCGGGCGGAGCTCGGGTGA
>CAYTCV010000049.1:0-2149 GCA_964436465.1 uncultured bacterium
CCTCTCGGAGGGCCGGGGAGGAGGGGGGGCCCTAAACGCCCGGCAGCGGCACCGGCGTCAGGCAGAGCAGGAAGAGCAGAATCGCCCCGTAGGCCCCCCACGTGCGGCCCCGGCCCAGCGGCGTTACGTCGTCCAGCGGCGCCGGCCTTTTCCGGCCCACGAAGAACAGCACGCCCACCCATATCAGCCACCCCGGCCAGAAGAAGGCGAAGAACAACAGGGCGACCACCATCAGGCTGCCCAGCGGCTTGTACGCCCGGCGCAGACCGGCGAAGACGATGTGGCCGCCGTCGAGTTGTCCCACGGGCACCAGGTTGAGCGCGGTTACGAGGAATCCCAGCCAGCCGGCGAAGGCCACGGGGTGCAGGAGGAGGACCTCGTCGGAGGCCAGCGGCCCCACGACGGCGAGTTGCAGGAGTTTGAAGATGGGCGGCATGTTCACCAGCATGGACGCCGCCGGCTCGTCGAAGAACCGCAGGGTGATGAGCCCCGGCTGGCCGTAGGTTAGCTCGAACTCGGGCCAGTAGAGCGGCACCGCCGTCCGCGGGTCCAGCTTGACCACTTCCGAGAGCGTCAGGCCGATAATGGTGACGATAATCGCCACTACAACCCCGGCCAGCGGTCCTGCTATTCCGATGTCGAAGAGAGCCTTCCGGTCGGGCACCGGCGAGCGCATGCGGATGACCGCCCCCGCCGTTCCCAGGAGCGGGTTCGGCACGGGCAGGAGCAGGGGGAGGGTGGCGCCGACCCCGTGGCGCCGGGCGGTGATGTAGTGGCCAAACTCGTGGGCCAGTAAGATAGCGAGCAGTGAGACGGCGAAGGGCAACCCGAGATACCACTGCTCCGGGTGCTCGAGGATGTCCACCCCGGCGTGCATTCCACCGGCCCAGAGGACGGTCAGCACCGTCAGGACGGCGAAGATGAGCTGCGTCCGCCGATTGAAGCCCCGGCCGCTCCGCTTGGACCCGATTTTCACTTCCGCGGCGTCGGCCGTGCCGGAGACGCGCGCCGTATAGCCCAGGGAATCGCAGGTTTCGATGATTCCCCGAATAGCTTTTTTAGGTTCACCTACGAGTTCGCCGGTGTAGTGGATAAGGCGGGCGTCGTAGTGCTGCTGGAGAATCTCGATGTACGGCGCCAGCCGCGGGGCGAGGTGGGCCGAGACCAGCGCGAAGGTCTCCAGCTCGCGCCGGAGGTCGCGCTGCGGTTTCTTGCGGAAGAGGGAGAAGGGGCTCATCGCGGGCGTCCGGATTATGTAGTGGCTAAGAGTAGTGAATGGTTGTAATCACGCATCGGTCTCCGTCCGGTCCCGGCGGTCGAGGTAGGTCCGGAGGATGAGCGCCGCGGCCACGGCGTCCACCCTCCCCCCGGCCGACCGCGCGTCGAGACCGGCCTCGCGCAACGCGCCCCGCGCCTCCCGGGTCGTGTACCGCTCGTCGAGGAGATGAACCGGCAGGTCCAGGTGGGATTTCAGGTCGGCGAGAAACCCCTCGACGGCCGCGGCCGCCTTTCCCCGCCTGCCGTCCTCCTCCAGCGGCAGGCCGAGGACGACCTCCTCCACCTCATTCTCTATAACCACCAGGCAGATGCGGCGCACGTCGGCCAACGGACTCCGGCGCTCGTAAACCTCGAAGGGCCGGGCGATTCTCCCCTCCGGGTCCGACAGCGCCAGCCCGATGCGTTTGGAGCCGAAATCTATGCCGAGGCTGCGCACTCCGGCAGTATACACGAAGGACCGGCGGCGGGGAAGGTGTGCGTTTTGGGCTTGACGCCCGGAGAGGTAGTTGGTAAGGTTCCTTCAGCCGCCGTACGTGAATTTTTCCAGGTCGGCCCATCGGGGACGCCGGGAAGGTTTCAAAGATGTCCGAGGAGCCCCTCCGCGGTAAAGTCAAGTGGTTCAACGGCGCCAAGGGCTACGGCTTCATCCAGCGGCCCGGCGCGCCCGACCTCTTCGTGCACTTCTCCGACATCCTGGAGGACCCCCCGGAACTCGTCGAGGGTGAAGAGGTCGAGTTCGAGGTGCGGGAGGACCCGCAGGGCGCTTGCGCGGCCAAGGTGCGGCGGGTGAAGCCGGCGGAGTGAGGCCGAGTGCCGTGCGTCGAATTTAAGGGCCGAAAGGCCCTTTTTAGTATCGTCGTCCCGACCCTGT
>CAYTCV010000049.1:2249-14705 GCA_964436465.1 uncultured bacterium
CATTTTGATATAATAATTCTTCATCAAACCAATGTTCATCAAACTGGCTATAATAGTTCATATGTAAATCTCTAAGTTTATTCCAATAACCAACAATACTAGCAGCGGCTACATAGTTGCACATATCTTTATGTACCCCGTGATAGTAGCATGGAACTCGTCTATCGAATGATTCGTTAATATTCCATTCATCCTCAGGTATTATTATATCATGCGATTCGTCAATTTCAATCACATGTGATCTAATTAAACCAATACTACTTAAAGAATCGCTAATATCATAAAAAGTATTAAATGATTCATATGTTTCCATTGTAACCTCAGCAAAACCGTCCAAAATCGTTAACTCCTCACCGCTACTTGTACTCTTTACTATATATTTAATATACCTTATTGTAGAATTCCAATCGCCATACTGTTCGAAATACGATATGCGGCATATACGGTAGTTACTAGGAGTTGCATCAATTATATGATGCCCGAGACTTTGCAATATTATAGAACTAAATAGTTTACCAGTAAAGCCACATCTTTCAAAATTTATAATGGGGTATTCCGTATACTCCGAAGCTACAACTAGTGTAAAATAATTATCACCAAAATGATCAAATTCAATAGATTGTTCATAGCTACGGGCCAAACTAGGAAAAGCATTAAAAGCTTTAACTGTTTCAGCTTCCAAACCTTCAATGGTCGTCGCGCCTGCCTCAAAATCATTCGTAACGAGATAGAAATAGCCGACAAGCTCATCCGTAGAATCGTCTCTGAGCTCGACAGGCGATAAGGCTACCCATTCATCACCTGTATACTCCGTAAAAGTGTCTGCAACGACCTGAGCGATTTCGTTCGCATCGTCCACAGAAAGTTGAATCAAATCCTCAGCACTACTGACACCAAGAAAACCAAGCAGCAGAGCTAATACTATGCTGTAACGTAACGTATGCACAATACCACCTTTCTTTCCAACTCTACTCGTCGAGCGGCCAGTAGATAGCCTTAAGGGCCTGCAAGTTTTCGGAACCTCGGGGATTGGTTTCGATAAAGGCGACCCACTCGCCGGCGGGGTCGAAGAGGACGTACTCGTACCCGGTGTCGTCGGGAATAGTCTCGGGCTCGATAATGTCGGTGAACTCGCCGGTGACGAGGTTGTACTCGCAGAGGGAACAGGCGGTGTCGTCCCCCATACATGTGATGGTGCGCTGGAACACGACGCGGTTGCCGAGGGGGTCCACGCTGGGCAGGTCCAGCACGTCCGCCAGGACGGGGGTCAGCAGCTCGTAGGCGCCGTCGAGATAGATGCGGGCCAGGGCGTGTTCGGTTTCGGACAGGTGAATCGCGGTGACGATGGAGTCGCCCGTCGGCCACCAGCAGAAGTGGCGGGAATCGAAGACGTGCGGGTCCACGGTGAAATACTGAGTTTCCGTTTCCTCGGCTCTGTCGAAGACGGCGAAGGCGTACTGGTCGCTCCCCGTAAGGTTCACCCAGTAGCCGAAGCCGGTGCCGTCGGGGGTGAAGTGGAGGTCGTAGCGCGGCTGGTTGTCGTCTATGAAGAAACGGTCCTCCATTGGGTCATCGCCGTAATCGCGGAAGATGTAGCCGGAGAGACCGAAGCCGCTGTAATAATAGGGTCGGGCGCGAGCGGTGTAGACGTAATCCGCCGCCTCATCCAGACAGAAGCTGTAGGAAATGTAATATCTGGACGAAAAGACCCTAAAAAATAATCCTTCTGCCGTAAACAGGGCTGTTTGTCGCAGGTAAGCTGGACTTCTCGGATGACTTGTATCCAGATAGTCGATAAAGAGGCTTCGACTATCCTCCGCCCACTGCACCTGTTGTATATCGGTAGAACTGTACCTTGGTGCCCAGACGGTGCACACCGTCCCCTTGGGGGGGTGGTCGGTGCTGAAGACCTCGCCCTTGCCGGGTCCGCTGACCATATCGCAGGCCAGAAAGAGGCAGGCTCCGAGCAGAACCCAACCGAATCCCGCTTTTCTTTGTGACATCCGAACCCTCGTTAAGTCATCGTCAGAATCATCTTTTACTATCAGGTCAGCCTTGTCAAGGGATGAATCGTTCAATTAAAAAAGAAGATTCGTCCAGCAGCGGTCGTAAAGGTGCGAACTCTCCGCCTTGACCGGATGAGCCTTTACGGGCTCTTGGCCTTCCGCGCCAGCCTGAGGGGGACGGACGCCGCGAAGATGACCGCCCCGAGCAGGATGATGGTCGCCCCGGTGGAGGTGTTGAGGTATACGCTGATGATGGTCCCCCCCACGGCGGCCAGCGCCCCGAGACCGGCCGACCACCAGAAGAGCGAGCCCTGGCTCCGGGCGATGTTGCGGGCGGTCGCCGCGGGCAGAATCAAGAGCGCCGTCACGAAGAGCAGTCCCACCGCCCGGATGGCCACCGCCACGACGCCCGCCACCAGCGCCGCGTGGGCGTACTCCAGCGCCGCCACGCGGACCCCCGACGCCCGGGCCACCTCCGGGCTCACCGCCGTCAGCGCCAGGCGGTTGAAGAAGAAGGCCGAGAAGGCGACCGCCACCACCAGCGCGCCGAAGGCCAGGTACACCTCGGCCTCGGTGAGCGCCAGGATGTCGCCGTAGATGTAGGTCAGCATCTCCCGCCCCAGCCCCCGGAACGCGCTCAAGAGGGCGATTCCCAGGGCCATCACCGCGGAGAACACCACCCCCACGGTCGCGTCGCCGGAGAGGCGCCCCCGCCGCCGGAGCAGCGTGATTCCCAGCCCGACGAGGACGGCGAACCCGACGAGGCCGACGTAGGGTGAGATGCCGGCCAAAAGGCCCACCGCCACCCCGGCGAAGCTGGAGTGGCTGACCGCGTTGGTGAAGAAGCTCATCCGGTGCCCCAGGACGCCGACCCCGACGATTCCGCAGGCGGCGGCGAGGAAGAGTCCTCCCACCAGGGCGCGGTTCAGGAAGGACGCCCCGGCGAGGGCCTGGGGGAGCAGGTGGTTCAGCAACTGGTAGAGCGGCTCGAACATCGCGGGCGGCCCTGTCGAATGCGGAAATAATTCCGTCGTCACCCCGGGGGTATAGTCGCTTATTCCTCTTTGGGGTGGTGGTGATGAAGGAAGAGGCTGGATTCGCGGCCGTACATGGCGGCGATGGTCTCGGCCGAGATGGTCTCGCCGGCGCACCCCACGCCCATCAGGCGACGGTTGAGGCAGACGACCCGCCGGGCGTGAGCGGAGACGACGGAGAGGTCGTGGCTGACCAGGACGGTGGTCAGGCCGCGCTCTTCGGTGAGCTCGGCCAGGAGCGCGGCGAAGAGCTCGCCCCCGACCGCGTCTATTCCGGAGGCCGGCTCGTCCAAAAGCAGCACGTCCGGTCCGCCGTTCCTGCCCGCCAGGGCCGCCGCCAGGAGCACCCGTTGGCGCTCGCCGCCGGAGAGGATGCCCAGGGGCCGGTCGGCCAGATTCTCCGCCTGCATGACCCCGAGCTGGCGCCGCGCCTCGTCGCGGGCCGACCGCCGCCGTCCGAGCCACAGCGGCCGGTGCTGGAGCTTGAGCAGCAGGAAATCGGTGACCGTCAGCGGCGAGCCCTCGTCCACCCCCAGCGCCTGCGGCACGTAGCCGAAGCTCGGGCGGTTTTTGAATCCGGGGAAACTCACCCGCCCCTCGCAGGGCACGAGCCCCAGGATGACCTTGAGGAGCGTGGTTTTACCGGCGCCGTTGGGCCCGATGACCGCGGTGATGATTTTTGGCGGTATGTCGGCGGTGACGTCCTCCAGGATGACCCGGTCCCCCAGGCGGACCGTGACGTTCGCCAGGCGGATGGCCGGAACTTCCTCTGTGGCGGTTTCGGGCATCATTCCCCCAGGGCGGCGTCGAGGTTTTCCAGGTTCTGCTCCATCACTTCGAGGAAGCGGTCGGGGTCGGTGTCGCCGGTGGTGCAGGGGTCCAGGGTGAAGACCGGAACCCCCGCGTCCCGGGCAATGTTGCGCGCAGGTCCGTCGGGGTAGCCGGGCTCGACGAAGACCGCGGCCGCGCCGCCGTTGCGAATCATCCCCACCAGTCGCAGCATCTCCCCGGCCGACGGGGAGGCGCCCGGGGTGAGCATCACCACGCCGGCGATTTCCAGGCCCAGGTCCCGGGCCAGGTAGCCGAAGGCGTCGTGATTGGTGACGATGGCGCGGTTCGGCCAGCCTTCGGCGGTATCCCGCATCTTCTCATACAGGGTTTCGAGGCGGCCGATGAACCCTGCCGCGTTGGCGCGGTAGGCGTCGGCGTGGGCCGGGTCCAACTCGACCAGCGCGTCGCGGATGTTCTGTGTCATCCGCGCGGCGTTGCGGGGGGAGACCCACAGGTGGGGGTCCCATTCGCCGTGTCCCTCGCCGTGTTCCCCCGCGGGCTCGTGGAAGGTGAGCGGCAGGGGCTCGACGCCCTCCCCGGCCGTCACGATTGTGGTCCCCTCGGGCAGGTCGGCCAGGGCGTCCGCCAGGAACCCTTCGAGGCCCAGGCCGTTGAGGACGACCAGGTCGGCGCGGTTGAGCTTTATAAGGTCGCCGGGGACGAGCTGGTAGTTGTGGATGTCGCCGGCGTCGGGACTGACCAGGACGTCCACCGTGACGCCTTCGGTATTACCCACTACATTCTCCGTGATTAGATATATTGGCAGGAAACTAGCCACTACAGAGAGGCCGGGCTCGTCCTCGACCACCTCACCCCCGCCACAGGAGAGGAAAAGTGTCGAAATGACGGCCGCGAAACAGGCGCCCAATTTCATTCCTCGACCTCCGGCTCGTCGGGGCGGAGCACTTTCGAGCAGACCGGGCAGAGGCCGCTCAGGTTCAGCTCCACCTCCTCCACCACGTACCGCACCGGCAGGGCGGGGCGCGGGACGGGGACGGTTTCCAGGCAGGTGGTTTTCCCGCACACGTCGCAGGTGAAGTGGGCGTGGGCGTGGCCCGAGACGCCGTAGCGCGTGGCCGCCCCAGTTGTTATCCGCCGCAGGAGCCCGACCCCGGCGAGGTCGCCCAGCACCCGGTAGAGGGTGACGCGGTCGAGCCTGGGCTCCAGCCGTTCCTCGATTTCCGCGTGGCTCAACGGCCGGTCGCCGGCGAGGATGACGTTCAGGGTTCGCAGGCGCGGGTCGGTGCAGCGCAGGCCCTTCTTTTTCAGCAGCATCCCGGCGGTTTCGTGCTTCATGCCCTGCCCCGGTGAAATTCATCCGTCCCCGGATTCGTAGATTACTCTCACGGCCGCCGCCAATGGGCTGCCGCCGGTCAAGTCTCCGGATTATAATGCAACTATGTTGCAAGTGCAAGTGAATTGCTTATCCATCGGTTGACAAGACGGGGCCCCGCCGGTAGGATTAGCCCGCCCTAGTACATATCGGCGCGTCGCCGAGGCATTCCCCAACCCTTTCAGGCGGAAGTCGGTCATGCCCCACCCCATCGCGCGGTTCAAAGAGTGGTTCGGCGGTCTCTCCCCGACCAGGAAGTGGCTCTACCCCGTCATTACGGTGCTCATCGTCGGCGGAATCACCGTCAGCCTGGTCGTCCTGCTGTCCATCCCCGCGGAGGCGGGGCGGCTGGTGCCCGACGGGGTGGAAATCGTCGAGGCCAAGCTGCCCGACCCGGTGCAAATCACCACGGGCGAGGGCAACGACAGCTCGCCGGCGGTCTCGCCGGACGGCACCCTGGTGGCCTTCGCCTCCGACCGGAGCGGCAACCTCGACCTCTACGTCGTGCCCGCCGCCGGGGGCGAGCTGCACCAGCTCACCCACTCCACCTCGGACGAGAAGGACCCCCACTACTCGCCCGACGGCTCATCCCTGGTCTACGTTTCGCGGGCCGAGGGCGACTACGACGTCTGGGTGATGGACGCCCGGGGCGGTGGCGAGCTGCGCCTGACACACCACGAGGGGGACGAGACCGAGCCGCGGTGGAGCCCGATTCAGTTCCAGAGCGACACCCTCTACTACCGCGTCCTCTACGGCTCCGCGGAGGGCCCGTTCACCGTGCGCGAGGACGGCTCGGACCGGCGGCCGGTGGAGCTTCCCGTCGAGGGTGCGGAGCACCTGCGCTGGACGCCCCACGGACTCGGCATTCTGGGTGAGGCCCGGACCGACGAGGGCGTGACCGTGGTGGCCACCGGGCTGGAGGGGATTTTCCCGGTCGAGGGGGTCCACGGCCGCAATCCGCTCCTCTCCCCGAACATGACGGGCCTCTTGTTCATCGGCAGCCTGAACGGCAACCACCGCATCTATTACTACGAGCCGTCCCGCGGGCGGCTGCTCAAGCTCGACGCCCTCTCCGAGCCCGGCCAGTTGGCCTGGGCGCCCGACGGCTCCGGCTTCTACTACACCGACCTGGTGGACGGCTTCGCCAAGATTTTCTACCAGGCGCTCCCCCTGCCGCTCTCCGACGTCGTGAACCTCTGGCAGTACGACCTGCGGCCCGAGCAGCTCGATGCTCTGGAACGGAGCTCGCTGATTTACGGCGACCTCCGCTGGCCCCTCTTCGACCAGCCCTACATGGACGAGTATCCCGGAGACGCCGTCTTCGCCTCCTTCTACACCCGGCCGACCTACGTCACCGCCGACGCCGCCCTGGAGCTGACCGACTACTACCTCGACTTCCTCCAGTTGGCCCTGGAGGAGGACACGGCCCGGCTGGAGCTAGTCAACTTCTACTTCGCCCTCGACGCCCGGCTGAAACAGGAAATCCACCAGCTCGAGGAGGCCCGCTCCTACGCCCTGGCCAATCCCGATTCGCTCCTGGTGGCCCAGGTCGGCGGCGTGGAGGCGTACGACGTCCTGATGGGGCACCTCCGGTTCCTCGCCTCCTACGTCGAGGTGGGGGGCGAGCTGTTGGTCCCGGCCAACGTGGTGCGCGCCGAAATCACGGACCCCGACGCCTTCCAGGCCGCCACGGCCATCCGGGGCGGAGCGGGACCGGCCCCCCTCGTCAGCCGGGGGAACGACAGCTACCCCGCCGAGTCCTTCCAGGCCCCGGACTGGGTGCGGCGGACCAGTGAGGCGGCCGCCGGGTTCCTCCGCGGCTACAACTGGGCCAGCCGCGTCAAGTTCCACCTGACCGACCGGGACCAGGCCCTCGAGGCGCTGATTCTCACCTACCTCCTCGGCACCGGCGAGCTGCGCTCGAGCTGGAGCCGTCTCGACGACGCCTTCGCCTTCCAGTTCGGCGAGCCCGACGACTTCGATATCGACACCCTGGACGGCCTGATGCGCGAGTCCTACGGCGCCGACGTCACCCTGGCCGAGTTGGCCGACCCCGAGGGGCTGGACCGCTTCACGGCGGCCGTGGCCGGGCTTCAGGCCAAGATTGCCGAGGAGCATCCCGCGGAGGCCGAGAAAGAGCCGACCTTCGCCCTCTTCGCCGAGCGGGCGTGGCCGCTGGAGGCGTACCTGGCCTCCCTGCGCAGCCCCGCCGTGGGGACGACCGAGACGCGCCGCGCGAGTGCGGGCCTGTTCGACATCGCCGCCGCCGACGGGAGTGAGGCGGCCTGGGGGCAGCTCTTCGACGCACAGGGGGAGGGCGGATACGCCGGTTTCGAGGAGGCGCTAAACGCGGTCAAGGCCGACCTGCGGCGGCACGACGACGGGCTCTTCTACGGCTGGATGCGCGCCCTGCGGCCGTTCCTCGCCACGCCGGAGACGCCGGAGGGGGAGGAGGCGTCTCCCGCGGCGGGAATAGCCGCCCTGCGCTGCGCCTACGCGTTCTGCGGCGGGCTGCTGGCGCTGGTCACGGAGCCGGCGGCCTTCGAGAGCGAGCCCACGGCGCCGTTCTCGGCCGGGACGACCGGCGAAACACCGGCGCTTCCCCTGCCTTACGTGTACGTCGAGCCCTGCCCGGAGCTGTTCGAGCGTCTGGCGGGGCTGGTCAAGACCCAGCACGACCTGCTGCGCGAGACGGGGCTCTTCCCCGAATTCGCGCCCCTGGCCGGGAGCGAGGCGCTGGCCGCGGTCCAGGCGGCCGAGCTGGCCCGCCAGCGGGAGAATCCCACCGTCGAGGAATTAATCGAAGAGGCGCCTCCCGCCGATGAGGCCCTCGTCCTCAGCGGAATCCGGGTGGAGGACGTGTACCGCCGGTTCTACGACCTCCTGACCCGCCTGGGCACCATCGCCCGCCAGCAGGTCTCCGGCGTGCCCCTCACCCCGGATGACCGGTACTACCTCATCCGGTTCGGTCAGCTGATGCGCGAGCACACCCGGGACACCTTCCGGCAGGGCTCACTGGGTTATTTGCCGGGGACCACCTGCGCCCGGGTCGCCAACTTCGAGGCCGACGGGGGGTATCTGGCGGCGGGTCTGGGCCAGGCCGAGGAGCTGCTGCGAATCGTGCCGCGTCCCGAGGGCGGCCGCCTGCTCGTTGTCGGCGCCGCTTACGGGTACTACGAGATGGGGCGCCGGACGCCCATGGTCCTCCCCGACTGGCTGGAGCAGGTGACGGCCGAACCGCCGCCCGTCCGTCCGGGATGGACCGCTTCCTTTGCCCCCGAACCCGGTCCCGGCACGGACGCGACGGAGAACGTTCCAACCGAGCCGAAGGGGTAAGCCATGCGCCGCGGTGTTATCCTTCTACTCATTTTAACCACTACCATCCTGGCCGAGGCCGTCGAATCCTCCTCCGGCGAGGAGCTGGCCTATCTGGCCCAGGAACTGGGCTGGGCGGAGAGCGTCCCGGAGCGTCTCGAGCTTCTGGCGCAGATTCAGGACAAGCTGGAGGGTAGGGCCCCCGGAACGGTCACACCCAGCGGGTTGTACTCCGCCGTGGCGGCCGAGGCGAGCGACCCCGACGTCGGTCTGCGGCGGCTGGCCGTCTCGCTCCTCGGCCGGTTGGCCGATGACCGCTGCGTGGCTTTTTTCGCCAACAACGCCGCCGAGGAGACCGATTACGAGGTCCGGCGTCGGATTATCGAGGCGTTGGGCCGCTTTACGGGTGAAGAACCGGCCGACGCCATCGCCCGCCTCACGGATACCTGGCGCTCGGACGACTACCGGCTGCGCGAGTTGGCCCTCACCTCCTGGAGAAGCACCGGCGGGGACCTGCCCGCCCTGGCCGACCGCGCCGTAGTCCTGCTCGAGCATGACCCCTACCCGCAGGTGCGGACGGCCGCCGCGGAGGCGCTCGTCGGCATCGAGGCCGTCCGGGGGCGCTACGATTACTACGGCCGGGTGTACGAGGTGTACCGGAACGAGGCCGACCCCGGGGTGAAGGGCGCCCTGTTGAGCGTGCTGGGCTACATCGGCGTCCCCGAGTCCCTGCCGGTCCTCTCCGACGCCCTGGAGGACCCGGCGCTGTTCCGCGCCGCCATCCGTGGGCTCGGATACACCGACGCCGACGAGAGCCGCAGACTTTTACGAAACGCATTCTGGAGCGACGAGGCGACCAACGATGACCGCCTGAACGTCCTCGAATCCATCGCCCGCCTGGGGGACGACGATGCCGTCGATATGGCGGAATGGCTTCTGGAGCGCGAACCGACCGGCGACGAAGCCGATGTGCTGGCGGCCCTGGCCCTCCACCCCGACCCCGCCGGAATCGGGACGGTGGCGGACCTGCTCCGGCGTGACCCCCCGCCGCCCACCGGGCAGCTCGTCGCCGCCTGCGCCCTGCTGGGGCGGATGGCCGTCGCGGCCGAGGCCGCCGATGAGACACGCCGGTCCGACGACGCAATTCAAGCCTTGCAGGATGTTTACTCCGGGGTCTTCGATGCTCCGGTGTACGACGCGGCGACCGCGGCCCTCATCGCGGCGGTGGACGACGCGTCCCGGCTGGAGCCGCCGGTCGCCATGCTCAAGCGGGTGGAGTACGCCGACGCCCTGGCCGCCATGGGAGATTTGTACGCCGCGAAGGGCGATGCCGGAACCGGCCGGGCGCTCCTGGAATACCTCGCCGAGGAGCCGCCCCTGGCGAAGTCCCTGGTCGTTATCGAGACGCTGGGACGTCTGGATTATCCGGACGCGGTGCCCCTTCTTTCCAGCTATGCCCGCGAGACGCGGCCCGGGACGGTGGAGACTTCCTCGGCCGCGCTGCGGGCGTTGGGGCGAATCGGCGACCGCCGCGCCGCGCCGGTCTTCGCCGAGGTGTTGGAGGACCCCGCCGCCGTGCCGGCCCGGTTGACCGCCGCCGCCGAGGCCGCCGTGGACGCCGGAGACCCCAGCCTGGTCTACCCCCTGATGGAGCTTCTGGAGCGGGGGGACGATTGGCAGACACGGGCCGCCGCCGCCCGGGCCCTGGGCGTTCTGGGGAGCGGAGAGGCGTTGGCCGCCGTGGGACGGGCCATGGCCTCCGACCCGAGCAAGACCGTCCGCGGGGAAGCCTTCCTGGCCTACTGCCGCCTGACCGACGAGGAGGGGCTGCCTCTGCTGTTCACCTTCCTGGCCGGTCACGACATCGGCCTGGACGACGAGGCGATGGGCGCGCTCGCGGGGCTCTTCGACCGGCTCGGCGCCGAGACGGTGCAGAGCCTTCTCTCCCATCCCGAGCCCGAGGCGCGCCGGCTGGTGGTCTGGTATCTGGCCCGCCGGGGGGCGCCCGGCGACCGGGAGCTGGTCGAGGCGGCCCTGGGCGATATCAACCTCCTGGTCAACGTGGCCGCGGCCGAGGGACTGGGGCTCATGGGCGACCCGGCCTCCGCGCCGGTACTGCTGGCCGCCTTCAAGGAGACCTTCGAGCCGTACTACGCCTCCCGCAAGGACATGAGCTTCAACGAGCGCAACGTGAACCTGCTGCGCCGGACCATTGAGGACGCCTTCTTCGCCCTGGGCGTGGACCCGGGTACCGTCACCGCGGGAGCGGTCACCCACGTCGAGGGGCCCGAGGTCGTGGAAGAAACCCAGCCCGAGCGGATGCGGGTCGTCGCCGACGCCCTGCGCCTGCGCGACGCCCCCTCCACCGCCACCGGCGTGAAAATCGGCCTCCTCTCCGCGGGCGAGGTGGTGGAGGTGCTGGAGGTTTCCGGGGACTGGGCCCGGGTCCGGACCGCCGCCGACCAGACCGGCTGGGCCTGCATCCGGCTCGAGGGCGAGACGTTCCTCGTCCCCACCGACGAGCCGCTGGTCCCCCCGGAAGCCCCCGAGGAGCCCGAGACGCCCGACGCGGAATAGCTTCTCTATCGTAAAAAAAGGCGGACCCCCGGGGGTCCGCTTCCTTTTCCGAAATCCGCCGGCCCTACGCCCGGCCTTTGTCGCGGTAGTACCGCTTCCACCAGCGCTTGAACTCGCCGGATTTTATCTTCTCCCACCACTCCCGGTTCTTTTTATACCAGGCCACGGTCTCGCCGAGCCCCGCGGCGAACTCGTGCTCCGGCTCCCAGCCCAGGGCCTTGATTTTACCGGTGTCCAGGGCGTAGCGGTAGTCGTGGCCGGGGCGGTCGGGGACGTGCTTGAGTAATTTCTTGTCGGCGCCCACGGCCTCCAGAATCGCCCCCCCCATCTCCAGCGTGGAGAGCAGGTTCCCCCCGCCGATGTTGTACGCCTCGCCGTTCTCGCCCTTCTCGATTAACAGAAGAATCGCCCGGCAGTGGTCGCGGACGTGAATCCAGTCGCGCACCGCCTCGCCGGTGCCGTACACCGGGCAGCGCTTGCCTTCGAGCGCGTTGGTTATAAATAAAGGCACGAGCTTTTCCGGGTACTGGCGCGGGCCGTAGTTGTTGCTCGACCGGCTGACGACCACCGGCACGCCGTGGGTGGCCCAGTAGGAATACGCCAGGCGGTCGGCGGCCGCTTTGCTCGCCGCATACGGATTCCGCGGCATCAAGGGGTCGGTCTCTCTACTAAAACCCTCCAGCACCTCGCCGTAGATTTCGTCGGTGGAGACCTGGACGAAGCGCTTGACGCCGAGGTCCTTCGCCGCTTCCAGGAGCACGAAGGCGCCGAAGACGTCGGTCTTGATGAACGCGTCGGCGGCCACGATGGAGCGGTCCACGTGGGTCTCGGCGGCGAAGTTGACCACCGCGTCGCAGCCCTCCATGGCGCCCAGCACGTCGGCGCGCACCGACACGTCGCCCTTGAAAAAGGTGATGTCGCCCCAGACCGCGTCGAGGTTGGCCAGGTTGCCGGCGTAGGTCAGCTTGTCCAGGACGACGATGTCCCAGCGGGGTTTTTCGCGGCGCAGGAGGTGGACGAAGTTGCTTCCGATGAACCCCGCCCCGCCGGTGACTAGAACGCGCAAGTTTATTTCCTTTTTGGCTTAAATTCCTGCAGGTTTGTTAATAGCAATGGAATATTCTTTAACAACTGGTATTATTGCGTTAATGAAACCACCTGATATAAATAGAAATGTCAGACCCATGCTTATATAGAACGTCCATTTTCTGTAATCCCGGATATCCCCTCCATTTATTTTACCAGGCAGCTTTAATATTAACAGTACAATATCTGATAAAAAGAATAACAGTATAGAATACAACATAAAATCCATCCAGAAACCACCAATAATATTCAAAAGATCGGTCAATATTGAGGA
>CAYTCV010000050.1:0-5373 GCA_964436465.1 uncultured bacterium
TGGCAGGTAAGGGCGCAGAGGGCCTGTTGAGTGGGGGGCGGGACGTAAAGGGGCCGGTTAGGGGGGCGTGAATATAGGTATAGGACTTTCGACCGCGCCAAGGACCGGTTGAGTTGGGGGGCGTGGCAGGTAGTTCAGGGGTGTATAAGGCCGATTGAGTGGGGCGCGTGTAAACGGAACAAGGCTGCAGGGCGCGCCGACGAGATAAAAAAGTTGCGGAGGCCCGGTGAACGCCTGTACGACGGCGGGCCGTCCGTGGATTGAAACGGTTACCCGGAAGTTCAACGGACACGCGGAGTAAGATTGTCTAGGTCAGTCAAAAAAGGGCCGTTCGTGGACCCGAAGCTGCTGGCGAAAATCGCCGAGCTCAACGCGACGGGCGAACACAAGGTGCTCCGGACATGGGCGCGGCGTTCCACCATACCGCCCGAGTTCATCCGGCACACCATCGCCGTCCACAACGGACACAAGCACATCCCGATTTACATCACCGAGGAGATGGTGGGCCACAAGCTGGGCGAGTTCGCGCCGACGCGCACCTTCCGCGCCCACGGCGGCAAATCCGCCCGGTCCACCTCCCTCAAGTAACGGCCCAGGAGCCGGACCCCGGACCCCGCGGGGGAGTACGCGATGAAAGCGAGCATCAGGTTCGTCCACATTTCGCCCTACAAGCTGCGTCGGGTGGCCGACGTGGTCCGTGGGCGCAACGTCAACGAGGCCATCGCCCTCTGCCGGCACATGAACTCCGGGGCCGCGCCGATTCTGGGTAAAATCCTCAAATCGGCCCTGGCCAACGCCGCCGCCAACGACGTCGACGGCGTCCTCGACCTCGACGCCCTCATCGTCGGCGAGCTCCAGGTCAACCAGGGACCGACGCTCAAGCGCATCCGCTACAAGGCCAAAGGGATGTTCGGACGCGTCCGCAAGATGACCAGCCGCGTTTTCGTTTACCTGACCGACCCAACGGCCACCGAGGAAGAGGAGTAACGCCTCCATGGGACAGAAGACCCACCCCATCGGTTTCAGGCTCGGGTTCTCCAAGCCCTGGGAATCACGCTGGTTCGCCCGGGGACGGGAGTACAGCAAGCAACTCCATGAGGACCTCCACCTGCGCGTAATGCTCAAGAAGAAGCTCTACGCCGCGGGGGTTTCCTCCATCGAGTTCGAGCGCCTGCCCAACCTGGTGACGGTAATCATCCGGTGCAGCCGGCCGGGAATCATCATCGGCCGCAAGGGTTCCGAGGTGAACAAGCTCCGGGACGACATCGCCGCCGAAATCGGCAAGCCGGTCAAGGTCCTCATCGACGAGGTGCGCGACCCCGAAATCAACGCCCTTCTCGTGGCCGAGAACGTGGCCTCCCAGCTCGAGAAGCGCATAGGTTTCCGCCGGGCGATGAAGAAGGTGCTGGAGTCGGCCCTGCGGCGCGGCGCCGAGGGCATAAAAATCATCTGCTCGGGCCGCCTGGGCGGGGCCGAGATGAGCCGCACCGAGCGCTACATCGCCGGCCGGGTCCCGCTCCACACGCTGCGCGCCGACATAGACTACGGCGTCACCGAGGCCGCCACCACCGCCGGGCGAATCGGCGTCAAGGTCTGGATTTTCCGCGGGGAGCGCCTCCCCGATTCGGACACCCTGTCCGGCGAGCCGGTCAACGCTCCCTCGGGGATGCACGACCGCGACGACGCCCGGCGTCCGCGCCGCCGGCCCCCACAGCGCAGAGATGACACCCGCGGCTCCGACCGGTCCGACCGGGGGGAGAAGAAGGAGTAGCCATGCTTATCCCCAAGCGGAGTAAGTGGCGCAAGCACCAGCGGCGCCGGATGCGCGGAAAAGCCATCCGCGGCTGTGAAATCAGTTTCGGGGAGTACGGGCTGATGGCCCTCGAGCCCCACTGGATTACCGGCAACCAAATCGAGGCCGCCCGTATCGCCATCACCCGTCACGTCAAGCGCGGCGGGAAGGTCTGGATACGCATCTTCCCCCAGAAGACCTACACCAAGAAGCCCCAGGAAGTCCGAATGGGGTCGGGGAAGGGCGCGCCCGAGGGTTGGGTGGCCGTGGTAAAGCCCGGCACAATCATGTTCGAGCTCGACGGCGTCCCCTACGAGGTCGCCTTCGAGGCCATGCGCCTTGCCGGGCACAAGCTGCCCATCCGGACCCGCTTCGTGGAGAGGTAAAGGAGCCGCATTGAAGGTCAAGGATTTGCGCCAGATGACCGAGGCCGAGCTCACCAGCCGCCATCAGGAGCTCTCGGAAGAGCTGATGAACCTGCGCTTCCAGCTCCAGATGAAGCAGCTGACGAACCCGGGCCGCATCCGCATCGTGCGCAAGGACATCAGCCGGATAAACACCCTTCTCGCCGAGCGCGAGAGGGCAGACCAGAGCGGGAGTTAACCGATGGGCGCCAACCGGAAACGCCGTACGGGCAAGGTCGCCCGCGACGCGCACGCCAAGACCGTCGTGGTCGTCGTCGAGCGTCGCCAGGCCCACCCGCTGTACAAGAAGACCGTGACCCTCACCAGCCGGTTCATGGCCCACGACGAGGAGAACTCCTGCCACGCGGGCGACCTCGTCGTAATCGAGGAGACGCGCCCGCTGTCCAAGCGGAAGAACTGGCGCGTAGTGGAAATCCTCGAGCGGGCCGTCGGCTAGGGGGAAGGAATTTTCTCCGAAGAGCGTCCGCAACCCGGAGCCCGAAGCGGTAACAGCCGCCGCGACGCCTGAGCGCCCCTCGCGGGGACACGACAGGCGGCTCCCCGAAACGGTCCCCCGCAAAACGCCGGCTCCCGGCGACAGGGGGTGTGGAAGATGATTCAGCAAGAAACAGTCGTAAACATCACCGATAACTCGGGCGCCAAGCGGGCTCTGTGCATCAAAGTCCTGGGCGGCTCCCGGCGGCGCTACGCCACCGTCGGCGACACGGTCGTCGTCACGGTCAAGGAGGCGCTGCCCACGAGCAACATCAAGAACGGCACGGTCATGAGGGCCGTAGTCGTGCGCACCCGGAAGGAAATCCGCCGCAAGGACGGCTCCTACATCCGCTTCGACGACAACGCCGTGGTCCTGGTCAACGACGCCGGCGAGCCCGTCGCCACCCGGGTCTTCGGACCCGTTGGCCGCGAGCTGCGCGAGAAAAAGTTCAATCGGATTGTATCCCTGGCCCCGGAGGTGCTCTGATGGCCCGCGTCACCCGGCTGCGCAAGGGGGACACCGTGGAGATTATCTCCGGCTCCGAGCGCACCTCGAAGAAGAACCGGGGTCAGATTCTCAAGATTAATCTCGATGCGACCAAGGTCATCGTCCAGGGGCTCAACTTCACCAAGAAGCACCAGCGCCAGAAGAAGCAGGACGTCCAGGGCGGCATCATCGAAATCGAGGCCCCCATCGAGCTCTCCAACGTGATGTTCGTCTGCCCCAAATGCTCGAAGACCACCCGGTTGGGCGTAAAGCGAGTGGACGGAAAGCGGTTCCGCGTCTGCAAGCGGTGCGGCGCCGAATTCGTCTAGGAGGACCCGTGGCCCCCAGGCTCAAAGAAGTGTACGAAACCAAGGTCCGCCAAGCCCTTACGAAGCGCTTCGGCTACACCAACCCCATGCAGGTCCCGCGCCTGGAGAAAATCGTTCTCAACCGCGGCATCGGCACGGCCAAGGATAATCCCAAGGCCATCGAGGGCGCCGTGGCCGACCTGACCGCCATCAGCGGCCAGAAGCCGATTCTGACCAAGGCCCGCAAGTCCATCGCCCAGTTCAAGCTCCGGGAAGGTTTCATCATCGGGTGCCAGGTGACGCTCCGCCGCGAACGGATGTACGAGTTCTTCGACCGCCTGGTCAACTTCGCCATCCCCCAGATTCGCGACTTCCGCGGCGTGTCCGACCGCTCCTTCGACGGCCGGGGGAACTTCAACCTGGGGCTGAACGAGCAGCTCATCTTTCCGGAAATCGATTACGACGACATCGCCTCCATCGCCGGCGTCACGGTGACCATCTGCACCTCCGCCGGGACCGACGAGGAGGGGAAGGCGCTCTTGTCCGAGCTCGGGATGCCGTTCCGCCGCCCGAGCCCGAGCCGTTAAGGAGACCCGTTGGCGAAGACCTGTTTAGTAGAGAAGGCGAAGCGCGAGCCCAAATTCAAGGTGCGGCGGTACAACCGCTGCCCGCTGTGCGGACGGGCCCGCGCCTACTACCGACGCTTCGACATGTGCCGCATCTGCTTCAGGAAGCTCGCCCTCGAGGGGAAAATCCCGGGGGTTACCAAGGCGAGCTGGTAGACGGGTGCACGAATCCGAGGGGTTTCTGCGAAGCCGGTGATGCCCCCCGTCGCGAAGCGAAGCGAGTGAAGCCCAGGTGAAAGCCATTTCCGGACCCACTAGTCAACCCTCACGTAGAGGTTTTTCATGGTGATGACCGACCCCGTCGCCGACCTTCTCACCCGCGTGCGCAACGCCGCCCGCGCGGGGCACAAGCAGGTCAGCGTCAGTCACTCGAACTTTAAAGAGGCGCTCGTCAAGCTCCTGGTCGAGGAGGGCTACCTCGACGGTTACGCCCTCGAATCGGAGGACGACGGCCCCCACCGGTCCATCCAGGTGGACCTCAAGTACACCACGGGCGGGAAGCCGGCCTTCAAGGGCCTCGAGCGAATCTCCAAACCGGGTCTGAGGGTCTACGTCCGCCGGGACAAGATACCCTACGTGATGAACGGGCTGGGGGTGGCGGTGCTGTCCACCTCGAAGGGGGTCCTCCCCGACTACACCGCGCGGCGCGAGGGGGTCGGCGGAGAGCTGGTCTGCCGCGTCTGGTAACCAGGAGTCGTCATGAGCCGCATCGGCATGAAACCCATCGAAATCCCCGACAAGGTCCAGGTCGACGTGGACGGCCGTCGGGTGAGCGTCAAGGGCCCCAAGGGCGAGCTCTCACTCGTGCTTACCGAACCCATCACCGCCAGGGTCGAGGGGGGGACGGTCCTCGTCTCCCGGCCCGACGAATCCAAGTCGTCCAAGTCGCGCCACGGCCTCTGCCGCAGCCTCATCGCCAACCTGGTCGAGGGGGTGTCCCGGGGATTCGAGAAGAAGCTGGAAATCCGCGGCACCGGCTACCGGGCCAAGGTCGAGGGCAAAAACCTCGTCCTCAACGTGGGCTTCAGTCACCCGGTGACGGTCGAGCCGCCGGAGACTCTCGCCTTTTCCACCGCGCAGCGGGGCGACTTCACCATCGTCACCGTCTCCGGTCCGGACAAACAACTCGTGGGCGAAATCGCGGCCCAGGTGCGCCGCGTCCGCCCGCCCGAACCCTACAAAGGCAAGGGCATCCGCTACGACGGCGAATGGGTCCGCCAGAAGGCGGGCAAGGCCAACATCAAGTAAGGTGGGCCGGTAA
>CAYTCV010000050.1:5473-14452 GCA_964436465.1 uncultured bacterium
GTGGGGCGGGACGCGACATCAGCCATCAGAAGGCGGGCAAGGCCAACATCAAGTACAGTGGGCCGGTAAGTTCCGGGGCTGTCGGGTGGGGCGGGACGCGACATCAGCCATCAGAAGGCGGGCAAGGCCAACATCAAGTAAGGTGGGCCGGTAAATTCGGGGGGCGTATCCGGGGGCGTGTTTAATAGGAAAAACCACGCCGGAAGGCGGGCAAGGCCAACATCAAGTACAGTGGACCGGTAAATTCGGGGGGCGGGTTTTAGTCCCGATGCGGACCTGTGGAGCGATACCGTCCGCATGGTTCAGAGACCGGGTTTGGGGCGTGAGTTTTGGATTGTAGACGGTTTTGACCGTGGAACCGGAGCAATGTTTCGAATTCATGCGCGCGGGGTTCACGGAGTCATTTCACCGACGATGAGGACCGGAGTCAGAAGATGCTAGTCAAACAGAAGCTGCGTTTCCGGCGGCATTTCCACATCCGCAAGCGCGTGCACGGCACGGCCGAGCTGCCGCGGATGGCGGTTTTCCGCTCAAACCGGCACCTCTACGTCCAGCTCATCGACGACGAGGCCGGTCACACCCTGGTCTCGGCCTCGACTCTCGACCTGCGCTCCGAGGGGGCGGCCCCGGCGGCGAACCTCCAGGCGGCGGCCAAGGTCGGAGCACTCATCGCCGAACGGGCCAGGGAGAAGAAAATCACCAGCGTCGTTTTCGACCGCGGCGGGTTCAAGTTCCACGGCCGGGTCAAGGCCCTCGCCGAGACCGCCCGCGAGGCCGGACTCAAGTTCTAGGAGACTCATGAAGCGTGAGGAAATCCTCGGCGACCTGGAAGACCGGGTCATCGCCATCAACCGGGTGGCCAAGGTGGTCAAGGGCGGACGTCGCTTCGCCTTCAACGCCATCGTCGTCGTGGGCGACAAGAAGGGCCGCGTGGGCTGGGGCCTGGGCAAGGCCCCCGAGGTGCCGGACTCCGTGCGCAAGGGAATCGAGGCCGCCAAGAAGCACATGGTCAAAATTCCCATGCTCGGCTCGACCATCACCCACAGCATCGTGGGGCATTCCGGGGCGGGACGCGTGCTCTTGAAACCGGCCGCGCCGGGCACCGGCGTCATCGCAGGCGGCGCCGTGCGCGCCATCCTCGAGGTGGCCGGCGTCGGCGACATCCTCACCAAGACCCTCAACACCACCAACCCCCACAACGTGGTGCACGCAGTGTTCGACGCCCTCGAGAGCCTGATGAGCATCGACAGCGTGGCCAAGCGCCGCGGCAAAAGACCCACGATGCGGCACTACGGTTACTACACCTTCAGCCGCCCCGGTACACAGGAGCCCGAGGAGGCCCTCGAGCCGGTGGAGGAGAAGCTGACCGGTTTCAGCGCCGGCGGCGCGGAGAATGATGGCTAAGAAGAAAAAGAAGCTCTCCATCACCCAGGTTCGCAGCCAAATCGGAGCCATTTCCAGGCACAAGGTCACGCTGCGGACCCTCGGGCTGGGGCGCATAGGCCGCACCGTCCTCCACGACGACACGCCCCAAATCCGGGGCATGGTGTACCACGTACGGCATCTGGTCCGCGTGGAGGAGGCCTGATAGCGAATAGGTAACGACGCCCCGGAAGTCCGCGACGCGGGCGAGGGGCGGGACGTCCGGCGGGCGTCTCGAAACGGGAGCGGTCATGGACCTGGTTTCCGGAAACATGAAAAAGCGGCGGCGGGTCGGCCGGGGGAACGGCTCCGGCAGCGGCACGTACTGCGGACGGGGGATGGACGGCCAGAACTCCCGCTCGGGCGGCGGCGTGCGCCGCGGCTTCGAGGGTGGGCAGATGCCGTTCTTCCGCCGGTTGCCCAAGCGCGGATTTCAGTCCCGCGTCGGACAGAAGAAGAAGGGCTTCGACCACGTCAACGTCGGAGAGCTGGACGCCCTCGGGGCGACCGGGACCGTGGACATCGAGCTGTTGAAGGCCAAGCGCCGCGTCGCGACGAGTGCTCAGCGGGTCAAGATTCTGGGGACCGGCGAGGTGACCGGGGCCTACGAGGTGCGGGCCAACGCGTTCAGCGCCGGAGCCGCAAAGAAAATCGAAGCCGCGGGCGGGAAGGTGGTGGTCGTCTAGTGTTCAACAGCATCCGGAACATGATGGCCATCCCCGAGCTCCGCAAGCGTATATTCTTCACCATCGCCATCTTCTTCGTCTACCGCGTCGGCGGTCACATCCCCGTGCCCGGCGTCAACGCCGGCGTGCTGTCCGCCTGGTTCAACCAGAACGCCCAGGGCGGCCTCTTCGGCTTCATGGACATGTTCGCCGCCGGAAACCTCCGCAAGGCAACCATCTTCGCCCTGGGCATCATGCCCTACATCTCCGCCTCCATCATCATCCAGCTCCTCACCGCGGTCGTGCCCGCCCTGGAGAAGCTCCAGAAGGAGGGGGAGGCCGGCCGCAAGCGCATCACGCAGTACACACGCTACGGCACCATCGGGCTGTCGCTCCTGCAGAGTTTCGGCATCCAAATCTGGCTCAAGAGCCTGGTCTTCAACGGTGTGCCCGTCGTCGAGCCCAGCATGGGATGGCTTTTCACCCCGCTGACCATGATTACCATGACCGCGGGCACCGCATTCATCATGTGGCTGGGCGAGCAGATATCCGAGCGGGGTATCGGTAACGGGATGTCACTGATAATTTTCATCGGCATCATCGCGCGCATACCGGCCGACGTGACCCTGACCATGGAGAAGGTGGGCGCGGGCGACACGAACCTGGTCAACATCGCCGTGACCCTGTTGGTGATGGTGGTCGTGGTGGCCGGGGTCGTGCTCATCCAGCAGGGGCAGCGCAAAATCCGCGTCCAGTACGCCAAGCGAATAGTCGGGCGGAAGATCTACGGGGGTCAGTCCACCCACATTCCCCTGCGCGTCAACACCGCCGGCGTCATCCCGATTATCTTCGCCAGCGCGCTCATCATGTTCCCCAACACCATCCTGATGTTCACCGACGCCGACTGGCTCAAGACCCTCGCCGGATGGCTCGCCCCGGGCAAGCCGCTGTACATGATTATCTACGGCGGGCTCATCATCTTCTTCAGTTACTTCTACACCGCCATCGTGCTGAACCCGGCGGACCTGGCCGACAACATGAAGAAGTACGGGGGCTTCATCCCCGGCATCCGACCCGGGAAGAACACCGAGCTGTTTATCGACCGCGTCCTGACCCGCATCACCCTGGCCGGCTCGGTCTTCCTGGCCATCATCGCCCTGTTGCCGATAACGATGGCGATAATCTTCAAGTCGCCCATAACCTTCGGCGGCACGGGACTCCTCATCGTGGTCGGCGTGGCGCTGGACACCGTGCGCCAAATTGAGAGCCACATGCTCATGCGCCACTACGACGGCTTCCTGAAGAAGGGGCGCATCCGCGGTCGCCGTTAACATGCCCTCGACGCACCTGAACCGACGGGGCCCCTGGGAAGTTGCCCAAGGGCCCCTTGACCCGTTTTGGAGTGCCGGTTGATTCTCGTCCTCTTCGGACCGCCCGGAGCCGGAAAGGGCTCCATCGCCAAGCTCCTCGAGCTGCGACTCGGGATGACCCACCTCTCCACGGGGGACCTCATCCGGGCCGAGCTCGCCCGCTCCGACTCGCCCGTCGCCGACCGCATCCGCGCCGTCGTCGAATCCGGCGGCCTGGTGGACGACGAGACGGTGGAAGAGCTCCTGACGGAAAGAATCGCCGAGAAAGCGCCCGCGATTCTCTTCGACGGGTACCCGCGCAACATCCGCCAGGCCGAGCGCCTGGGGGAGATTCTCGCCGATGCCGGGAGGAACCTCACCGCCGCCGTCCTGTTCGAGGTTCCCGACGCCGTCATCGTCCAGCGGCTCTCGAACCGCCGGAGCTGCCCGGTCTGCGGGGCGGTGTACAATCTTTTAACCGTTCCGCCGAAGGTGGAGGGCGTCTGCGACCGCGACGGCGAGAGGCTCGTGGCGCGAACGGACGACGACGAGCCGACGGTCCGCCGCCGGCTGGAGCTCTACCACCACGAGACCAGCCCCCTCGTAGACTACTACCGGGAGCGGGGGAAGCTCGTGCGGGTGGACGGTGTGGGCGAGCCGGACAAGGTTTACCGGCGGCTCGTGGAGATTCTGGCTCCTCTCGAAAAGCGTTGACGGAGCGGTCGGGGTGTCGTTTTACCCGGGCGCCCCGGAAAATCCTCCCTTCTCTCCATTCGAAACGCGAGTGGATATTGTGCTGGACCCGAGCCTTAAAAAAAAGCATGACGCCATGGCCGCGGCGGGGGCAATCGTCGCCGAGGCCCTCAACCTGGCCGTCCGGACGGTGGCGCCCGGCATGCGGACCGGCGAGCTGGACGCCCGCGTCGAGGAGCTCATCCGCTCCCGCGGGGCCACGCCCTCCTTCAAGGGCTACAACGGCTACCCCGCCAGCGTCTGCACCTCGGTGAACGACGAAATCGTCCACGGCATCCCCGGCCCCCGGCGCGTCGTCTCCGGGGATATATTGAGCGTGGACATCGGCGCGTACCTGGGCGGCTACCACGGCGACGCGGCCCTCACCATCCCCGTGGGCGAAATAGACGAGCCCTCCGCCCGGCTCATCCGCGTCACCCGCGCCTCCCTCGACGCCGCCGTCGAGCAGTGCCGCGCGGGGAACCACATCGGCGACGTCGGCTCCGCCGTCCAGCGCATGGCCCTCGAGGCCGGATTCCAGGTCGTGCGCGATTTCACCGGCCACGGAATAGGCAAGCGCCTCCACGAGAGACCCCAGATTCCCAACTACGGCCGCCCCGGCACCGGACCCGCCATCCGGCTCGGCGACGCACTGGCCGTCGAGCCCATGCTCAACGCCGGCACCATGGCCATCAAAATCAAAGACGACAACTGGACCGCCGTCACCTACGACGGCAGCCGCAGCGCCCATTTCGAGTACACTCTCTTCATCGGTGAACACGGCGCGGAAATCCTCACCCCCTGGGACTGGCCCTGGGATGAACTGTAATATTCACGTTTTCGACACCGGCGAAGAACCGGAGACATTACCCCCTTTTCCTCAAAAACCTTGACTTACGACGCCCGGCTGTCTTAAACTTGCCGCTCGCAACCGGCGAACAAACATTAAATGCCAAAAGAAGAGGTCATCCAGGTCGAGGGAGTTGTCACCGAAGCATTGCCTAACGCCATGTTTCGCGTGGAGCTTGAGAACGGCCGGATGATACTGGCCCACATCTGCGGGAAGATGCGGATGAACTTCGTGCGCATCCTCCCCGGAGACCGCGTGCGGGTTGAGGTCACCCCCTACGACCTCACCAAAGGCCGCATCACCTGGCGCTTCAAATAAAGGGGCCCAGTAAAGGGGGCCGGTCAAATAAAAGGGGCTACCCAGGGGGGCCGGGCTGATAGGCGAAAAGGGGGCCCGTAAAGGGGGCCCGTAAAGAGGTTCTGCCGCGGGAGTTCGTTGGAGGTCGGTAAAGAGGTTCTGCCGCGGGAGTTCGTTGGGGGCCGGTCTGTTAGGTTGATTGAGCCGGGGCCGGTATGGGAGAAGAGATAGACCGGGGACGGTCGAGGCGCTATAGGAAACCGTCCCGTTATTCAGCCACCGTTTGAAAGAGTGAATCGTCATGAAGGTCCGCAGTTCGGTAAAGCCCATGTGCGACAAGTGCCGGGTCATCAAGCGCCGGGGCGTTGTCCGCGTCATCTGCAAGAACCCCCGCCACAAGCAGCGTCAGGGTTAAAGGAGAACGATGGCACGCATCTCCGGAATAGACCTGCCCCGCAACAAGCGCATCGTCATCAGCCTGACGTACATCTTCGGCATCGGGGACACCGTCGCCCGGCAAATCTGCGAGAAGGCCGGTTTGGACGTGGATACCCACACCAAGGACCTCACCGACGACGAGATAAACAACATCCGCAAGGTCATTGAAGAGGGTTACCGGGTCGAGGGAACGCTGCGGGCCGAGGTCGCCATGAACATCAAGCGGCTCATGGCGATTAACTCCTACCGCGGCATGCGCCACAAGAGGGGCCTGCCCGTCCGCGGTCAGCGCACCAAGACCAACGCCCGGACCCGCAAAGGCCCGCGCCGCACCGTGGGCGCCAAGAGCAAGAAGTAAAAAATCATCGGAGATTCTGCCGCCCGGTCGGTGGATTCCCCTGAAAGGCCGTACATGCAGCGTCAGCGCCGCCGCAGGTCCATAAAGTTCGACGAGGGCAACCCGGAGGGGTACATCTGCATCCGCTCCTCCTTCAACAACACCATCGTCAGCGTCACCACCCTCGACGGTCGGGTCATCGGCTGGGGCAGCGCGGGCAGCGCGGGCTTCAAGGGCTCGAAGAAGTCCACCCCCTTCGCCGCCCAGCTCACCGCCGAGAACTGCGCCCGCAAGGCGCTCGACGCCGGAATGCGCAAGGTCGAGATTCACATCAAGGGCCCGGGCTCCGGGCGTGAATCCGCCATCCGCGCACTTTCCGCCGCCGGCCTCGGCGTCACCGCCGTCATCGACATGACCAGCATTCCGCACAACGGCTGCCGCCCGAAGAAGCGGCGCCGGGTGTAGGGGGGGGCGTCTTGGCCAGGTATACCGGACCGCGTTGCAAACTGTGCCGCCGGGAGGGAGTAAAGCTCTTCCTCAAGGGGCAGCGCTGCTATTCCAACAAGTGCGCCGTTGAGCGCCGTCCGACTCCGCCGGGCATGCACGGACGCGGCCGGCGCCGCCGTCAGACCCCGTACGGCACGCAGCTCCGCGAGAAGCAGCGCATTCGCCGCTCCTACGGCATGCTCGAGCGGCAGTTCTTCAACTTTTACACCAAGGCCGAGCGGGCCAAGGGAATCACCGGCCACAACCTTTTAATCATGCTCGACACCCGGCTCGACAGTGTGCTTCAGCGCGCCGGGTTCGTCGCCACCCGCGCCCAGGCCAGGCAGTACATCCGCCATGGGCACCTGGCCGTCAACGGGCACAAGGTGGACATACCCAGCTTTAGGGTCAAGGCCGAGGACACCGTCTCCATCCGCGAAACATCCAGCGTCGTTCCGCAGGTCAAGTTCCGCCTCGAGCGCCTCCAGCCTCAGCCGGTGGACTGGCTCGCGGTGGACCAGGCCAAGCTCGAGGTGAAAGTGACCCGGATGCCCAACCGCGAGGACATCACCCTGCCCTTCAACGAGCAGTTCGTGGTTGAGCTTTACTCGCGTTAACGCCCGGTCCCAGACCCGGGATATTGGCGGGATTGACCGGTTCGTCGCCGACCCGCCTCAGTTTTGAAAACCCCTCCACGGGACTCTGGCGAATATGATAATCGGCAAGGTTCTGGATACCGACATCAAGGTGCTCATCGAGGAGGACAAGGCCCATCGCAACCGGGCCGTGTTCACCATTCAGCCTCTGGCCTCGGGGTTCGGCACCACGGTGGGCAACGCCTTGCGGCGGGTCCTTTTGTCCAGCCTCACCGGCTACGCCCCCGTCGCGATGCGCGTCGAGAACGCCAATCACGAGTATGACACCCTGCCCGGCGTCATCGAGGACGTATCCGACATCATCCTCAACCTGCGCCAACTGGTGTTCAGCGCGGACTCCGACGACGATGAGGTCCACGCGGTGAGCCTGGCCGCCAAGGGGCCCGGCGAGGTTACCGGCGCCGACCTCGTCCTGCCGCCCGAGCTGAAGGTTCTCAACCCCGACGCCTACATCGCGGGACTGGACGCAGACGGCAAGCTGGAGATGGACATCGTGCTTATACGCGGGCGCGGATACCTCACCTCCCACGAGGTGGAGCTGCCGCCCGAGCACGACTACGTCGGCATGATTCCCATCGACGCCGTCTTTACGCCCGTCGTCAAGGTCAATTTCAACGTCGAGGAGACCCGCGTCGGACAGATGACCAACTTCGACAAGATGGTCCTCGAAGTGGTCACCGACGGTTCCGTCAGTCCGCGCAACGCCGTGGAGACCGCGGCGGCGATTCTCATAAAATTCTTCTCGGTCATCGGCTCGGCCGACGCGCGCCGGACGCCCGCCGAGGAGCGCGAGGACGAGGAGAGGCACCGAATCCGGGAGCTCCTGGCCCGCCCGGTGTCCGAGCTGGACCTCTCCGTGCGCTCCGCGAACTGCCTGCGCGCCGCCGACATCCACACCCTCGGCGACCTGGTGGTCAAGCCCGAGTCCGAGATGCTCAAGTACCGCAACTTCGGCAAAAAGTCCCTGGCCGAAATCGAGGCTTTCCTCACCGAGTACGGCCTGCAACTCGGGATGGACCTGAAAGAACTGTTGGGCGATTAATACAGGCAAGGGGTTCCGTCGGAGGCATCTCCGCTCGCTCACCCTCCTGTCTTTTCTGGGGATTTCGTAATGCGGCACAAGAAGGAAGGCTTCCAGTTCAACCGGCCCACCGCCCATCGGCGGGCGCTGCTGCGCAACCTGTGCCGGTCCCTCGTCCGTCACGAGCGCATCGAGACGACGCAGACCAAGGCCAAGGCGCTCAAAGCGTTCGCCGACAGCCTGTTTGCCAGGGCGCGCTCATCGGACACGGCGGCGCAGCGGGCCGTTTTCGCCGAGCTGGGGGATAAAAAGGTCGTCAAGAAGTTCTTCGAGGTGGTGCTTCCGCGCTACGACGAGCGCACGGGCGGCTTCGTCCGCATCATCCACCGGGGATACCGCAAGGGCGACGGCGCGCCGGTCAGCTACGTCGAACTGTGCGAGATGGGCGAGGACTTCGCCAAGCCGCGCGTCATCAAGCTCAAAAAGAAAATCACCAAGTAGCCGGGCCGCGGCCGCAAGGATATTTCGGGCCCCCTCGGCGAGGGGGTCTTTCAGCGTCCGGCGCCGGAGGCCGCACGCGGAAATAGACTTGAGAATTAGAAAGAGTACCCCCGCGACCGTGCCCCCCAAGATGGGGGGATGGGCGTTAAAAAAACCATGGGAATTGAAAAAACGTATCGCACGCGGCGCAAACTCCGTGAATTTCAACAAGTGCTCGTCGCGACT
>CAYTCV010000051.1:0-6611 GCA_964436465.1 uncultured bacterium
GCAGGGCGGGGTTTCCTAACCCCGCCGCGTCATTGAGGACGGCCGACGCGACCGCGCCCCGGCCGTCCGTCGCGCAAACGGGATTTCTCGTTTATACTACCCGGCGATGGCCGACGGGATACTAAAAGCCACACTCCCGCTCCTTCTGGCGCTGTGCGTCGCCGGCTGCCGGGAGCCGGTCGAGGAAAGCTCCCTGGCCGCCCTGGCCTACGCCGACGTCCTCGACGAGGTGCTTCTCACCCTCCGGGTGGAGCGGCTGGCCTACCCGGTGCTCCTGGAGGAGCTGACCGCGCTGCAGTCCCGTCTGCGGCGGGAGACGTCCGCCCGACCCGCGGAGGAGCTTCTCGCGGCCCGGGGCCTGGAGCCCGGCACCGAGGCGGCGGAACGGGCCCTGGCCGGTGAAAAGCCGCGGCTCGACGCGCTCGCGTCCGCCCTCAAACTGGAGACCGAGGAGCTCCTGGCCGCGCCGGACGCGCCCCGCCCCCGGGACTCGAACTTCGACGCCGACCTGCGATTGGTCGCCACATTCACCCCCCGGGAGCGTTTCGATAGTCTGGTGCGGGACGGGCTGGACGAGCGGGCGGAGGGCCTCCTGGCCTCCTACGACCTCGAGCGCCGGACGGAGGACCTTTCATGGCACGAGCTCGTGGGGCGGTTGTCCGCCGACCTCGCCGAGTACACGCCGCTGGCCGCCGCCTACCGCCGGGCGAACCGGGAGATTAGTCGCAGTATCGAAGCGATAGCAAGCTACCTGGACGGGCTCGGTGAGCGGGAGAACCCCTTCGCCGGCCAATGACCGAGCTAGTGACGCCTTGACTTCCCCGACCGTCGCCAGTCTTTTTTCCCCTACCGGCTCCCTGGCCGGGCTCCTGCACCCCTACGAGGAGCGGCCGGGGCAGGTCCGGATGGCCGCCGCCGTCGCCGACGCCCTCGAATCGGGCGGCAGCCTCCTGGTCGAGGCCGGGACCGGAATAGGCAAGAGCCTGGCCTACCTGGTCCCGCTCCTGGACCGCGTGACCGACGAGCGTCGCGGCGTCGTCTCCACCCACACCATCGCCCTCCAGCAGCAGCTCCTGGCCGCCGATATCCCCGTGGCCCTGGCCGCGCTGGGGGCCGAGGTGAACGTAGCCCTGCTCCTGGGGCGGGGCAACTACCTCTGCCTGCGCAAGCTGCACCGCCAGCAGCTCCTGGGGCTCTTCTCCGACGCCGACGCCGCCGGGAGGCAGCGGGCGCTCTTCGAAATCGCGAAAGGCCTGAAGCGGGGGGAGCGCTCCGAGCTGGCCTTCGCCATCCCCGAGGCGGAGTGGAGGCTGGTCGCGTCGTCGCCCGACGCCTGCGCGGGGAGCCGCTGCCCCTACGTCAGGGAATGCTTCTTCCAGCGCGCCCGGCGCCGGGCCCAGTCCGCCCACCTCGTCATCACCAACCACGCCCTCCTCCTGGCCGACGTCGTCCTGCGCGGGGACGGGGCGGCGGTGCTGCCCGACTACACGTATCTGGTGGTGGACGAGGCCCACCGCCTGGAGGATGCGGCCACGGACCAGCTCAGCTACCGGGTTTCCCTGGGCCGGCTGCGCGGGCTCGTGGGTGAGCTGTACGCCCCCGGTCGGCGCACGGGGGCCCTGACCGGGGCGGTGATGGACCGGGCGGTGGAGGGCGATGAGCTGAGTGAGCATTTCTCGAAAATCCTCGATGTCGCGGAGGGGCACTTCTCCTCCCTCCACGCCGGACTCGGTCCGGGGAGCGAGCGGGAGGAGCGCATCCTGCGCGGGCCGCTCTCCGTCGGGGCGGAGCTGGACGCCGAGCTGGGCCGGACGGTGGGCTGGCTGGAGCAAACGGCGGACGGGGCCGCCGAGGACGACGCCCTGGAGTTGGTCGGAGCGGCGCGGCTCCTGGACGGCTACCGGCGCGACCTGGCCGGTCTCGAGGAGCGGCGGTGGGAGGGATTCGTATACTGGGCGGACGGCCTCCACGACGCGGCGCGGCTGCGGCTCCACGCGGCGCCCGTCGAGGTCGGCCCCCTGCTGGAATCGGGGCTTTGGTCCATCCCCGAGGTCGCCGTGGCCACCAGCGCCACCCTCACCGTGGGCGGCGACTTCTCCCACATCTCCACCCGGCTGGGCTTCCCGCCCGGCGAGGAGCTCCTCCTCCCGCCGGCCTTCGACTTCGCCCGCCAGGCGGCGCTCTACCTGCCCCGCCTGCCCGACCCCCGCGACCGGACGCACTTCGCCGGGGCCGTCGCCGAAATCCGGCGGCTGGTCGAGCTGAATCCCCTCGGCGGGACGCTGATTCTTTTCACCAGCCACGAGTCGCTGCGCGCGTTCCGGTCCGCCCTGGAGGAGGACCTGACGGCCCTGGGCTGCGAGGTGTCGGCCCAGGGCGACGCCGACCGAACCCGGCTCCTGCGCGCGTTCAAGGAGGCGCGGCGCGGCGTCCTCTTCGCCACCGCCACCTTCTGGGAGGGGGTGGACCTGCCCGGGGACGAACTGCGGCTCCTGGTCATCGCCCGGCTGCCCTTCGCCGTGCCCACCGACCCGGTGGTGTCGGCGCGGGCTGAGGCCATCGAGCAGCGCGGCGGGCGGCCCTTCGACGAGTACTCGGTGCCCGAGGCGGTGCTCCGGCTCCGCCAGGGCTTCGGCCGCCTGGTTCGGAAAAAGACCGACCGCGGCGTGGTGGCGATTCTGGACTCCCGCGTCCTCACCAAGGCTTACGGGGCGCGGATGCTCGACGGCCTGCCCCCGGCGAGACGCTTCCTCTCCTTCCAGGCCGACGCCCTGGGGGAGTACCTCGCGGGCCCTTGACCCGCGGGCGCGCGGCTTGTATCATAATCCGCCTGCCCGCCCGGCGGACGGCGCCGTTGTAATTTTTTCCGGGAGTGGACGTGGAACTGGCGGAAAAGCTCCTCGCCGTGATGCGCAGCCAGGGGGCCAGCGACCTCCACGTGGTCGTCGGCTATCCCCCGCACATGCGCCTGGACGGACGGCTGATTCCCACCAATCTCGAGCCCTTCACCCGGGAGACGGCCAACTCCTTCACCGCCCTCTTCCTCTCCTCTCGGCCCGGCGCCCGCGCCCGGTACGACGACGCCGGCCAGGTGGACCTGGGCTACGAGCTGGAGGGCCAGGGCCGGTTCCGCGTGAACGTCTACCGCACCTCCGAGGGGCCCGCCTGCGCCATCCGCGCCATCCCCGACGTCATCCCCTCCCTGGAGGAGCTGGGGCTGCCGAAATCCGTCGCCGGGCTCACCGCCCTGCCCAAGGGCCTGGTCCTGGTCACCGGCCCCACCGGCTCGGGCAAGTCCACCACCCTGGCGGCGGTCATCGCCAAAATCAACCGGGAGAGCGCCCGCCACGTCATCACCCTCGAGGACCCCATCGAGTTCCGCCACGAGCGGGGCAAGTCCCTGGTGACGCAGCGGGAGCTGGGGACCGACTACGCCGACACCGTCTGTGCGGTGCGCTCGTGCCTGCGGCAGGACCCCGACGTCATCATGATTGGCGAGATGCGCGACCCGCCCACGATGGGCGCCGCCCTCACCGTCGCCGAGACCGGACACGTGGCCCTGTCCACCCTGCACACCAACTCCGCCACCCAGACCGTCACGCGGATAATAGACGCCTTCCCGTCCGACCAGACGCGCCAGGTCCGCATCCAGCTCTCGTTCTGCCTGGAGGCGGTAGTCAGCCAGGCGCTCCTGCCGCAGAAGGAGGGGCCGGGGCGGGTGCTGGCCACCGAGGTGTTAATCGCCACCCCGGCGGTGCGCGCGCTCATCCGCGACGGAAAGGAGCACCAGCTCTACTCGGTCATCCAGTCGGGGCACGCCCACGGGATGTACACCCTCAACAGCTCCCTGACGGAGCTTATCCGGGCCGGGCTGGTGGACCGCGAGGCGGCCATGGAAGCCTCCAACCGCCGCGAGGAGCTCCTCGAGCAACTCGCCGAGGCGGGCCTGTAGGCGTAGGCCCGATGGGTATTTTTCAGGCGCTGGCGAAGACGCGCGACCGGCTGGACCGGGCCCTGCGGAAGCTGGCCGGGAAACGCCTCGATGACGAAACCGCGGTCGAGCTCGAGGAGGCGTTGATTCTGGCCGACGCGGGACCCGCGGTCGCCGCGCGGTTGGTGGAGCGCCTTAGGGAAATCTACTCGGAGAGGGGACCCGACCCCCGGGAGCTGCTGGCCGGGCTCGTGGCCGGAATGCTGCCCCCGATTCCGCCGCCCTACGGCGGACCGCCGCCCGAGATTCTCTTATTGGTGGGGGTCAACGGGACGGGGAAGACGACGACGGCCGCCAAGCTGGCCGCCCGGTACGCGCGGGACGGCGGAAAAGTGCTCCTGGCCGCGGCCGACACCTTCCGCGCCGCCGCGGGAGAGCAGCTCGAGGTCTGGGCCGACCGAGCCGGCGTTCCGCTGGTCCGGCACACCGGGGGCGGCGACGCCGCCGCAGTCCTCTACGACGCCCTCGAAGCCGCCAGGGCCCGGCGGATGGACGCCGTCATCGTCGACACCGCCGGGAGGATGCACACCCGGGACCACCTGATGCGTGAGCTGGGCAAGCTCCGCCGCGTGGTGGAAAAATCGCTCGGCGCTCATCCGGTGGAGGCCGCCCTCGTCCTGGACGCGGGAGGCGGGCAGAACGGCGTTCTCCAGGCCCGGGCCTTCCTCGACGGCGCCGGGTGCGACCGAATCGTGCTGACCAAGCTCGACGGAACTTCCAGGGGCGGCTTCCTCCTCGCCGTCGCCGCCGAGACCGGCCTCCCCGTTTCGGACGTGGGGACCGGCGAGCGGCTCGAGGACCTGGAGCCCTTCGACCCGACGAAATTCGCCCGGGCCCTGGTGGGCCTCGACTGAACTTCAACCACAACTTCACGAAGGAATACGATGATGAAACTGGAAAACTTCCGCAGCCGCGACCGGGACGTCATCTCCGAGCTCCTCTCCTCGGACCGCCCCTGGGCGGCCTACGCGCTGGGCGACCTCTCCGACCTCCACTTCGGCCTCTCGCGGTACTACGTCAACGGGCCGAACCTGGTGCTGGTGTACGAGGGGCTCCAGCCGCCCGCCCTCTTCCTCTTCGGCGGCATCGGCGCCCTGCGCTTCATCTGCTCCTTCCTCCCCGCCGGCGACTACAACGCCGCCTTCACCGGCGAGCCCGAGGCCATCTTCCCCGAGGGCACCAACGTGGTCCAGCTCAAGCGCATGCTCCGGATGACGCTGGACCTTAAAGGCAAGAGCTTCGACACCGGCGTGGCCGAGGAGCTGGGCTCCAAGGACGCCGAAGCCATCGCCGGCCTGATGGTCCACTACCCGGAGAACTCCTTCAACCCGGACCAGCTCGCGTACCCCTTCGCCGGAATCTACCTGGACGACACGCTCGTGGCCTGCGCGGGGACGCACGTGGTGAACGCCGACGAGCGGGTGGCCTGCATCGGCAACGTGGTGGTCCACCCCGAGTACCGGCGACGCGGATTCGCCCAGCAGGTCGTGGGCAAGGCGCTCACCCTTCTCTCCGAGCAGGCGGACCTGGCGACCCTCAACGTCGCGGTGAAGAACAAGGAGGGAATCGAGCTCTACCAGCGGCTGGGTTTCGGCACCCACTGCCGCTTCAACGAGGCGGAAATCACCCTTCCCGAACCCAAGCCCGAATAGCCGCGGACGGTTATGGGCGACCGACCACTGGTTCTTTTAACGCCGGGCGACCCCAACGGCATCGGCCCCGAGGTCCTGGTCCGGGCCTGGGGCCGCATCGCCGAGGGCCGTCCGGTCGTCGTGGGGGCGCCGACGCCCATCCGCGCCGCCGCCAAGCTCTGCGACCTCGACCTCGAAATCGTCCCCGTCCGTACGCCCGAAGAAGCCGACCCGCGCCCGGATAAAATCCCCCTTCTCGAAGTTCCCGGCACCGACATCGAACCGCGGTGGGGCGTCGTCTCCGCCGAGGCGGGGCGCGTGAGCTTCGCCTGGGTCGAGCGCGCGGTGGACCTCTGTCTGGCCGACCCGACCCGCGGACTGGTCACCGGACCCATCTCCAAGCGGGCCTGGTCCCTGGCGGGAGTTCCGTACGCCGGGCACACCGGCTACCTGGCCGAGCGCTGCGGCGTGGCCGGGAAAGAGGCCATGGCCTTCGTCTCGCCGAAAATCAACGTCGTCCTCGCCACCACGCACGTCCCGCTGGCCGAGGTCGCCGTCCGGCTGACCGCGGAAAAAATCGTCCACGCGGCGCGCCTCTTCCGCGATTTTTTGAAAAATAGACTGGGCCGCGAGCCACGCCTGGCCCTCTGCGGGCTGAACCCCCACGCCGGTGAGTCGGGCGTCATCGGCGACGAGGAGCAGAGAATCATCCTTCCGGCGGCGGAGGAGCTGCGGGCGGGCGGCATGGACCTCACCGGCCCCCTGGCGGCGGACACCCTCTTCACCGGCGAGAACCTGGCCCGCTACGACGGCTTCGTCGCGCTGTACCACGACCAGGGGCTCATCCCGATGAAGCTGTTGGCGTTCAACTCCGCGGTGAACGTGACGCTGGGGCTGCCGTTCCTGCGGACGAGCCCCTCCCACGGCACCGCCTTCGACATCGCGGGGAAGGGTGTTGCGGACCATACGAGCCTCGTCGAAGCGGTGAA
>CAYTCV010000051.1:6711-9260 GCA_964436465.1 uncultured bacterium
GCGGGTGTCCACACCCGCCCGCCATTTGACCCGAGAGATTTATCCACTGCGAGTGTGACAAAGAGGGTTGTTAAATAAATTTCTATCTCGAAAGCCAGGGCTGCCAGATGAACGAGCGGGACGCCGAGCGTCTCGCCGCCGGTCTGGTGCGCGCCGGCTGGCGACCGGTCAAAAACCCCGCCGACGCCGATTTAATCCTGGTCAACGCGTGCAGCGTCCGCGAGAAGGCGGCCACCCACGCCCTCGGCCGCCTGCGCCAGCTCTACGCCCTGACGGACGAAAAGCCGAAAATGCTCTTCGGCCTCACCGGCTGCCTGGCCAAGCATCTGGATGAGGAGGCCCGCGACCTCGTTCCGCGGCTGAATCTTTTGACCGGCCCCGGCGCCGTGACCCGCGTTCCCGCTCTGGTTGAAACACTGACCGACCCGGCCGATTTCGCCCAGGACCTCGAACCGGCGGAAGACGAGAAAAAGTTCGACCCCGACGCCGACTTCCGCCTCGACCACCCGGCCATCGGCCCCCACGCCGCCTTCGTGACCGTAATCGAGGGCTGCGACAACCGCTGCGCGTACTGCGTGGTGCCGGACCTGCGCGGGCCGGAGGTCAGCCGGAGCCCGGAGGCCGTCCTGGCCGAGGTCGCGCACCTGGCGGCGCAGGGCTTTACCGAGGTGACCCTCCTCGGACAGAACGTGAATTCGTACCACTCGAAAAGCTACCGGTTCCCCAGACTGCTGCAAGATGTTGCGAGGATTGACGGAATAGAGCGCGTCCGCTTCACCACCAGCCACCCCAAGGACCTGAGCCCGGAACTGCTGGAGGTCATGGCCGCGGAACCGGCGGTCTGCGAGCAGCTCCACCTGCCGCTGCAGTCCGGGTCGGATAAAATTCTCGGCGCCATGGGGCGGGGCTACACGGCGGAGCGCTACCGGGCGCTCGTCCGACAGGCGCGGGAGCTCATCCCCGACCTGACGCTGACCACGGACGTCATCGTGGGCTTCCCCGGCGAGACGGGGGACGATTTCGAAAAAACCGAGACCCTCGTCCGGGAGACGGGCTTCGATTCGGCCTTCATGTTCAAGTACTCCCCGCGGCCGGGCACCCCGGCCTGCTCACTCCCCGACGACGTGCCGGCGGAGGTCAAGCAGGCGCGGCTCGAGTGCGTCATCGGGCGGGTCACGGAGTCGGCCTTCGCGCGAAACCGGGCGCTGGTGGGCCGGACGCTGGAGGTCGTCGTCGAGGGGCGCGATAAGCGGGGCGAATCCTTCGGTCGCACGCGCGGCGGGAAGTCGGTCAAGCTGCCGGGGGAGGCCCTCGAACCGGGGCGTAGTTGCGCGGCGGAAATCACCGGCGCCGGGCCGTGGTCGCTCACCGGTCGCCGGACGGAGGTCTTGGCGTGAAACGCTTCGCTTTTTCAGTTCTTCTCCTCATCGTTGCGCAGGCCCCGGCCTTCGAGGTCGAGCCTGAGCTTTACGGCGCCTACGACTTCGTCTTCTCCAACACGGAGTACGACACGCCGCCCGCGCCGCGTGCCGACGAGCGCTCGTATCTATTGCAGCGCCTCGAAGCGGGCGTGCGCTGGAGGTTCGCCCACTGGGCCACCCTGGAGGCCGGGCTGGAGCTGGAGCACGATATGTCCGACGCCCTCGAGTTCGACGGGGGGAACTGGGACAATTTCCGACTGAATCCGCGTTTGCGCCTGGAGGCGAATTTCGGCGGGTGGGGCGTAGTCCGCCTGGGGCACCTCGACCCGGACCTCGGCCCCGAGACGCTCCACACTAAAGCCTACGACCACCCGGCGGCGGGCCTCGGCTGGTGGGGGGAGGAGCCGGGCCTGTCCTGGTCCCTCTTCGGCGTCCGGACGGGCCGCGTCACCGAGACGACGCCGGAGGTGTTCATGGCCGGCGGTTCCATCGCGCCGAGCATCGAACTGGGACCGCTCGGCGTGGTCCCCCGCCTGGTTTTCGCCTACCGCCACGCCGGGGGGTACGACACCGCGGAATATCAGGGCTACGAGCCGCCCGACGGGGTGCGCAAGGCGGAGCTCTGGAACATCGGCGGCGGCCTGGAGCTTTCCCTCACCGCACGGGCTTTGTACCTGGGCGGCGGGTATTTCGCCAGCCTGGTTCCGGACGGCGACCGGGGCGGGTTGACGGACGCCTACCTCGGCGGCTCTTTCTGGTGGCTGGACCTGCGGGCGGCGCTGTACCTGGGGGACGGCTACCGCGGCGTCCGGCCGATGCCCGCTCTGGAGCCCGCCTCGATGGTGGAGGAGGCGAATACAGGCGAGCTCAAGTTCCTGGACTTCACCCTGAGGCTCGACATTCCGCTGCCCTGGGGGTTTTCCGGGCTGGTCGAGGTGCGGCAGGGCTTCTTCTTCGACCCGGAGTGGAACGTTTCCGACAACCGGAACCGGGTGACGCTGCTGTTGGATTTCGCGTTTTAGCGGAACGGGCCGGGGTGAGGTGTGCAGTTTTCCCCTTCCCCCTCCGGGGGGAGGGCTAGGGAGGGGGGTGGGCCGACCAGAAGGTCGGCCCGCGGCGGCCCGCAGG
>CAYTCV010000051.1:9360-13567 GCA_964436465.1 uncultured bacterium
AAAAAATGCGGGGAACCCGCGGGGGTTCCCCTGGTTGCGCCTCACCTGGGAGGGAGGGGGCTCGGCGCTAGTCGTCGGACCGGCCGGGGCCCATGCCCGGTCCAGAACCGGGATGCCATTCCATACCGGGTCCGGGGCCCATGCCGGGGCCCATGCCCGGTCCGTCATGACCGCAGGCCTGCATCTCGTCGAAGAAGACCCGCTGCTCCTCGGTCAGAATATCCCGAACGGCGGCACGCATCTCCAGCCGCGCGATGAGCATGTCGGTCTCCAGGGCGTCCAGTTTTTCCTTGGCCCGGCGCACGGCGGCCAGGTCCGGCTCGGGGTCGCGCATCAGCTCGTGGAAGGCGTTTTTGGCCTCGTAGAGCTTGTCGCGCAGGTCCTGCATCGCGTCGTGGTTTTCGTCGCGGATGGCGGAAATCGCCTCGAGCTGCTCCGCGGTGATGTCGGGGATGAAGGCCATGCACTGGTCTCCTCCACGGTGCCAGCCGTCGCCCGGCCCGCCGCCCTCGCGGGGCGGACCGTACGCCGCCGCGGGCAGGGCGGTGACCAGGAGGAGGCCGGTGACCAGGGCGATGAAGAGGGTCGTTTTTCTGCGTACCATGTCTCTCCTTTTTAGCGTTCCCGCCGGTGCGGGTGCGTTGAATCTCACGAAGAATCGGCGTCGGTCGGGTCCTTGCCGGACCCCAGCGGACCGGTGCAGTAGGGGCAGTAATTCCAGCCCACCTCCACGGGGCGGCCGCAGTGGGGGCATCGTTCGAGCCTCGCCGTACCGTTTTTGCGGCGGATGGCCCAGAACAGGGTCAGCGCGAGGCCCAGGCTCCCGATGAACAGCAGGACCACCGGCCACGGGAAGAGCGGGTGCGGCGGCTCGGACATCATCCCGCCCAGCCGCTCCCGGAACTCGTTCGCGGGGCACTCGCCGAGCTCGCGGAGGACTTCCCGGCGCTGGCCGGGACGCAGGCCGCCGAGGAAGCCGAGGGCCCGTTCCCGCTCCTCGGGGGCCATCCGGTCGAGGTTTTGCATGACCGGCGGCGGGAGTTCCTCGGGCGCCGGCAGGCACTCCTGCATCCCGTGCCGCCAGGGGCTCGGCTGGGGTCCCCAGAATTCGACGTGGTGCACGAAGACCCCGATGAGCACGACACCGGCTACGAGCGCCCCGATGGACAGAATCCCGATAACCGCGATGACCGGCTTTTTCACCTCGTCTCACCCCCCAGCGACGTCCCGCAGTGGGGACAGCTCTTCCACAGGGAGCGCACCGGCTTGCCGCACGCCGGGCAGGCGGACTGGAGCCGCGAGCCGCAATGGGGACAGGCCATGTAGTCCCGGGAAATCTCGCCGCCGCAGGCCGGGCACAGGAGGCGGACCCGTTCCCCGTCCCGCCGGCGAATGTATCCGGCGAGGAGGGCGAGGACGGGAAGGGCGAAAATCAGCGCGATGATGAACATGTTTCTCCTTCGCCGGCAGTTAAAAGCAAGGGGCGTGCCAGGTGTCCGGCGGACGGGCGCTGATGTGTGTAACTTACTGATATTATAGGTATTGAGCAATTTTAGCGGTTCACCCGCGACGGGCCGGGAACCCCGCCGGCGCAGGTTTTTCGGTCAACGCAGGACCCCCGGACCGGCGGCCGGGGGCTCGTTATTCAACATACCCTTAATTATCAACCCGTTACGAGGCGCATGAAACCATGCGTCACGCCAGGCCGTACTTCTTCAGCTTGTACTGCATGGCGCCACGGCCGATTCCCAGGAGTTTCGCCGCCCGCTGCGCCACGCCCCCGACCTCGGCCAGGGCGCGCTCGAGCATCTCCCGCTCCAGCCTCTCCAGCGCCTCGTCCAGGCCCAGGCCCCCGGGCGGAGAAGAAGGCCAGTCCGCCGCCTCGGCTCCCGCAATCTCCGCCGGCAGCTCTTGGAGGGCGATTTCCTCCCCCCGGCCCAGAATCACCACCCGCTCGCAGAGGTTGGCCAGCTCGCGCACGTTCCCCGGCCAGGCGTACCCTGCCAGACGGCGCTGCGCCTCCGGGGAGAACCTTCGCGGCGGCAGCCCGTGAGCCGCCGATGCCCGCCGCAGGAAATGCCCCGCCAGGAGAGTCACGTCCGCGCCCCGCTCCCGCAACGGCGGCAGCTCCAGCGTTACCACCGCCAGCCGGTAGTAGAGGTCGTCGCGGAATCTCCCGTTCCCGACGGCCGCCTTCAGGTCGGAGTTGGTGGCCGCCGCGAGACGCAGGTCCAGCCGCCGCGATTTCGTTTCCCCCAGGCGGACCGTCTCCCCCTCCTGGAGGACCCGCAGGAGCTTGACCTGGGTCGCCGGGGGGAGCTCGCCGATTTCGTCCAGGAAGAGCGTGCCGCCGTCGGCGTGCTCGAAGAAGCCGGGCTTGTCCTTCACCGCGCCGGAGAAGGCTCCGCGGGCGTGGCCGAAGAGCTCGCTCTCCAGGAGCTCGGCGGGCAGGGCCGCCGCGTGCACCGCCACGAAGGGCCCCTTCCGGCCGCTCAACCGGTGCAGCGCCCGGGCCGCCACCTCCTTGCCGGTGCCGCTCTCGCCGGTGAAGAGCACCGTGGCGCTCGTGGGGGCCACCCGACGGACCGTCTCCATGACCGCCCGCCAGGCCGGGGAATCTCCCAAAGGCTCCGCGTCGCCCAGCCTCTCCCGCAGGGATGCCACCTCGTCCCGCAGCCGCTTCTTCTCGACCAGCCGCTCCACAATCAGCGCCAGCGCTTCCATCTCGAAGGGCTTTTCGAAAAAGTCCTCCGCCCCGGCCTTCAGCGCCCGCACCGCCGTATCCACGTCGCCGTAGGCGGTGAGAATCACCACCGGCGTTTCGGGGTGAGTCTCGTGGAGCTCGCCCAGAAGGTCCAGGCCGTCGCCGTCGGGCAGGCGGAGGTCCAGGAGGACGACGTCGGGCGCCTCGCCCAGAAGCCTGCGACGCGCCTCGCCCAGCGTGCCGGCCTGCAGCGTGCGGTGCCCCGAGCCTTCCAGGCCGCGGCAGACCGCGCGCCGCAGATTGGTCTCGTCCTCCACCACCAGAATCGTCGCCATGCGCCCTCCGCGGGCGGTCTCACTCAATCGGAGAAAACGGTTACTCAGCGCGGGTTGCCCGAGGCGGACCAGTTGACCAGCCGGGTCAGTCCCTCGCGCAGATTCAGCTTCGGCTTCCAGCCGAGCTCCTTCCGTATCCTGTCGCAATTCAGGCAGATGCGCTTCACCTCGTTGGGCTCCGGGGCGTGCTCCGGCCGGCCCCGGTAACCGGTGAGCGAGGCCAGGTTTTCGTAAATCTCCAGGGTGCGGGTCTCGACGCCGGTGCCCACGTTGTACGCCCGGCGCGAGGCCTCGGGTCGCGTGGCCGCCAGCCACACCGCCTCCACCACGTCGCCCACGTACACGTAATCCCGGGTGTTGGAGCCGTCGCCGTAAACGACCGGTTGCTTCCCGGCGCGCATCAGACCGGTGAAGATGGCGCACACCCCCGCCTCGCCCCGCTCATCCTGGCGCGGGCCGAAGACGTTGCCGGGCCGGATGACCGCGTAGTCCAGGCCGCGCTCCAGGGCGTACAGCCGCAGGTAGTGCTCCACCGTCAGCTTGCTGATGCCGTAGGCGCTTATGGGCCGGATGGGGTGGTCCTCATCGCAGGGGAGGTACATCGGCTCGCCGTAGCCGGCGCCGCCGGTGGAGATGTAAACCAGCCGCCGGACCCCGTGCACGGCCGCGTGGTGGATGACGTTCAGCGACCCGAGGACGTTGTAGCGCGCGTCGAGGAGGTGGTCGTCGCAGCGGACCCGGACCTGGGCCGCGGCGTGGACCACCAGCTCCGGCTCGAACGTCTCGAAGAGGTGCTGCAGGGAGCCGGGGCCGGTTCCGGGGTCGCCGCCCTCGGAGACGTCCAGCTCGCTGAAGCCCCAGGCTGGGTCGAGGTTGTGGCGGTGGCCGGAGTAGAGGTTGTCCGCCACGTGGAGGGCGTGGCCCTCGGCGGTGAAGCGGTCGGCGATGTGGCTGCCGATGAATCCGGCACCACCGGTTACGAGAACTTTCACCCTAGCCCCCTTCCCTGTTATGAGCAAAAATCAGGCCACGACGAACGCCCCCGCATTATATCACCCGGTCCGATTTCCCGCTGTGGTATGCGAGCCGCACCCTTCACCCGCGATTTCGATAGCGTAGGGGCGGGTGTCCACACCCGCCCGCGGGCGACCGTGGACGGTCGCCCCTA
>CAYTCV010000052.1:0-13028 GCA_964436465.1 uncultured bacterium
CATCATCACACTGAATAGAGTGTCTTCAGTGTATTCTTTTTCTTCTAATGGTTTAAAAAAAGTTTCTACGACGGCGGCTACGGTTTCTGAGGCATAGCTGCCTTCATCTACCCATTTTTCAAGTACTTTAGGTATTTTCCAGCCCGCTTCCCGGTATCGAGCATTAAATTCTCGACATATGCTTTTAATGAACTCGATGACCTGCGTCCCGGCGTCGTTGACGTAGAACTCCTCGGTAACGGTGTGCCCCACGGAGCGGAGGATTTGGGCCAACGCGCTGCCCAGGGCGGCGGCGCGGCCGTTCACCACCAGCAGCGGCCCCGTAGGATTCGCGCTCACGTATTCCAGGTTGATTTTTAACGGCTTCTCGGCGGGCCAGCGGAACGGCTCCTTTTCAGCGAGAATGGATTTTACGGGCTCAGCCTGCGCCTTGGCGGCGAGATGAAAGTTCAAAAAGCCGGGCCCGGCGACCTCGACGCGCTCCACCAGATTTCCTAAAACTTTCCCCAGCTCTCCGGCCAGCGCCTCGCCGATTTGCCGCGGGTTCTTCTTCAACGGACCGGCAAGCTGCAATGCCAAATTGCAGGCGAAGTGCCCGAACTTCGGCTCCGCCGAGGGCGAGAGGTCGAAGGCGGGCAGACCCTCGGGGAATTTGAAGAGGGCCTTGGCGGTCTCTTCGACAAAACGCCGCAACACGTGCTGATAATCGTTTAACGCCATTTCACTTGTGGTACGGGTGTCCGGTGAGAATCGTGAAGGCGCGGTACAGCCCCTCGACGACCACCAGTCGCGCCAGCTCGTGGGGCAGCGTCCACGGGCCGAGGGAGAGGGTCATGTCCACCTTCATCGGTTCGAGGCCCGCTGCGCCGCCGAGGATGACGTCCAGGCCCGGCTTCGTCCCCCGAGCCTCGTCGAGCCATTTCGCGAATTCCTCGCTGGAAAGCTCCCGTCCCCGCGGGTCCACCTGGACGGAGGCGAATCCCCCCTCCCGTCTGGCGGCCAGGGCGACGGCGGCCCGGCGGCGGGCCCACTCCAGCCCCCCCTTCTCCCCCTCCTTCAGGGGCGGCTCGCGCACCTGGACCAGCTGAAAATTGCAGAAGCGGTTCAGGCGCTCGATGTAGAACGCAAGCCCGTCGCGGACGAAATCGCGCCGCGTCGGGGAAACGGTGAGCAGCCGGACGGTGAACATTTAGAGGCCGAGCTCCAGCGTCGGCGCGTCGCCCCAGAGCCGCTCGAGGTCGTAGTACCGCCGAACCGGACGCCGGAATAGGTGCACCACCACGTCGAAGTAGTCCAGCAAAACCCAGTTACAGGTCTCGAATCCCTCGCGGTGGAGAGGCTTGACGCCCCGGGGGGCGAGGTCGCGCTCGAGACGCTCGCACAGCGCCCGGACGTGGTTCTCGGTCACTCCCGAGGCGATGACGAAGTAGTCGCTCATCGCCCCGACGGTCCGCAGGTCGAGGGCGACGACTTCCTCGGCCTTGCCTTCATCGAGGCAGACCGCGATGAGGCGGGCCAGCTCCTCTCCCTCGGGCGGCGGTTTCCGGGTGGGGGTCATTTATTCAAAGCCCGCTCCAGAGCCGTGATTTGGGCCAGGGCGTTCGGGTGAACCTCGAGCCCCTGGGCGGCGACGTAACCGGTGGTGCTTTTCAGGCGCATTACCAAGGCGGCGACGGGGTCACGCCCGGCGGTTTCCCGTAGTTCTTCTATTCCCTCGTGAGCGCGACCCGGCTCGATGGCGTCGGCCAGCATCAACGAGCACAGGAGCGGCGTCGGTGACGGGTGGCCGATGGTGTGGTACCGGACGGCGAAGAGCACGCCCGCGTCGCGCAGCCCCGCGTCGTGGGCGAACTGGGCCGCCAGGGCGGCGTGGGCCAGCTTCCGGGGGTAGCGCTCCTCGAGGTCGTCCAGGGGGAAATCGGGGGTGGGACCGGAGCCGTCACGGTGTGAGTCGTGCAGGATGCCGGCCAGATAAGCCCGCGGGGGCAGCGGCACTCCGGCGACGGGCTCCTCCTCCGGCAGGGATAGCTCGCGGAACCTGTCCTCCATCCCCGGGGCGAGGTCGGCGGCGACCCGGGCGGTCCTCAGCACATGACCGCCCCGGCGCTCGTTCAGGGCAGCCAGAGCGGCCTCGATGAGTCGGGTTTGATAATCCAATTCCGCGGCAGCGTCCTTAACGTAAAATCCGCGCCATCTCGGTGATGATTCCGCCGGTGGCGTCCCAGACCTTGGCCAGGTTGGCCTTTTCCGTCGCCACCACGGCCAGGGTCAGCTGGTTCGGCAGCCGCGAGAGGACGATGACGCCGGACTGGAATCGGGTGACGGATTGGACGACGGCCCCGTAGTTGAGCTCCTCGCCGATTTGCTTGAAGGAGAGGTAGCCGCCGGCGCAAATCGCCCCGATGGCCTCGACGTCGGCCTCCTCGGTGCCGGCGGAATCGAGCACGAGCCCATCCTCACCGACCACCACGGCGACCTTGACCTCTTTGACCTCGAGCAGGCGCTTCAGGATTTCCACGACCTCATTCACTACTCGACTCCTTTGTCCTCTTCCTCTACCTCTTCGTCTTTGCGCCCGGCCATGCCGGAGAGCCAGCTCGAGAAGGTCTTGAAAGCGGGTTTCTTGGTTTCTTCGACGGGTATGAAGGGAGCCGCATCCTTTACCGGGGGTATCTCCGGAGGCACCTCGTCCTCGGGCATAACCTCGACGGTTTCCGGCTCCACGATGGCCAGTTCCTCGGTGTCGGGCGGAGGAGGCACGGGCACCTCGACCCGGATTTCGGGCTCGTCGCCGGCGTGCCTCACCGGCTTACCTTCCCCGGCCTTCGGCGCGACCGGGGCGGCCGCCTCTTTTTGAGCGACGGCTTCACGGGGCTCGCCATTAGCGACGTCGAGGGGCGCCGCCGGGGGAATTAAATCCAAATCTATCTCCGTGGGTTCGTCGGTCGCGCCGGAATCGGCCTTCTCCTCATCCGTCGCAGCCTTAGCGGCGTCCGGCGCCGGAACCCCCGCCCCGTCCACGGGCAGGTCCGCCACGGGCAGAGGCTCGTCGGGTTCCGTGGACGAGGGGAGGGATTCGGCCCGCATCACGTTCTCGAAATCGAGGGTGTCCGAAGGCCGCTCCTCGACCTCGTCCATCTCGCCGGAGAGGGGCTCGGTGGGTGGTATTCTCGTCGAGGTGGATTCGATGTCGATTTCGATGACCTCGCCCTGGCCGCGCGAAAGGGATTTACCCTCCAGTTTCGCCAACTGCTGGGCCGCGGCGTCGTTGGACGGGTCGAGCTCGAGGATGCGACGATAGGTGGTGGCCGCCTCGCCGTAGCGCCGCTGGTGCAGCCTGACGTTGGCCATGGAGGACAGGGCCACGAGATTGTCCCGGTCCAAGCCCAGGATGTCCTCGAAGGTGGCCTCCGCCTTGGGGTAGTTGCCCAGGTCCAGGTAGCACTTGCCCAGAACAATCCTGGCGGGGATGTAATCGGGACGCCGGCCCATGCCCCGCTTGAGTACCGCGAAGGCCTCCTCGAACAGACCGCTCTTCCGGTAGGCGTCCGCCAGGGGCACGAAGGCCAGGGAATCGGGGTCGCGCGCCAGGAGTTGGGTGTAGCGCTCAATCTCCGGTCCGAGCTGGAAACGCTTGGCCATATTGGGAAACATCCCCCGGCGTTTTTTTAACGGGAACCCATTGAAGTTTAGCCCGCTGACGTTTTTTAGTCAAGGGTCAGAATTGTAAGACGTTGCCCCACCGTGCTATACTGCCTTAAAAGCCTCTCAACCAAAACCGAGGACACCGATATGAGGTACATACTGCTATTCTGCCTGCTGACGGCCCTGCTCGCCCCGAGCCTGGCCCGGGACGAGGTGACCTACGACCCCGGTGACGGGGAGGAGCCGACCACTCCCGAGACCCCCGCCGCCGAGGGCAACTTCCACGTTCCCGGGGCCGTCTGTGCCGGGCTGACGCTGGGCTACATGACCTGGCCCGTGAACAGTCCCTACGGCCACGACGGCGGCGGCTTCCTGGTCGGCGTCTCCGGGGCGTACTACTTCGTGGAGAATCTGGCGGCGAAGCTGGGGCTGGGATTCGGCCTCGGCGAATACACCACCATGATTCACGTGGACCTGGGCGCCCAGTACAACATCCCGGTGAGCGAGATGTTCACCGCCTTCCTGGGGGCGGGTCTCGCGCTGGACATGGGCTCCTGGAATGCCTTCACGTTCGCGGACCGCGGCGAGGACGACCCCGAAGACCAGAACGACCCGGTCTACCACGACGGCGACAAAACCAACGTGGGCTTCAACGTCAACGGGGGAATCGAGTTCTTCGCCACAAACTTCCTCGCGCTGCGGCCGATGACCTTCTTCGACATCGCGGGCAGCGTCCACTGGGGCGTCGGGCTCACCGTGAGCTACTACTTCTAGGCGGGAGGGCGATGCCCCGGCGCATTTTCATCATCCTCTGCCTTCTTTCCTGCGCGGCGACGGCGGTGCCCTTCGCCGGTATCCGGGGCGGAGTGGAGGCCTACACCTGGCCGTCCGGCGGCGGCTGGCGGTCGGCCTTCGGCCTGGAAATCTTCCTCGACACGGACGGCGCCGCCCTCGAGCTTATCTACGGCGTGAACTTCGACTTCAACACGGTGAACCGAATCACCCTGGGCATCATCCGGTACTACGACATTGCCCGGCGGCAGGCGCTGCGCTTCGGCTTCGGCGCCGGGATGAGCTACCCCTTTTCCCGCGACTGGTACAACTGGGACCTGCGCCTGAAGCGCGCCTGGTGGGAGATGAACCTGGACGCCGGCTGGCGGTGGGAGTTCACCCACGGCCTGGCTCTCTTGGCCGATGTGAAGTTCTCGGTGGGCGCCGGGCGTAAACCTGATGTTTGGTACGGTGGGCGGCTCGAGACCGGCGTGGGCCTGTCCGGCTGGCTGGGGCTGGTAGTGTACCCTTGACCAAATTAATTGCGCCGACGCAGGGGCGGGTGTCCACACCCGCCCGCCGCACAATCCCCCCTGGGAAGCGAACGAAGGCTGGTGATTGACTACGATATGAAACAGGCGGGAATTATCCCGCCTGTGTTACGTTCCGGTTCGACCAGAGCCTAGTACATCCCCATGCCGCCGCCGCCCATGCCTCCGCCTCCGGGCATCGGCTTCTCCTCCTCGGGCTTGTCGGTGATGAGCGCCTCGGTGGTGAGCATGAGCCCGGCGATGGAGGCCGCGTTCTGCAGGGCTATTCTCGTGACCTTGGTGGGGTCCACGATTCCCAGCTTGTACATGTCGCCGTACTCGTTGGTGTAGGCATTGAAGCCCGCGGAGCCCTTCTTGGCTTTGACCGTCTCGACGACGACCGCGCCCTCGACGCCGGCGTTGTCGGCGATGTGGTAGAGGGGCTTCTCCAAAGCCCGGCGGATTATTTCCACGCCGGTGGCCTCGTCGCCCTCGAGCTTGAGCCCGTCGAGCTTGAGTATGGCGCGCAGGTAGGCGACTCCGCCGCCCGGGACTATTCCCTCCTCGACGGCGGCCCGGGTGGCGTGCAGAGCGTCTTCGACGCGGGCCTTCTTCTCCTTCATCTCGGTCTCGGTAGCCGCGCCGACCTTGATGACCGCCACGCCGCCGGCCAGCTTGGCCAGCCGCTCCTGGAGTTTCTCCTTGTCGTAGTCGCTGGTGGTCTTCTCGATTTGGGCCTTGAGGGTGGTGATGCGGCCCTCGAGTTCGCTCTGGGAGCCGGCGCCCTCGACGAGGGTCGTATCGTCCTTGTCCACGGTGATACGCTTGGCCTTGCCCAGGTCGTTGAGGCTGGCGTTCTCCAGCTTGAGCCCCAGCTCCTCACTGATGACCTGGCCTCCGGTGAGGATGGCGATGTCCTTGAGCATCTCCTTGCGGCGGTCGCCGAAGCCGGGGGCCTTGACCGCGCAGACCTTGAGCGTGCCGCGGATTTTATTGACGACCAGGGTGGCCAGCGCCTCGCCCTCCACGTCCTCGGCGATTATCAACAGCGGCCGGGCGGTCTGGGCCACTTTCTCCAGCAGCGGAAGCAGGTCCTTCATCGAGCTGATTTTCTTCTCGTGAATCAGCACGACGGCATCCTCCAGCACCGCCTCCATGCGCTCGGGGTCGGTGACGAAGTAGGCCGAAAGGTAGCCGCGGTCGAACTGCATACCCTCGACGAGGTCCAGGGTCGTCTCCATGCCCTTGGACTCCTCGACGGTGATGACGCCCTCCTTGCCCACCTTCTCCATGGCCTCGGCGATTTTCTGGCCGATTTCGGAGTCGTTGTTGGCGGAGATGGTGCCGACCTGCTCGATTTCGCGGGAGTCGGCCACGTCGCGGGAGATTTCCTTCAGGCCCTCGATGACCGTCGTCACAGCCTTGTCTATTCCCCGCTTGAGGCTCATCGGGTTGGCCCCCGAGGTGACGTTGCGCATCCCCTCGCGGAAGATGGCCTCGGCGAGGACGGTGGCGGTGGTGGTCCCGTCGCCGGCCACGTCCGAGGTCTTGCTGGCGACCTCGCGGACCATCTGGGCGCCCATGTTCTGGAAGGGCTCCTCCAGCTCGATTTCCTTGGCGACGGTGACGCCGTCCTTGGTCACGGTGGGCGAGCCGAACTTGCGGTCCAGGACGACGTTACGCCCCCGGGGACCGAGGGTCGCCTTGACCGCCCGGGCCAGCGTCGTCACGCCCTCGAGCATGTCTTTGCGGGCTTCCTCGGAAAATTCCAGAATTTTAGCCATCGGATGTCTCCTTAAAAGCGAAAAGTGTGTCTTTAACTACTCGATGACGCCCAGGACGTCGTCCTCGCGCATGATGACGTACTCCTCGCCGTCGATTTTGACCTCGGAGCCGGAGTACTTGCCGAAGAGAATCTCCTGACCCTTCTTCAGGCGCATGGGGAGGATGCTGCCCTCCTCGGTGCGCTTGCCCTCGCCCAGTGAGACGACTTTCCCCCGCTGGGGTTTTTCCTTGGCCGTGTCGGGGATGATGATGCCGCCCGCGGTCTTCTCCGCCTCATCCTCGAGGCGCTTGACCAGGATGCGGTCTCCGAGAGGCTTGAACTTCATGGTCTCCTCCGGGAAAAGCTGTGGTTATCGAAAAAACGTACCTCAAACTCTGGAACTAAAATAGTCCGCAGGATGGTAAAGCAAGCAGCGTGCCAAAGGAAACCGGCCGTCACGGGCCGTTTTACGACGCACCGCCCCCGCATTCAAAGCGCCACCTTGACACCGCCGGGGGGGAGAGTGCCTTTTTGGCCTAGCCCCGGCCGCTCTTTTTAATCTTGGTTTTAAACAGCCTCCGCGGCGGCGGGTCCGTATAAACCTCGACCGCCGGAGAAGCTTTCGGCAGGAGCCGCCACCAGGCCAGTCCCATCAGCACGAAGCCGACGAGGACCGCCCACTGGTTCGTCGTCAGCCCCATCCAGAAGGCCTGCTTATCGGCCCGGAGAAAATCCATCACGAAGCGAATCGTCCCGTAGCCGAAGCCGTACACGAGGAAGGTCGCCCCCTGGCGCCGTTTTTTACTAAATTTCTCGAAGAGAATAATCCCGACGAAAAGGAGGAGGTTCAGCCCCGACTCCAGGAGCTGGGTCGGGATGAGCGCGACGCCCTTGAGGCCGCAGACCGAATCGGGGTGGGTGAAGGTGACGCCCCACCAGGCGTGGGTTGGCTTGCCGTAGCAGCACCCGGCGGAGAAGCAGCCCTGGCGCCCCAGGGCCTGGGCCAGGGGCAGGGCCCCGGCCAGGGCGTCGGCCACCCCGAGGAACCCGATTCCTTCTTTCTTCCGGGTGACCAGCCAGAGCGCCAGGCCGCCCCCCAACAACCCGCCGGTGATGCTGATGTTGCTCCGACCGAAGAGGAAACCCAACGGGTCGGTCCAAAAGTAATCCAACCGGAGGAAAATCGTGAGGAGCTTGGCCCCGAAAAGACCGGCGGCGATGACGATGACCGACAGGATGAGGACGTCGTCGAAGGGCAATCCGAGCATGCGCTTGCCGCGCCGGGCGAAAACCAGCAGGCCGACGAGAAGCGCCACCATGAACCAGACGCCGTACCACCGGATATCGAAGGTCTCGCCGGTGAGGGGGTTGGGTATGTCGCGCAGAAATACGGGGTACACGGCAACCTCGCGCGCACGAGTGGGCGGTGATTTTACCAGACGCCCCCCGGCTTGTGAAGCGGCAATGCTACCTCCGCCCGCTTGCCGGTCCAGGGTGAAAGCTATATAATGGCCCGGAAACGCTCGGAGAGGGCCGCATGCCGCCCCACACCATCACCCGCCGGGTCCTCTACGCCGATACGGACCAGATGGGCATCGTGTACAACGTCAACTACCTCGTGTGGTTCGAGGCGGCGCGCACCGAGCTTCTCCGCGAGGCCGGTCTCCCCTACTCCGAGATGGAACGGCGGGGTTACTACCTCCCCGCGGTGGAAACCGGCGCCCGATTTTGGAAGAGCGCGAGGTACGACGACCTGGCGGAAATCACCGCCGTGGTCGCCGAACTCCGCCCGGCCAGCCTGCGCATCGACTACCAGATTCACCGTGACGGCGAGCTGCTGGTCACCGGCTTCACCCGGCACGCGGTGACGAACCGGGAAGGCGAGCCCCTGCGTCCGCCGGCCTGGCTCACCGACGCCTTCAAACGGTGTCTACCGACCTCGGAATAACGTTGAGCGAGTCCCGATACATCTATCTGGACAACTCGGCCACCAGCTGGCCCAAACCGCCCGCCGTCGCGGAGGCCATGACCCGCTTCCTCGACGAGGAGGGCGGCTCGGCCGGGCGCGGCTCCCATACCCGGGCCATCCACGCCGCGGCGTCGGTCTTCGCGGCGCGGGAGGCGGCGGCCCGGCTCCTGGGCGTGACGCGGCCGCAGCGCATCTGCCTGGGCCCCGGCGCTACCTGGGCCCTGAACCAGGCGCTCTACGGCCTGTTGAAACCGGGGGACCGGGTGCTGGCCTGCGTCACCAACCACAACGCCGTACGCCGGCCGCTCCTGGACCTGGCCCGCCGGAGAGTCATCGAGCTGGACTGGTTCGCCCCGCCCGACCATACCCGGCCCCACGAGCCCGCCGAGTTGGACCGCCTGCTCGGCGAAAAACAACCGCGGATGCTCTGCCTGAACCATGTATCCAACGTCCTGGGAACCGTTCAGCCGCTCGCCGAGCTCACGGCGGCGGCCCACGCGCACGGCGTCCTGGTCCTGGCCGACGTCGCCCAGGCCTCCGGGGTTGTCCCGCTGGAGTTGGAGAGGTGGGGCGTGGACGCGGCCGCCTTCACCGGTCACAAGGGGATGCTCGGACCCCAAGGCACCGGCGGCCTGTACGCGGCTCCGGGTGTCGAGCCGATTCCGCTCATGCGCGGGGGAGGCGGGACGGCCATCGCCGATGACATGCCCGAAGAACTGCCGGAGAGGCTCGAGTGCGGCACGTACAACGTCGTCGGCCTCGTGGGGCTCACCGCCGGCATCGGGTGGCTCCTCGACCGGGGCGTGGAGGATTTGCACCGGCGAAAGACCCGCCTGCTGGAAAGGCTCCTGGCGATTCTGGAAAAGAACGGGGCCCGGCTCCTCGGACCGCCGGAGGTGGAGAAGAGAGCCCCCCTCGCCGCGTTCACCGTCCCCGACCGGGACGCCAACCGGCTGGCCGCCGACCTCGAGGAGCACGGGGGGATTCAGGTCCGCTCCGGCCTGCACTGCGCCCCGGGGGCGCACGAGCTGGCGGGGACCCGCGAAAGTGGAGCCGTGCGGGTCAGCCTCGGTGCCTTCAACACCGAAGGCGACCTGGACGCGCTGGACCGGACGCTGGGGGAAATACTCGCGTGAAGGGTTTCGCCTACTACACCTTCGGCGCGAACACCCGGCTCATGATGGCCTACCGCTCGGCCGTCGGAGCGGGAATCGAGGCGAAGCTCGTCCCCAACCCGCCGGGCGACCCCGACTGCAGCATGGCGGTCCGCATCCCGGCCGGGAAGCAGGACCTCGCCGAGGAAACCTGGACCGGGGCGGAAATCGAGTGGAAGATGAAGGTGGTCGACTAGCGTCAGTGCAACAAACAGGGGGTTTAAACCCCTTATTCAAACGCGCCGGGACCGCCGGCCTTTTTTATGCACCGGCCGCGCTCCGCCCCGCGACGTACCCCGAGGACCAGGCCCACTGGAGGTTGAACCCCCCGCACTCCCCGCAGACGTCGAGAACCTCGCCCGCGAAGAAGAGGCCGGGGTGGAGCCGGCTCTCCAATGTCTTCGGCTCCACCTCCCGCGTGTCCACGCCGCCGAGCGTCGCCGCCGCCTCCTCCCATCCCCGGGTGCCGGTGCAGACCAGGGGGTACGATTTCAGGAGGCCGACCAGCTGCTCCCTCAACTCACTCCGCATCTCGGCGACGGACCCGCCGGGGTCCAGTCCCTGCTGGCGGAGCACCGCGGGCAGGACCTTCCGCGGCAGGACGCCTAAAAGCAGGTTTCCCAATTCACGCTTGGGGCGCGCCTCGGCGCGCGCCTGTAAAAACTCGGACAGGTCCTGACGCCCCATTTCGGGCACGAGGTCCAGCTCCAGGTCCAGCGGACCGCCCGCGAGCGCCAGACCGATTTCCACGGAAAGCCCCAGGGCCAGCGGGCCGGAGATGCCGAAATGGGCAAACATCAGCTCCGCGGGACCCTCCTCGATGCCCGAGGCGGGAACCGTCAGCCCGGCCGTCACCTTCACGCCCTGGAGGAAGTGACCCAGATTACCCGCGAGGGTGAGCGGAACGATGGCCGGGGCCACCGGCGTCACCCGGTGCCCCAGCTTGCCGGCCAGGGAAAAACCGTCACCGTCCGAGCCGGTCTTGGGCGCCGAGCGGCCGCCCGTCGCCAGAACCACCGTCCGCGCGGACCAACTTCTTCCACCCGCCCCCTCGACGACCCAGGGCGGACCGGGGGTCAATCCTACGACCCGCGCGTTGGTGATTATCTCGCCGCCGACCTCGCGGTAGGCCAGTTCCAGAGAATCGGCCACGTCGGTCGCCGAGAAGGACCGTGGGTAGTAGTGGCCGTCACCCTCATCCACGCATGGGACGCCCAGTTCCGCAAAGAAGGCCAGGGTGTCGGCGACCGGGAAGCGTCGCAGGGCGCCGTAGCAGAAGCGCGGCTCGGCGCCGCGGTAGTGCTCGAGCTCGTCGGCCAGGGCGTGGGTCAGGTTGCAGCGGCCGTTCCCGGTGACGAGAATCTTGCGCCCCGGCCGGGGACCGCGCTCCAGGACGAGAACCCGCGCCCCGCTCCGAGCGGCGGAAAGGCCCGCCGTCAGACCCGCCGCCCCGCCCCCTACAACGACCACGTCGCAGGTCATCCCTTAATCACCGCCAGCGGTTCCAGGCGGACGACCCTGCGCGCCAGCCCCGCGCCCTCGCAGACCGCGGCCACCTCGTGAACGTCCTTGTACGCCAGGGGGTGCTCCTCGTAGAGCGTGTCCCGCCCCTCCCAGCGGACGGTGACCCCCCGCTCTTCCAGTTCCTTCGCCACCCGCCGGCCCCGGAGTGTCCGCACCGCCTCCCTGCGGCTCATCCGCCGTCCGGCCCCGTGACCCGTCGAGCCCAGGCTCTTCTCCATTACACCGGGCAGGCCGAGGAGCAGGTAGCTGCCCGTGGCCATGTCGCCGGGCAGAATCACCGGCTGGCCCAGGGCACGGAACCGCTCCGGCAGGTCGGGATGGCCGGCGGGAAAGGCCCGGGTAGCCCCTTTACGGTGGACGAGCACCTTCCGCCTCCGCCCTTCGATATCGTGCTCCTCGAATTTCGCCACGTTGTGGGACACGTCGTAGACCTGGCGGATTCCATCCGGCCGGACGCCGAAGACCTTCTCGAAGACGCCGCGCACCGTGTGAGCGATGAGCTGACGGTTCGCCCAGGCATAGTTGGCCGCCGCAGTCATCGCCGCCAGGTAGCGCTCACCCTCGGGGGAACCAATCCGGGCGTAGACCAGCTCCCAGTTCGGCCATTCCCCTCCGCACGCCCGGAGTTGCTTTAAATAATCATCGCAAACCTGGTGCCCCAGGCCGCGGCTTCCGCAGTGAATCATCACCGTGACCCGGTCCACCTCCCCGACGCCCCACTCGGCGGCGACGGCGCCGTCGTAAACCTCGGCCACGCGCTGCACCTCGAGGAAGTGGTTCCCCGAACCCAGGGTGCCGAGTTGGTCCCGTCCGCGCCCCTTGGCCGTGATGGAAACGGCCCGGGGGTCTGCCCCCTCCAACGCGCCCTCCGACTCGCAAGCCTGCAGGTCATCCCCGAACCCCCACCCCTGGACCACGGCCCACCCGGCGCCGTCCCGCATGACGCGGCCCAACTCGTCGTAGGAAAAAGACGCCCGCGTATGCGAGCCCACACCGCAGGGAACGTCCCGGAAGAGAGCATCGGCCAGCCGGTCCACCCGTTTACGAACCTCGTCGGCGGTCAGGGGAGTCGTCAAGGCCCGCACGCCGCAGTTGATGTCGTACCCCACACCGCCGGGACTTACTATTCCCTCCCCGACGTCGAAGGCCGCCACGCCGCCGATGGGAAAACCGTACCCGTAATGGATATCCGGCATGGCCAGCGCCTCTCCCACTCCACCCGGCAGGCACGCCACTTCGGCGATTTGCCGCAGGGCGCCGTCGGTATGCGCACGCTCGAGACCCTCACCGCCGACGAAAACCCGAGCCGGACGTAGCATCCCGTCGACGTACCTCGGCTCTACCCGCCACTCGAAGTCACTCAACCGGACAACGTTTTTCGGCAACGACATGCACGACTCCCGCTATGGTCACGACCCGAGAATAACCTATGCTCCTGCCGAGCGCAAGGCGCCTCCGACCCGCGTCTTGACAGCCTCTACACCCTCGGTTATACTCGCTGCCGCGCTGGAGAGATGGCAGAGTTGGTCGAATGCGGCGGACTCGAAATCCGCTGTGGGCGTAAGCCCACCGGGGGTTCGAATCCCTCTCTCTCCGCCAGCGGCTGAGCCGCCAGCGGTTCCGCGGGGAAAGGTTAGTGTAATTCGCAGGCAACCGCCGCGCGCGAAGCC
>CAYTCV010000053.1:0-12928 GCA_964436465.1 uncultured bacterium
CCGCGGGTTGGAGAACCCGCGCTCCACCCTTTTGCGTGGAGAACGGACTCTCAAGTCCGTTCGGAAAGCTGCGGCCCGTGTGTCCCCTCCCCCCCTGGGGGGAAGCGCGCTTACGGGTCAGGGAGGGGGTAATTCGCGGCGGCCCGCAGGGGATGCATCCCACGGGGCCGCCCTACATCATCGCAGAGAATGAAGCGGCGGGGATAGGAATCCCCGCCCTACGATGCTGGAAAACAATACTTAGGAACGGCCCTACTGCGACGTGATGGTGATGATGCGCTCGGCGGAGTTGGCCCGGATGTCGGTAGCGTACATGCCGTAGAGCTGCGTGGGCATGACGTGGTAGACGCCGGGCCGCTCGGCGCGCACGCGGTAGCGGATTTCCCGCTCGCCCACACCGAGCCGGTCGTAGAAGAACGCGGTGAGCTGCTCTTTCAGCTCGCGGTACGTCCCGGTCTGCCAGTCCCACCCCGAACGGTCCTTGGGCAGGAACTCGCACCCGGCCACCCGCGGGTCCTCCACCGCCACGTAGTCGAAGTCGTTGGGGCTGTCGATGGTGAGCACCACCTCGATGTAGTCGCCCACCTTCACCGTCCAGTCCTTATCCACCAGGGAGGTCAGGGTCGTGCCGTCGGACCCGACGAGGTAGAACTCGCGCTCGCAGCGGACGGTGTCCCAGCGGGCCGGAATCATCTCCTCCTTGGAGTAGAACTCCAGGGCGGCGGTGAAGTAGAGCCGTCCCGGACCCGAATCCTTGGCGATGACGAACGGCAGCTCGCCCGGCTGAACCTCCTCGCCGAAGCGGTCGACGGACACCCCGTCGCCCCACACGTCGCCGCGGTTGAACGGGGTCTGGATGAGCACCTCGCTCCCCAGGGACGCCGTGGCCGTGTAGTCGGTGGAAAGCTCGCCGGTGTAGTCCATGTAGTCGATGAGGGCCCAGACCGACAGCGCCGTGTCGATGGTGGACTTCCAGTGGTTGTAGCGGCGGTTGACCAGGAGCCAGTGGGCCGCCTTCTCCATCAGCTCGTTGTCCGGCTCGATTTCCAGGATGGCCTTCAGGGAGAGCGCCGTGGTCTCCACGTGGTCCTGCCACCAGTACCAGCACCAGTCGTACTCCTGGCCCCAGTAGGCGTCGTCGCGGGTCACGTCGGCGTAGCCCCCCATATTCTCCACCACCAGGCGGGCCTCACGGTCGTTCCCGTTCTCGTGGAGGAACAGGGCCAATAGCGCCCGGGAGTACGAGTTCAGCGTCTCCCGGCGGTCGTAGACGAGCCTCCACTGCTTATCCGGCACCCCGGCGTCCCACAGAGCCAGGGCGTAGAGGGTGTAGATGTTCAGGGTGGAATCGGCCGGCAGGTCGTCGTAGAGGCTTTCCAGGTAGCGCACGCCGGAGTCGGCCATCTCCTGCCGCTTACTCTCCAGGTCGGGGTCGAGCCAGCCCACGTCGCCCACCTCGTGCAGGGCCACCATGACGTAGCTGGTGATGTGCTCGCTGGAGTATCCGCCGGCCCACCAGGGCCAGCCGCCGTCGGCGTTCTGCTGGCCGTAGAGGCGGGTTATTCCGCGGTTGACGGAATCGGCCGCCGAGCCTTCCACCGCCCCGGCCGGCACCCCGAGCTCGTGCATGGCCTTGGCGAAGATGGCCGCGGGCCAGAACCGCGACGCCGTCTGCTCCACGCAGTTGTAGGGGTAGTACTGGAGGAAGCTGATGGCGTCCTTGAGCCCCCCGGCCAGGCTCGGGTGGAGCCAGACGCGCAGGTGGGTCTGGGCCGGGTCGATTTCCTCGGGCAGGCGGAAGGTGAAGCGGTAGGGGTCGTCCTCGGCGCGGCCGGACTCGAAGAGGAACGCGGGCGCCCCGTGGGGCACGACCTCCAGGCGCCGGATGAGCGCGTCCGAGCCCCGGTCGGTCTTGGCCGCTCCGGTGAGGGTCACCAGACCGGCCTCTTTGGCCGCCAGGCGGAAGTCGAACGTCTGCTCCCCGCCCGCGGGGATGGAGAGGTTGTAGAGGTCCGGGGTCAACAGCTCGACCGCGCCCTCGGCCTCGGCCACCAGCCCGGCCTGGCCCGTGGCCGCCTTGGCCGTGTAGTTGCCCACGTTCAGCGTGAGGGTCGTCTCGTCGCGCTCGGTGAGGTAGCGCGGGTACTGAAGCCGCGCGACGACGGGCAGGACGGTGCGGAAGACCGTCTCGTCCTGGCCCACCCGGTCGCCGTCGAAGGCCCACACCACCACCTGCCAGCCGGTGAGGTCGTCGGGAAGGTCGAAGCTGACGGAGGCGCGGCCCCGGGAGTCGGTCTTGATTTGGGTCTGCCAGTAGGCGGTGTCCTTGAACTCCTCGCGGATGACCCCGGCCAGCTCCTCGACGAGCCCGCCGGCGCCGCCGCTGCCGTGGGCCATCTCATCCCCGGCCATGGGGGCCTCCTCCATGGTCCGGGCCATCATCGGCATGGCGGCGGACTCGGCCTCCGCCGCGCCCGTGGCGAAGCCGGCCCCGCCCATGCCGCCGCCGTCCATCATCATGTCGTAGTTGGCGATCGAGATGTCGGCGGTCTTTTCCGCGTCCGTGGTGAGCCCGAGCTGGGAAATCATCCAGCCGTGCGGCAGCGTGCCCACGGGGCTGGCCCAGTAGTCGAAGAAGTCGTAGTACGTCCAGTAGTCCGTGGAGCTGGCCTGGTACAGGTAACCGTAGTTGAAGTTCTTGAAGAAGAAGTTGCGCACGTCCACGTGCTTGTCGGCGCCCAGGACGTAGAGGGCGGTGTCGAAGACGGTCACGGTGAGCCGGGCGTCGGACACCGCGCGGCCGTCGGCGTCGGTGACGGTGAGGTTGAGCGTGGCCTTCTCGCCGGGCGCGAAGCTCGGCCGGGAGGGCTCCACCCCGACGGCGAGCACCTTCTCCTCGGGCACCACGGGCACCGCGAGGCTGACGGTATACTCCGTGCGCTCGAAGAAGGTCAGAAGCTGCAGGGTGGTCAGCGGGGCGTCGGCGCCCTCGAGCCGGATGGACTGCGAGGTCTCCCCCTCGCGGATGGTCACCGGAATCTTCTCGCGGACCAGGCCGCCACTCTCGACCAACAGGATTCCGCGCACGGTGGATTTGTTCCACCCGATGGTCACCCGCGCGGTGTCGCCCACGGCGTAGAAATCCTTCTCCGCGGTGAGCGTCAGGCTGGGCAGGATTTCCTCCGGCTCCACCGGCTCCTCGGAGACGTAGGCCCAGGAGAAGGTCTGGCGCTGCCCGCTCCACGGGTCCGTAAAGTCGGCCACCAGGATGTAGGAGCCGATGTCGAGCCCCGCGGTGCCCAGGGCGAAATCGAACGTGCCGTCGTCCCCGGTCACGCCGGTGTAGATTTTCAGGTAGGACTGTAAATCCGCGGTGTCCCAGTTGTAGTAGTTGGCCGGGACGTAGTTCAGGGTGACGGTGACCGGGACCCCGACCGCGGGCTCCCGGAAGAGGTCTATGAGGCTGAAGGTGCCGGTGATGTCGTCACCGGCGGCCACCGTGTCGGCGTCCAGCCCGAAGGTGGGCACGTAGAGGTGGCGCGCCGCGTTGGTGCTGGCGGAGCCGTCCACCGCCCGGCCCGAGGAGTCCGACACCGTCAGCGCCAGGTTGAAGTCGTAGTAGTAGGTGTACCAGCCGTAATCCCAGAACTGCTGGTTCTCGTCGCCCTCGGGCCCGACGAGCATCACCGGGAACTTGGCCGTGCCGTCGGCATCCAGCTCCATCCGGCCCGTGTAGACCTGGGTCGGCGAGTTGTACCACCACCAGTAGTCGTAGTAGTCGTAGCCCGCGTCCTCGAACCAGGACGGGAGCGTTTCCTTGTCCTCGTCGGCGATTTCCGGCATCCACCAGCGCGGGGTGCGGGTGACGGTGTAGCGGACCTCGCCCGCGCCCACCGGCTCGCCGTAGAGGTACTTCGCGGTCACCGAGGCCTGGGCCTCGCCGCCCAGACGCAGGGGACCCTGCTCCAGGCTGACCGCCACGTCGAACTCCGGCTTCTTGTACTCCTCCAGGCGGATGTAGGAGTAGCAGACGGAGTACTGGTAGTCGTCGGCGTCGGTGTAGTAGGCGTAGAAGTAGATGTAGCCGAGTTGGGCGTCCTCGGGAATGTCGAACGTGCCGCCGGCCCGCCCCCGGGAGTCGGTGACGACATCGCCGTCGAAGATGGTGTCGCCCGCCGTGGCCTGGATGTGGAGCTTGAGGTTCTTCACCTGCTCGTAGCCGTAGATTTTGCCGGAGGGCTCGATTTCCCGGCGCACCATGAGCTCCCAGTTGAACGTGTCGCCGGGTTTATAGAGGGTGCGGTCGGTGATGAGATAGCCCACCGGCTGCGTGCCGGACAGGGCGTTGAACTCGTAGACGTCGGCGACGGCGCAGTGCCCGTCCTTCCGGGCCACGGCGATGGGATACTCCAGGTAGTCCTCCGGGGTGGAGAACTCGACCCAGCCGTCGGAATCGGCCGTCCCCTCGCGGGCCAGCTCCTGGTACCACGGGGAAGCGCTTTCTTCGGCCCAGAGCTCGACGTCGGCGCCGGCGGCCGGCGTGCCGTCGTCCAGCCAGGCGCTCCAGACGTACCCCGCCCCGTCGCCGCCCAGAATCACGCACCCCAGGTCGGTGACGTTGAAGGTGACGGCCGAGGAGATTTTATCGTCCACGAAGGCCGCCAGCAGGTACAGCCCCGGCCCCGGGTTGGGCAGGGCGATTTCCTTATAAAACGGGTTGTAGTCGTCCAGCCCCGGAAGCTGCTGGGTGTACACCGCCGTCGGCTCCCACCCGGACAGGTCGGGCCGGGAGTCCTCTTCGGGGTCCACCTCGGCGTAGTTCCCGTCGTAGAAGGCCATGAGCTGCGCGGAGGTGACGGGGTACAGGCGCAGCTCGGCCGAGTCGGCCAGCCGGCTGGTGTACGACAGGGCGATGAGCTCGCCGGTGGGCTGCACGCCGTTCACCTGCGGCAGCTGGAGGTTCGGCGTGGTGAGCCGGGTGGCGTTGTCGCGCGCCGAGCCGTAGGAATCCCAGGTGTCGGCGAAGCGGGCCGCCGCGTCGCGGTAGATTTCCAGCGCCTCGGCGGGCGAGTCCATGAAGACCTCGATGTAGCCGGCCCGGGCGATGGCGACGTTGTACGCGGACTGGCAGTCGGGCCATTTATCCAGCATGGGCTTCCAGCGCCGGTCGGCCTGGGCCAGAATCGCGGCGTTCTCGGCGTGTCGCTCGGCCATCAGCGCGCGCCAATCCGGCAGCTTCGGCGGGGTCTCCGGGTACTCCAGGTTGTAAATGGCCCCCAGCTCCCGCTGGCCCATGGCGAAGTACGCCTCCTGGGCGATATTCGGCGAGCAGTCCAGGTCCACCACCCGCTCGTACTTCTCCCACCACCAGTCCTCGGGGTCGAAGTCCTCGACGTAGGAGCCGTCCTCGTTCATGAGGTACATGGTGGCGATTTCCATGTACAGCCGCGCCAGGCGGTCCACGCACTCCTGGTCGTAGGGCGCGTCGAGCCTGCCCTTGACCTTCTCCATGACCGCCGCCGCGTCCAGCTTGAGCTGCTGGATTTTGTAGGCGGACTGGTAGTAGGCCAGCTCCGGGTTGCCCCACCAGTAGAGGTTTTCGGAGATTTTGAGCATGCCCAGGGCGCCCCAGTACGTGTCCGGGAAGTCCTGGGTCAGACGGAGGTAGTACTCCGAGGTGTGCTCGTAGTCGTAGAGGTACTCCGCCGACATGGCCGCCTTGTACAGCGCCAGCGGCAGGTACTCGCTCCCCGGGTACTCGGAGATGAGCTTCTCATAGGATTCCAGAGCCAGGTGGTAGCTCTTGTCCTCGAAGTGCTGCTCGGCCTCCTCGAAGAGTGAGCGCTCACCGGCCCAGGCGCCGCCCGCAAACAGCAGGATGAACAGCGCCGTCAGGAAAAACCTGCGTCCCATCGGACCTCCTCGCAAGGGGAATTGTATTAATACGTTTCGCATGGGTGTAGGGTTGCAAGACGCGGGACCCTCATCCGGGGTGACCGGAAGGGATGCCGCGTGGTAAGCTGGGGGTCGGAAACTAATTAATAGAGTATAGCATACGGGGGACCGGCGTTGCTCGTGCGGGGTAAAGGCGTGGTGGTGGGGCTCTCCGGCGGGGTGGATTCCGCGGTGGCGGCGGCGCGCCTGGTGGAGGCCGGCGCGCGCGTGGCCGCGGTAACCATCCTCACCGCCGACGAGTCCGACCGCCCGGACGGGGTGGAGACCGGCTGCTGCACCCGGGCCGAGGCCGACGCCGCCCTCGCCGTCGCCGAGCGCCTGGGCGTCCGCCACTACCGCTGCGACGAGCGGGACCGCTTCCGGGCGGAAATTTTCGCCGAGTCGGTGCGGACGGCCTCCCGGGGCGGGACCCCCAGCGTCTGCCCGGCGTGCAACGCCCGCCACAAGCTCCGCGTCCTGGCCGACAAAGCGCGGGTCCTGGGCTTCGATTACGTCGCCACCGGCCACTACGCCCGCCTGGAAAAACGGCTCGGGCGGACGCGGCTGCTGCGCGGCGCGGTCCGCGAACAGGACCAGAGTTATTTCCTGTACGCCGTCCCCCGTGAGCTGCGGGAAATTTTAATCCTCCCCCTGGGCGAAACGGACAAGACGACGGTGCGCGCCGAGGCGCTGCGCCGGGGCCTCGCCGTCCACGACAAGCCGGCCAGCCAGGACCTGTGCCCGGCGCTGGCGCGGGGGCTGGAAGCGGAACTGAAAAAGGTCGCCCCGGGGATGACGCGGCCCGGCCCCATCCTGGACCACCACGGCCGCGAGCGCGGCACGCACGACGGCCTCTTCCGCTACACCATCGGCCAGCGGCACGGGCTCGGCCTGGGCGGGGGGACCGGCGAGCCGCTGTACGTGATTGGAAAGGATTTAACGAACCGGGCGCTCCTGGTCGGCCCCGAAGATAAGCTCTGGAGCATGGAGATGACGGTGGAGCTGGAGGGCCCCGTGGCCGACCCGCTCCCGTCGGGGCTCGACTGCCAGCCGCGGCGCAACCACCCCGGCGCGCCGGTGGAGATTACCTGGCGCGAGGGGAACACGCTGGGGGTTCGTTTCCTGGCGCCGCAGAGGGCGCTCACGCCGGGGCAGGCGGCGGTGTTCTACCTGGGGGAGGAGGTGGTGGCCGGCGGCGTCATCCGGCCCCCGCGGGCGCGATGACGTAGGGGCGGTTGTCCACACCCGCCCGCGGGCGACCGCAGAGGGCCGCCCCTACGGGGGTCGCGTTATTACGCCGTCGGGGTGGGCCTCCCCCGGGGGCCTGTTTTGTGCTATATTTAGGTAGAAGTAATAGGCCGTGAGGAGGTCAGGGGATGAAAGCGGTGATTTTATGGGTGTCGGTTCTGTGCGCGGTAGCGCTGGCCCAGGACACCGACCCGCCCTACGTGGACGATATTTACCCCGAGGACGGCGATACGGCACCGGATGAAAGGATTATCATCTTCCACTGCAAGGACACTGAAAGCCCAGTGGACCTCGACACCATAGATTTTACAGTCTGGGAAGACTGGCCCTGGTTGGACAGGTCTATAACCGTGGATGCCGTAGAGGTTTTGGAGCGTACACCGAAAGTGATAGGCGATGTCTCCGGGGACCTGGACATAGACGACACAGACCCACAGGACGTCGTCTGCACCTTCGTACTGGAAGGATATTTCCCTGAATTCGATCACATCACCTGCACCGTGGCCGCGGGCCTGGCCGACATATACGGGAACGAAATGGCGGACGATTTCGTGTGGGAGTTTTGGATAGACATCAAAGAGGCGAGCTGGGGGGAGGTCAAGGCGCAGGCGTGGTAGGCGGGCGAGCCGCGTTCGTAAATGTAGGGCGGGGAATCCTTTCCCCGCCGCGTTTTTATCTAAGGCAGCCCTCACCCCCATCCCCTCTCCCACAGGGAGAGGGGGGCCGCGGGCCGACCTAAAGGTCGGCCCCTACGAGGGTGATGCGCGATTCTATCAGATTCCGTAGGGCGGGGAACCGAGCGTAGCGAGCTATGCCCTCGGCAAATCCCCGCCGCTTTCCGAACGGACTTGAGAGTCCGTTCTCCACCCGTAGAGCGCGGGTTCTCCAACCCGCCGCTGCATCCCCCCCTTCCCGGGCCGCTACCACAGGGTCTTGATGAGCCCCCAGGAGCTCTCCCGGACCTGAATCATCACGCCTTCCCAGTAGCAGCGCAGCATGGCGTCGCCCCAGCCTATCCAGTCGTCGCCGCCGTAGGAGTGCCCCGTTCCGCCCACGTCGAAGCCCAGGGCGTCGCAGTTGGGGTAATAGCCGATTTGCTCCCAGGCGACCCAGAAGACGCCGTCGTTTATCTCTATCGCGGGGTCCGTATCCGCCCACTGCCAGCCGGACCCGCCGCCGACGTACTCGCAGCCCAGGTCATCGCCGGGCAGGCCGCCCGAGTCGCTGAAAATGTGGAGGTCGGCCCCCTGGTACGCTCCATCGGGCCAGCCGGGGAAGACGTAGGCCCCCACGCTCGTCACGGTTCCCGGCTGGTCGTCGGTCTTCTCCTCGTCGAACTGGACGGACCAGTAATTGCCGCCGGTGTACCACAGCCAGCCGCCGCCGCACGCGCCGTCGTCCCAGTAGAACTCGTAGGTGTCGGCGGCGACGCCCGCGACCAGGACGGCGAGTATCAGCAAGCTCACGGTTCTCATTATCTTTCCTTTCGTTTTCAATTCCGGGGCGAGGGCGGTCCCGGTCTCTCGGTTGAAAAAAGCTAATTGGATAAGGTGCTCCCTCACTTAATAGAATATATCCTTCGGCGTCTAATTTCCAATCCGGGTAAAAAAAACGGCCCGCCGGGGCCGCCGTTTTTTTATTGATGCGGGCCTGCTACCCCTTCGGGATGTGCAGGGGCCGGCCCAGGGCGTCCAGGCACGCCTCGCGCACCATCTCCGGCAGCGTGGGGTGCGCGTGGACGGTGCCCGCCACGTCGGCGAGCGTCAGGCCGTTGTGCACCGCCAGGCCGAGCTCGCCGATTAAATCACTGGCGTGGGCCCCGATGATGCCCCCGCCGATGAGCTTGCCCCGTTCGTCGGCGATGACTTTTACGAAGCCCTCGGAGTGCATGGCGCAGAGGGCCTTGCCCGAGGCGCGGTAGGGGAAGCGGCCCACGGTGACGGGCTGGCCCGTCTCATGGGCGTCGTCCTCGGTGGCGCCCACGGCGGCGACCTCCGGAATGGTGAAAACGCAGCGCGGCACGGCGGCGTACTCCACCTCGCCCCGCTCCGTGACCATGTGCTCCACCGCCGTCTCGGCCTCGTAGCTCGCGACGTGGGCCAGCATGTGCCCGCCGATGCAGTCCCCGGCGGCGTAGGTCCGGGGGAGGGTGGTGCGCAGGCGGCTGTCCACCACGATGGCGCCGTTCCGCACGCTCAGGTCCAGCTCCTCGGCGTCCACGCCGGGGAAAATGGGCCGGCGGCCCGTGGCCACCAGCACCCGGTCGCACTCCAGGTGGAGGTCCTTGCCGTTCCCCTCTTTGTGGAAGACGGCCTCGAAGCCCCCCTTGCACTCGTCCAGCCCCAGGACGCGGGTGCCGGTGTGGACGGTGATTCCGGCGCGCTTGAGCTGGCGCTCCAGCTCGGCGCCCAGCTCCGCGTCCTCCATCGGCAGCGCCCGCTCCAGCATCTCCACCACCGTCACCCGGCTGCCGAAGGCGGCGTAGATGGAGGCGAACTCCAGGCCGACGACCCCGGCCCCGATGACCAGCAATCGGGCCGGAATCTCCTCGAAGCGCAGGGCGTCCTCGGAGGTCCAGGCCAGCTCGACGCCCGGAACCGGCGGCGCGGACGGCTCGGAACCGGTGGCGATGAGGGTGTAATCGGAGTTGACGACGACCTCGCCGTCGGGGCCCCGGTAGGTCATCACGCCGGGCGCCTCCAGGCGGCCCTCGGCCTCCACCAGCTCCACCCCCGCCTCTTTCAGGAGGCCGCGGACGCCGGTCACCAGCCGGTGGACCGTGTCGTCCTTCCGCTTGCGCAGCGCGTCGAGGTCGTAGCGGAGGTTATCCAATACAAGGCCCGAGCGCCGGAAGCCCTTGGCGGAAAGCTCGGCGTACAGCCCGGCGGCGTGGACCAGGGTCTTGGTCGGGATGCAGCCGACGTGGAGGCAGGTGCCGCCGAGCCAGCGCCGCTCGATGAGGGTCACGCTCGCGCCGAGCTGAGCCGCGCGCAGGGCGCCCACGTATCCGGCGGGACCGCCGCCGAGAATGCCGATTCGGAGCACGGCTGAAACCTTTCATCATCGGGTAACGGACCAGGTAAATTAGCACATACGGCCGCGGCTGTCAACGCGGGAACCGCCGGGCGCGCTCCGACGTTTCCCGGAAAGAGGGCCGGGTCCGCCAATCCGACCCCCTTTCACCCCCGCCCGCCGGGTGGTACGATTACAGCGTTCGAATCCGTTCCCCAGGGAGGAGACCCCGTGAAACGATTCGCCATGATTCTGCTCGCCGCCGCGACGGCCGCTCCGGCCGCCTTCGACGCGTACGCGACCGGGGCGCAGGGCTCGGTCGCCGTGACCGACGACGCCCGGGCGCTGTGGGTCAACCCCGCCGGCCTGGCCCACCGGTTCTCCTTCGACGGCTACCTGTCCTGGGGCTCCGTCGGGGAGGCATGGGAGCAGTGGTCCGCCGGGCTCCGACTGGGCGGCCTGGGCTTCGGCTACCGGGGCGCGCCCGTCGCCGCGGTTCCCGACTCCCGCGAAAACTCCTACAGCCTGGCGCTGGGATTCGGCGCCGAGGCCTTCAGCCTGGGCCTTTCTTTGGATTGGCACAGCCGCACGAATACCCCCGATGACCCGCGGGCCTTCGACATGCGCTTCGGCGTCCTGAGCCGCCCCGTCCAGTTCCTCTCCCTCGGCGCCACGGTGGACAACGCCCTGGGCGACTCGCTGGCCGGCGTCCCCCTGGTCCGCACCTGGACCGCGGGCGTGGGCTTGAGGCCCCTGGCCCCGTTCATTCCCGGCAATCAGGACCTGTTGACCGTGAGCTTCGACGTCGGCTGGCGGGAGGACTCCAGCGCGGGCGCCACCGGCCCCGGCGAGGCGGAGGGACTCTTCTGGCGGCTGGGGGCCGAGGCCCGGCCGCTGGACGGCCTGGCGCTGAACTTCTCCTACTCCGACGACGGGGAGATGAGCCTCGGGGCGAGCCTGGAGCTCGACTACCTCACGCTGGGCTGGGGCGGGGCGCTCTCGGACGGGGACCTGGCGCGCCAGGGCGCGGCGCTGGCCTTCAGCCTGGAGCGCGGGGAGCCGCTGGTGGACCTGGCGCCGGTGCAGGTGCTGGTGCTCGAGGTTTCGGGGACCATCGCCGACGAGCCGCCCTTCTTCTCCCTGTTGGGCACGGGGGGCGGGAGCGACCTGACCGACCTCTTGCGCGACCTGAAGCGGGCCCGGGAGGACTCCGACGTGGACGCCGTGCTCCTGGAGATACAGCCCGTGAGCGGCTCCTTCGCCGGGCTGTCGGCGGCGGTGCAGGAGCTCGGGGCGGAAATCGACCGCACCCGCGCCGCGGGCGTCCCGGTCTACGCCGTGTTCACCGGCGAGGGGGCGAATCCGGCCGCCTACTACCTGGCCTGCCACGCGGATAAAATCTTCATCCCCCGGGTGAGCGCGCTGGAGGGCTTCGGCCTGGCCCTGCACATCATGCGCTACGGCGGGCTCGCCGAGGGGTACGGGGTGGACCTGGAGACGCTCACCGCCGGCGAGTACAAGTCCAGTTTCTGGTTCACCACCAAGGGGGCGTCCGAGGCCCAGGCCCGGGCGATTCAGGACATGCTGGAGGGGGTCCACGCCCAGCTTCTGGCGCTCATCGGCGAACGCCGGGGCCTGAGCCCGACGCGGCTCGCCGAGCTCACCGACGCCTTCGTCATCCACCCCGAGGACGCCCTGGAGCTGGGGCTGGTGGACGGCGTCGGCGGCGTGGAGGAGGCGTTGGTGGCCGTGGCGCGCGCCGCCGGAGCCAATCCCGATAACGCGGACGACGTCCCCCTGGTCGAGGTGGCCTCCCGGACCTACCGGGACTACGAGTGGGGCGACCGTCCCCGCATCGCCGTCATCGGCGCCTACGGCTCCATCGCCGTGGGCCGGAGCTCCTACAGCATCGTGGACGGCTCGAAGGTGATGGGCTCGCGGACCGTCGCGGCGGAGCTCGACGACGCCCGCCGGGACCCGCTGGTCAAGGCGATTGTCCTGCGAATAGATTCGGGCGGCGGCTCGGGAATCGCCTCCGACGAAATCGCCCGCGCCGTGGAGCGCTGCACCGCCGACGGCAAGCCGGTCATCGCCTCCATGGGCGACGTGGCCGCCTCGGGGGGCTACTGGATTGCCTGCCCGGCGGACTTCATCTACGCCTCGGGCTCCACCTACACCGGCTCCATCGGCGTGGTCGGGCTGCTGCCGTCCCTGGAGCGGCTGTTCGAGGAGAAGGGCGTGGTGCGCGAGGTGTACCAGAAGGGGAAGTCGGCGAATATCGGCGACATCGGCCACCGGCTGACCGACGAGGAGCGGGCGGCCGTCCAGAGTGAGCTGGACTACTTCTACGACGTCTTCATCAACCTGGTCGCCGACAGCCGCGGGATGGACCCGGAGGCGGTGCGGGCCGTGGCCGGCGGGCGGGTCTGGACCGGGGCCGAGGCCCTGGAAAACGGCCTGGTGGACGGGCTGGGCGGCCTGCGCGAGGCGGTGGAGCTGGCCCGCCGCGAGGGGGGAATAGACCACCCCGAGCCCGACCTGGCCACCTACTGCTCCTTCGGCTCGATGATTTTCAAGCGCATCGGGGGGTACCTCTCCGACCTGTTCGGCCCGGACCCGTTCTCGGAGTACGAGCTGGAGCTGTAGGGGGGCGCGTCCGCCCGTTGGCCCTCCTCCCTGATGTAGGGCGGGACTTCCACGTCCCGCCGCTTTGTTTTACATGTCCCGCCGGAAA
>CAYTCV010000054.1:0-2917 GCA_964436465.1 uncultured bacterium
GAAATTGAGACGAAGTATCCGCGGATTACCTGTTGTACCGCACCGACGAATGTGCTATTATTCCGGGTGGAAATTGAGATAATTGACCTGTATTGATACGCCGTCTAGCTTGACTTTCCCCCGGCCCGGTAATAATCTTCTCGCGTTTCCACATTGAACGAAAGAATCCCTTTACGCGGCTGCCGTTTTTCGCTGGACCGGAATCGCTCCATGGCCGGGTGCGGGGGAATAAAAGAGGGAGAAAAGAGCGGGTTCTTAATCCCCTTTCTTCGCGCCCAGTTTGAGAATTATTTCACATTATCATTTGCGCATAGTTGCTATCCGTTCTCACCATCCTTGTAGCTCTTTCCAGACGGGTCAATCGGCCCCCCGGCGCGGCTGATTCAAGTTGACGGAGGAAAACCGATGCGGGTTATCGACGGCAAGTCAGAAGGCCGGGATTTGACCAAAAAGTTCCTCGGTGAGGTCATGCTCATCCCCGACGGGGACAAGGTCAACATGTGCATCCAGTGCGGCACCTGTTCGGCCTCCTGCCCCACCGGTTACGCCATGGATTTCACCCCGCGGCAAATCGTCGCCGCCCTGCGCGCCAACATCATCCACGAGGTGCTGGTGAGCAACTCCGTATGGCTGTGCGCCTCGTGCTACTCCTGCACCGTGCGCTGCCCCGCCGGAATCCCATGGACCGACATCATGTACCACCTCAAGCGGTTCGGCGAGGACGAGGGCATCATCCCCCGAATCAAGAAGGGGCACGAGCTGGCCACCGCCTTCAACTCCATCATCGACAAGTACGGTCTGTCCGCGGAGTTCCTGCTCATGCTGAAGTTCTACTTCCGCACGGGCATCTTCAAGGCCCTGGGCCAGCTCGGTTTCGCCACGAAGATGCTGGCCAAGGGCCGCCTGGACCTGGGCGCGCATAAAATCAAGGGCATCAAAGGCCTTCAGAAGATGATGGCCGTTATGGAGGAAAGGAAATAGCGATGGCCGTCCCCAACGCTACCAAGTACACGTACTACCCCGGCTGCTCGCAGACGAAGACCAGCCGGGCGTACGACGCCTCGGTCCGGGGCGTGGCCGGGAAGCTGGGAATCGAGCTGGTTGAGCTCGAGGACTGGAACTGCTGCGGCGCCTCCAACTACATCGCCATCGATGCGCGGAAGGCCTTCGTCCTGTCGGCCCGCAACCTGGCCCTGGCCGAACAGACCGGCCGGCCCGACATCGTCACCAGCTGCAGCGGCTGCTACGTCATCCTGGCCAAGGCCAAGAAGTACATCGCCTCGAACCCCAAGCTCCGCGAGGACATCGGGGAGGCCCTGGCCACCGGCGGCCTGACCTACTCGGGCAACGTCAGCGTGCGCCACGTCCTGGACGTTCTGGTCAACGACGTGGCCGAGGAGCGGGTCCGGGCGGCGGTCACCACCCCCCTGGCCGGGCTGAAGGTCGCCCCGTACTACGGCTGCCAAATCGGCCGCCCGTACGGCGAGTTCGACGACGAGGAGTGGCCCCACTCCCTGGACGACCTGGTGACCTGGACCGGCGCCGAGGCGGTGAACTTCCCCCTCAAGTCCAAGTGCTGCGGCGGCATCCTGATGACCACCCAGCCCCACGTCGGCCGCACCCTGGTCGGCAAGCTGCTGAAGAACGCCAAAGACTCGGGGGCGGACTGCATCGTCACCGCCTGCTCCCTGTGCCACGTCACCCTGGAGTCCTACCAGAAGAAGGTCGGCCACCACATCGGCGAGGACGTCCAAATCCCCGTGCTGTACTTCACCCAGCTCCTGGGCCGGGCCCTGGGCCTGTCGCACAAAGAGCTCATGCTGAAAGACAGCCTCACTCATGCCGAGGCCGTTCTGCCGTAAGGGATTTTCGAGAAGACAGTTGAAACCGTCAGGGCGGCAACGCCGTTTGTCGTCACTCCAGACCACGGGCGGGTCTTTGACCCTCCGCCCCACGGGGTACGCAAGATGAGTGAAAACGGAAGCAAGAGAATCGGGGTCTACGTCTGCCACTGCGGCTCCAACATCGCGTCGATGGTGGACGTCAAGGCGGTGGCCGAGTACGCCGGCACCCTGCCCGGCGTGCGCGTGGCCCGGACCTACCAGTACATGTGCTCGGACCCCGGGCAGGCCCTCATCCAGAAGGACATCGAGGAGCTGCACCTCACCCACGTGGTGGTCTCCTCCTGCTCGCCGCTGATGCACGAGCGCACCTTCCGCCGGGCGGTGGCCGAGGCGGGAATGAACCCCTACCTCTTCGCCATGGCCAACATCCGGGAGCAGGTCTCCTGGGTCACCACGGACAAGGCCCGGGCCACCGAGAAGGCCAAGCGCCTCATCGCCGCGGAAGTCTTCCGCGTGGCCAACCAGGAAGAGCTCACCCCGGAGAAGGTGGACGTGAATCCGGCGGTCCTGGTCATCGGCGCCGGAATCGCCGGCATCGAGGCCGCCCTCAAGTGCGCCATAGCCGGGCAGAAGGTCTACCTGGTGGAGAAGGAGCCCTCCGTCGGCGGCCACATGGCCTTCTTCGACAAGACATTCCCCACCCTGGACTGCGCCGCCTGCATCCTGACCCCCAAGATGGTCGACGTGGGCGTCCACCCCAACATCGAGCTGCTGACCTGGTCCGAGGTCACCAAGGTGGACGGCTACGTCGGCAACTTCACCGTGACGGTGAAGAAGAAGGCGCGCCACGTGGACACCTCGCTGTGCAACTCGTGCGGCGACTGCGTGGCGGCCTGCCCGGCGGTCATCTACCCCGACCTGAAGGTCGTGGAAATCGGCGGGCGGATAATCAACAAAAAGGACCCGGCCGAGGCGAAGGTCCCCGTGACGCCGCGGGCCTAAAAAGCCGCTCGTCTTTTCGGCAAGCCGCTGTTTAAAGGGTTTTCAGTGTCGCGGTTCAAAGGCGCGACATC
>CAYTCV010000054.1:3017-12788 GCA_964436465.1 uncultured bacterium
GGACTCCCGGCCGACCTCGAAGTCGCCCTCCCGCGTAACAGGTTTGCATAAGCATTGGGCCGTTCCGGCCGTGGCCGAATTGAGCGACCCTGGGCGAAAGGACACGCAAAGTGCAGAAGGCTCGAATCAAGGTGGACACGGAGCTGGCCCGGCCGCTCATCGACGACTACAACCGGGGCGAGCTGACCCTCATCGCGCTGCTTTTAGGGGTTCAGGACATCTACTACTACCTGCCCCGGGAGGCGGTGGAGTTCATCGCCCGCGAGACGGGGGTCCCCATCAGCTCCATCTACAGCCTGGCCACGTTCTACTCGGCCATCTCCCTGGAGCCCAAGGGGCGCAACCACATCCGGTGCTGCGTCGGCACGGCCTGCATGGTCCGCGGTTCCATGTTCGTGCGGGACGACCTGATGCGCGAGCTGGGCATAAAGCCCGGCGAGGTCACCGAGGACGGCGCCTTCTCCCTGGAGGAGGTCCACTGCCTCGGCGCGTGCGCCCTGGGGCCCGTCATCACCAAACGGGACAAGTTCTACGGGCACGTCACCAAGTCCAAGGTCCGCGAAGTAATCGGCGCCCTCCGGAAGGCCGACGCCGCGAACATCTGATTCTGCGTGCCGAGGGCCGCTGCCCCGATGGGCCGCCCGCCGGGGGAATGAAAGGCGGGGCGTCCGGAAGGCGCGGCGGGAAACGGCGGGGGGCGTACAGCAGACCGTCCGCCGACATGAAGGAAGCATAAACGTCTGACCCCGGGTCGGTATAAAATCAAGGTGAATGACCATGAGGATAACGAGCGTAAAGGAACTCGATGAGCTGAAGAAGACGGGCCGCGAATCCCTCTATCCCGGAAAAATCCGCATCTCCGTCGGCTCTTCCACCTGCGGCATCGCCAACGGGGCCCTCGACGTGACCGAGAGGCTCATCGAGGGGGCCAAGCGCGAGGGGATGGACGTCGTCGTCGAGGATTCGGGCTGCTTCGGCCTGTGCCAGATGGAGCCGCTGGTGGACGTCTGGGTCCCCGGCCGGCCCCGCGTCGTCTACGGGAACATCACCGAGGACAGGGTGGACGAGCTCCTGAAAGCGGTGAAGGAGGGGCGCGTCATTGACGACTGGGCCCTGTTCCGCATGGACGGCGAGCACCACATCCTCACCGACGAGCGCGTGTCCTACGACGTCTCCCAGGGCAACGGGGAGTACGCCGACGTGCCCACGATGGAGGATGTGGGCTTCTTCAAGGGGCAGCTCCGCATAGCGACCCGCAACTGCGGCTACATCAAGCCGGTGAGCCTGCAGGAGTACGTGGCCCGCGGCGGGCTCTACACCCTGTTGAAGGTCCTGACCACGATGAAGCCGGAGCAGGTCATCGAGACGGTCCTGGCCTCGGGTCTGCGCGGTCGCGGCGGCGGCGGCTTCCCCACCGGACGCAAGTGGAAAATCGCCCACGAGGCGCCCGGCGGCGTGAAGCACATCGTCTGCAACGCCAGCGAGGGCGACCCCGGCGCCTACATGGACCGCTCCGTCCTGGAGGGCGACCCGTACTCCGTCCTCGAGGGCATGATTATCGGCGCCTACGCCATCGGGAACGTCGCGGACGCCTACATCTACGTGGGCAGCGACTACCCCCGGGTCCGCCGCTTCCTCCTGGAGTCCGTCGCCACCCTGCGCGAGTACGGCGTGCTCGGCTCCGACATCCTGGGCACCGGCCTGAACTTCGATATCCACGTGGTCCAGGGCGCCGGCGCCTTCGTCTGCGGCGAGGAGACGGCCCTCATTTTCTACATCGAGGGCAAGCGCGGCACCCCGCGCCCCCGGCCGCCCTACCCCGCGATTTCCGGCCTGTGGGGCAAGCCGACCATCATCAACAACGTCGAGACCTGGGCCAACATCCCGGCCATCCTCAGCCGCGGCGCCGACTGGTTCAGCTCCATCGGCTCCGCCGGCAGCAAGGGGACCAAGGTCTTCTCCCTGGTGGGCAACATCAAGAACACCGGCCTCATCGAGGTGCCGATGGGCACGCCGCTCTGGGACCTCGTGTTCCGCATGGGCGGCGGAATAACCCGCTGGCGCGAGTTCAAGGGGGTTCAGACCGGGGGGCCGTCGGGCGGATGCCTGCCCGCCAAGCTCCTCAACATCCCCGTGGACTTCGACCGCCTCTCCGAGGCCGGCTCCATGATGGGCTCCGGCAGCATGATTGTCATGGACGAGCACACCTGCATGGTGGACATGGCGAAGTATTTCCTCTCCTTCACCAAGGAGGAGTCCTGCGGCAAGTGCACCCCCTGCCGCGAGGGCCTGCCCCACATGCTGGAAATTCTTGAGCGAATCTCCCGGGGCGAGGGCGAGGAGGGGGACCTGGAGCTTCTGGAGGACCTGGGCACCTTCGTCAAGGAAAACTCGCTCTGCGGCCTGGGCCAGACGGCGCCCAATCCGCTTCTGACCACCCTGCACTACTACCGCGAGGACTACGAGTCCCACATCAAGTACAAGAAATGCCCCGGCTCGGTGTGCAAGCGGATGGTCTCGGCCCCCTGCCACCACACCTGCCCGGTGGGCATGGACGCCCCGACCTACATCGGCTACATCGCGCTGGGCAAGTTCGACAAGGCGCTGGAGGTCATCTACCAGGCCACGCCGTTCCCCGGCATCCTGTCCCGCATCTGCCCGCACCCCTGCGAGTTCCGCTGCACCACGGGCAACGTGGCCGACCCGATTTCCATCCGGGCCCTCAAGCGGTTCGTCCTGGAGAAGCACGGCAAGGACTACTCGCCGCCCAGGGGGGCGGGCAACCTGGAGAAGGTCGCCGTTATCGGGGCCGGACCGGCCGGGCTGAGCTGCGCCTGGGACCTGGCCCGCCTGGGCTACAAGGTCACCGTCTTCGAGGCCGCCGAAACGGCCGGCGGGATGCTCTACTCCGGCATCCCGGCCTACCGCCTCCCCCGCGAGCTCATCGCCCGGGAGGTCGAGCAGGTCCGGCGGATGGGCGTGGACATCAAGACCGGCGTGAAAATCGGCAAGGATATCCCCTTCGACGACCTGCGCCGGGATTACAAGGCCATCTTCATCGCCACCGGCGCCCACGCGGGCATCCCGCTGGGCCTGCCCGGCGAGGACGCCGAGGGTGTCCAGGACGCCATCGAATTTCTGCGCGAGGTGAACGTCAAGGGCCGCAAGACCGTCGGCAAGCGCGTGGGCATCATCGGCGGCACCAACACCGCCCTGGACGCCGCCCGGGCCGCCATCCGGCTCGGCGCCGAGAAGGCCGTCGTCTTCTACAACCGGACCCACTTCGAGATTCCCGCCGACGAGCTGGAGGTTCAGGCCGGTCTCGAAGAGGGGGTGGAGGTCGTCTACCTCTGCGCGCCCGCGAAAATCATCACCGAGGGCGGGCGCCTGAAGGGCCTCGAGCTGCGCCGGGTGGAGATGCGGGGCGTGGACCCCACCGGCTGGCGCGAGCCGGTGGTCCTCGAGGGCACCGAGTTCACCGTCGAGCTGGACAACCTCTTCACGGCCGTCAACCAGAAGCCGGACCTGAGCTTCCTTCCCGAGGGCTTCAAGGTCACCCCGCGGGGCACCGTGGAGGCGGACCGCGGCACCATGATGACCGACACGCCCGGCGTGTTCGCCGGGGGCGACGTCGTGGCCGGGCCCTACTTCGCCACCGACGCCATGGGGCACGGGAAGCTGGCCGCCAAGTACATGGACCGTTTCCTGCGGGGCGGCGACATGACCCCCGAGTACACCCTGACGAAGCCGACCGCCCACGTCGAGCCCTACGAGATGACGCCCGAGGAGGTCGAGACCATCGTCAACCGGGCCGAGACGCCTCTGCAGCCCATCGCCGAGAGGGTGAAGAACTTCGAGTCGGTAGAGCTCGTCCTCCGGGAGGGCGACGCCATCAACGAGGCCAAGCGGTGCCTGCGCTGCGACTGGCGCTGGGAGCACGAGGCCGAGGAAGAAGAAAAGCGTTAGAGTTGAGACAAGGGGTTTAAGCCCCTTGCCCTTCCGTTAGTTGGAGGATTTCATGGTTAAGCTGACCATCGACGGACAGAGCGTGGAGGTCGAGGAGGGTACGACCGTCCTCAAGGCGGCCCGGGCGCTCGAAATCGACATCCCGACCCTGTGCTACTCCGATTTCCTCGAGCCTTACTCCGGATGCCGGTTGTGCACGGTCAAGGTCGGCCGGGGCGACGGCGCCAAGCTGACCACCTCGTGCAACCTGGTGGCCACCGACGGGATGAACGTGGTCACCGGCGACTCCGACGTGCACCGGGCCCGCAAGCTCATCCTCGAGCTCCTCCTGGCCAAGGCCCCGTCCGTGGAGCGCCTCCAGGAGCTGGGGGCGGAGTATGGAGCCGACCCGAAGCGCTTCGGCGAGCCCGACGAGGAGGCCCTGGCCAACCGCTGCATCCTGTGCGGCCTGTGCACGAGAATATGCCAGGAGCGGGTCAAGGCCTTCGCCATCGCCGTCAACGAGCGCGGCCAGAAGAGCTACGTCTCGGCGCCCTACGACGCCCTCTCGCCGGACTGCATCGCCTGCGGCTCCTGCTCGAGCATCTGCCCCACCGGCTCCGCCAGGGTCTACGACCGCTACGACCGCATGGTCATCCACCCCGAGCTCACGCTGGCCTCCAACTCGGCCGTGCGCTTCGTCACCAAGCAGATGGTCCCCAACGTGCCCACGGTCTACGAGGACGACTGCATCCACTTCCGCCAGAGCGCCGCCGGCAACGCCGTGGACGCCTGCCGCATCTGCGAGGAGGCCTGCGGCAAGGAGGCCGTGAGCCTCGACTCCGCCGACGAGGAGGTCCAGCTCGACGTGGGGACGATTATCGTCGCCACCGGGATGCAGACGTTCGACCCCTCGGTCATCCCCGCCCTGGGCTACCGCCGGCTGCCCAACGTCATCACCGGGATGGAGTTCGAGTACATGGCCCGGGCCGACGGCGTCACCGGCGGGCACATCGAGCTCGAGGACGGCCGCACGCCCGAGGCCATCGCCATCCTCCACTGCATCGGCTCCCGCGACGAGCGGTTCCACGCTTACTGCTCCCGCGTGTGCTGCATGTACTCGCTGAAGTTCGCCCACCTGGTCAAGGAGCACACCGACGCCGAGGTCTACAACTTCTACATCGACATGCGCGCCTTCGGCAAGGGCTACGAGGAGTTCTACAAGCGCCTGCTCTCCGAGGGCGTCCACTTCATCCGCGGCAAGGCCGCCGAGGTCACGCAGCTCGGCGACAGACTCATGGTGGTCGCCGAGGATACCCTGCTGGGCACCAACCGCGAGGTGCCGGTGGACATGGTGATTCTGTCCACCGCCCTGGAGGCGCGCACCGACGCCGAGGAGGTCCGCCACGTCGTGGGAATAGGCTGCGGCAGCCAGGGCTTCTTCCAGGAGATGCACCCCAAGCTGGCCCCCGTGTCCACCACCACCGACGGCGTGTTCATCGCCGGCGCCTGCCAGGGGCCCAAGGACATCCCGGACTCCGTGGCCCAGGGCGCCGCCGCCGCCGCCGAGGCCCTCTCCCTCATCGGTCAGGGCCAGGTCGCCATCGAGCCCATCACATCCGTCATCGACGAGGAGCTCTGCTCCGGGTGCCGGTACTGCATCCAGAACTGCCCCTACACCGCCATCACCTACGACGTGGAGAAGAAGGTCTCCGTGGTCAACAGCGTGCTGTGCAAGGGCTGCGGCACCTGCGTGGCCGGATGCCCCTCCGGGGCCTCCCGCCAGCGGCACTACTCGGACACCCAGATTTACGCCGAGCTGGGCGGCATGCTCAATCTCTGACCCCCCCGAGAGCGGGAGTGGGCGGGCGGCCCGGGACCGGCGGTGGGGTCTGGGCCATGGGCGGATGGGGCGAGCGGTCCGGGGAGTCCACCGGGCGCGCCGACTGACCTCCGAGTGGACTGACGCGGCAGATGAAAACGTCGCCGTCCCGGGGAGGCGCGGAAATCCGCCGGCGGCTGATTGGACGACAGGCCCCGCGGTTTCGGGAGCGGCCACGGGTGCGGAATAACCGCCCCGTCGGGCCCGGGCGTGAGAGATTTCCGGAAGGTGTAATCCGTCGAGTTTATTCCGGTCCGTAGCAAAAAAATTTTGCCGAGCGTTCGTGAGCGTCAAACCGACCGACCTGTCTTCCAGAGGTGTCAAACCGATGAGTGACAACGGCAGGGAAAGAATCGGCGTTTACGTGTGCCGCTGCGGAACCAACATCTCCCACGTGGTGGACGTGGAGGCGGTGGCGCGGTTCGCCGCCGGACTGCCCGGCGTGGTCGTGGCCAAGGAGTACAAGTACATGTGCTCCGAGCCCGGCCAGGAGCTAATACAAAAAGACATCGAGGAGTTCAAGCTGGACCGCGTGGTGGTCTCCTCCTGCTCGCCCCTGATGCACGAGGTCACCTTCCGCGGGGCGGTGGAAGACGCGGGGATGAACCCCTACCTCTTCCAGATGACCAACATCCGGGAGCACTGCTCCTGGGTGCACGACGACATGGCCCGGGCCACGGAGAAGGCCAAGCGCCTCATCCGCGCCGCGGTGCTCCGCGTGAGCCGCCACCGGCCCCTCGAGGAGAAAGAGGTCCCCGTTCACCCCGACGCCATGGTCGTGGGAGCGGGAATCGCCGGCATAGAGGCCGCCCTCCGGCTCGCCGAGTCGGGGCGCAGGGTCTACCTCGTCGAGAAGGAGCCCTCCATCGGCGGCCACATGGCCATGTTCGACAAGACCTTCCCCACCATGGACTGCGCGGCCTGCATCCTCACCCCCAAGATGGTCTCCGTGGGCCAGCACCCCAACATCGAGCTGTTGTCCTACTCCGAGGTGGAGGAGGTCGCCGGCTACGTCGGCAACTTCAAGGTCAAGGTCCGCCGGAAGGCCCGCTACGTCACCGACGACTGCACCGGCTGCGGCAGCTGCGCCGAGGTCTGCCCCATCGTCCTGCCCAACGAGTTCGAGCAGGGCCACGCCGACCGCAAGGCGATTTACCGCCTCTTCCCCCAGGCCGTCCCCAACACCTTCAGCATCGACAAGCGGGGCGTCCCCATGTGCGAGGAGACGTGCCCCATCCACACCCGCACCCAGGGGTACGTCAACCTCATCGCCGAGGGGCGGTTCGCCGAGGCGCTCAAGGTCATCCGCGACGTCAACCCCTTCCCGGCCAGCCTGGGCCGCGTCTGCCACCACCCCTGCGAGGACCGGTGCCAGCGCGGCCATCACGACGAGCCCATCGCCATCTGCTCCCTCAAGCGTTTCGTCGCCGACTGGGAGGTGGAGCAGGGCCTGGTGCCCGAGCCGGACAAGACCGCGGAGCCCAAGGGCAGGCGCGTGGCGGTCATCGGCTCCGGGCCCGCCGGCCTGACCGCCGCCTACGACCTGGCCCGCGAGGGCTACGGCGTCACCGTCTTCGAGAAGTACTTCAAGCCCGGCGGCCTGATGCGCACCGGCATCCCGCCCTTCCGCCTCCCCCGCGACGTGCTGGACCGGGAAATCGACTGGATTCTCGACCACGGCATAGAGCTCAAGCTCAACAGCCCCCTCGGTGAGAAGGGCCTGACCCTCGACAGCCTGTTCAAGGACGGCTACGAGGCGGTCGTCCTGGCCCTGGGCACCACCAAAGGCAAGGCCCTGGGAATCGCCGGCGAGGAGCTGCCCGGCGTGGTCAACTGCCTGGACTACCTGCGCGAGGCCAACCTGACGGGCAAGGTCGAGACCGGGAAGGTCGTGGCCGTGGTCGGCGGCGGCAACGCGGCCATCGACTCGGCCCGCACCGCCCTGCGATACGGCGCCCGGAAGGTCATGATTCTCTACCGCCGCACCCGCCCGGAGATGCCGGCCATCGGCGCCGAAATCGAGTCCGCCGTCGAGGAGGGCGTCGAACTGCATTTCCTGGTCAACCCCGTCGAGATGCTCGCCGGGACCGACGGCCGCCTGGGTCGGGTCCGGTGCCAGAGGATGCGCCTGGGCGAGCCGGATTCCAGCGGACGGCGGCGGCCCGTGGCCATCGAGGGCGATTTCGTCGAGTTCGAGGCGGACCAGATGATTCTGGCCATCAGCCAGTTGCCGGACCTGGACTTCCTGGTCCGGGACGAGAAGTTCGACCTGACCCAATGGGCCACCCTGAAGGCCGACGAGTGCACCTGCGAAACCGGCCGCCCCGCCGTCTTCGCCTGCGGTGACGCGATGACCGGCCCGTCGACCGTGGTGGAGGCCATGGCCTCCGGCCGCAGGGCCGCCACCGCCGTGGACCTCTTCCTCCGGGGCGAGGACCTCGCCGTCATGCGCACCGTCAAGCACCGGCCCCAGGAGCTGCCCCTCATGGACGACGTGCGCCGACCCGAGAGGCCGAAGAAGGCGCGCCAGCGAATCCCGACCAACCCCGACGCCGGCATCTCCCTGGAGGAGGTCGAGATGACCTTCACCGAGGAGCAGGCGGTCGAGGAGGCCAAGCGCTGCCTGGTCTGCGCCGGATGCTCCGACTGCCGGATGTGCGTGGACGCCTGCGAGGCCGGCGCCATCGACCACGCCATGACCGACACCATCCGCGAGGTGGACGTCGGCGCCATCATCGTCGCCACCGGCTTCGAGCCCTTCGACGTGCGCGAGACGCCCCAGTTCGGCTGGGAGCGCTTCCCCGACGTCCTCACCGGCCTGGAGTTCGAGCGGCTCTGCAACGCCAGCGGATACACCGAGGGCCACATCGTCACCGCCGACGGCCGCGAGCCAAAAGCGGTGGCCATCCTCCACTGCATCGGCAGCCGCGACGAGAACCACAACGCCTGGTGCTCCCGCGTCTGCTGCATGTACTCGCTGAAATTCGCCTACCTGGTCAAGGACCACACCTCGGCCGAGGTTTACAACTTCTACATCGACATGCGCGCCTTCGGCAAAGGCTACGAGGAATTCTACAAGCGCATGCTGAACGAGGGCGTGCGCTTCATCCGCGGCAAGGCGGCCGAGGTGACCGACGCCTGGGAGACCGCCGATGAGAAGGGCCGGCTGGTGGTCGTCGCCGAGGACACACTCCTGGGCGGCACCCGGCGCGTCCCGGTGGACATGGTCATCCTCTCCGGCGGGCTCAAGCCCCGGCTGGACGCCGACAAGGTCGCCAAGACCCTCCACCTCTCCTGCATGCAGGGCCAGTTCTTCCTGGAGAAGCACCCCAAGCTGGCCCCGGTGGACACGGCCTCGGACGGCATCTACCTCGCCGGCACCTGCCAGGGGGCCAAGGACATCCCCGACTCGGTGGCCCAGGGAGCGGCGGCGGCCGCGGCGGCCCTCTCACTCCTCGACAAGGGCAAGGTCGTCCTCGAACCCATCAAGGCCGCCATCGACGAGGAGCTCTGCAGCGGCTGCAAGCTCTGCATCCAGAACTGCCCCTACCTCGCCATCGCCTTCGACCCGGAAAAGAAGGTCTCCGTGGTGACCGAGGAACTGTGCAAGGGCTGCGGGACCTGCGTGGCGGGCTGCCCCTCCGGAGCCGCCAGCCAGCAGGGCTACGAGGACATGCAGATTCTGGCCGAGGTCGAGGGCATGCTCATCGCTATTCCCCCGGAGCTCCCCGTCGCCTAAAGGGGCCGATAAAGGGGGCCGATAAGGGGGGCCGGTAAAGGGGGCCGGTGAGGGGGCCGATAAGGGGGGCCGATAAGGGGGGCCGGTAAAGAGGGCTGGTAAGGGGGGGTAGCTCAATTACGCCGAACCCGATGGCGCGTTGAGAGGGAGGAGAGTCGGGGGGCCGATAAGGGGGGCCGGGAGAGGGGGCCGGTCAGGGGGGGTA
>CAYTCV010000055.1:0-12551 GCA_964436465.1 uncultured bacterium
GTAGGGCGGGGAACCGAGCGAAGCGAGCTATGCGAAGCAAATCCTTTCCCCGCCGTTTTTTATGCACCCCCCTCCCCAACCCTCCCCCCAGAGGGGGGAGGGGGCATGAGGTAGCCCTCACCCCTAACCCCTCTCCCACAGGGAGAGGGAAACCGCCGTATAAAAAAAGGCCCGCGGGCCTTCTTTGTTACAAAAAACCGGCGGCGCCGGTTCACTTCTTGCGCGCCAGAACCACCCGGAAGCTGCAGTTGGAGCAGGTGTACTCCACCGCGTTCACCTTCTCGTTCTCGGCCTCGCGGATTTTCGGATTCGAAGCGCCGCAGACGGGGCAGGAGCGCCGGGCGAGGTCCTCGGCGGCGTGACCGGGGCGGAACTTGGCCCATTCGAACCGCGTCCCGCACTTGGCGCAGTGGGTGACGACCATGCTCACGTCGTCGTTGACGGTGACCACCTCCACCGTGGCGCCGAATTTAGCGCATTTGGGGCAGTACGTCCCCTGCTCGCCCATACGCACCTCCTAACCCGCTGCGATTATACCATATCGAAGACGGGACCGGCGGCGGTGAAAGGGGCGGCTCGCGGCCGCCCCTCGGTCATTCTACGTGTCTTTCCGGTTAGATGCCTTCCGGCGGAACGTAGTTCTTGAAGAGCTTCTTCTTGATTTTTACCTTCACTTCCTCCAGCCAGGAGTAGAAGGTCGGCACGACCACCAGGGTCAGGACCGTGGAGATGCCCAGACCGAAGATGAAGGCCCAGCCCAGTGGCGCCCACTGCGGGTCGGACAGGGCGAGGGGGAACATGCCGCCGATGGTGGTGATGGCGGTGAGAAGAATCGGGGTCAGCCGGATTTTCCCCGCCTCGACGATGGCCTCGCGCATGGCCATGCCCTCCCGGCGCCGCTGGTTGATGAAGTCCACCAGGACTATGGCCCCGTTCACCACGACGCCGGCCAGCCCGATGATGGCCACGAAAGCCACGATGCTGAAGGTGCTCCCGGTGATGACCAGGCCGGCGATGGCGCCCACCGAAGCCAAAAGAATCGTGGACATAACCGTGATGGGTTGGGCGAAGCTCTGAAACTGGAGGGTGAGGACGATGAAAATCAACAGGACCGCCAAGAGGGCGGCGAAGCCCAGGTCGGAGAAGCTCTCCTGGATGAACTTGTAGGAGCCCTCGTAGTCGATGCGGTACCCCGGCTTGAGAACGACCGAGTCTTTCACGTACTCCCTGAGCTGGGAGGTTACGTCCACGGGGCTGTACCCGGGGAGGAGACCGGCGTTGATGGTCACCGCGCGGTCGCCGTTGTAGTGTCTAATCGAGCTGATGCCCTCGTGGTCCTCCATTCGGGCGATGTCACCCACCATCGCCTGGTTGCCCATCGCGTTGCTGACGTAGAGGGTCTCCACGTCTCCGATGGTACTCAGGCTCTCCTTGGGTATTTTCACGACGATGTCGTACTCTTTATCCCCCTCGCGGTAAACGGCGGCCGTCGACCCGCTGATGAGGTTGCGCAGGTTGAGGGCCAGGTCGTAGGAGGTGAAACCGAGGAGATTGGCCTCCTGACGGCGGAGCACGGCCTGAATCTCGGGCGTGCCCGGGGAGATGTCGTCCTGGGGGTCGCGCACGCCGGGCACCGTTTTCAGATAATCTATGAGCTGGTCCGCGATGCGCCGCTGCTCGTCCAGGTCTTCCCCGTAAACCTTGATGTCCACGGCCGACCCGGTGGGCGGACCGCTGGTGGCTTCGGCGAAAGAAACGTCCACTCCGCCGACCTGGGCCAGATACGGCCGCAGGGACTCCTGGATTTCCCGAGCGGTGCGTTTGCGTTCTTCGCTGGGGACGAGGTCTATGATGAGCCCGCCCTCGTTGGTGTTGGTGATGCCGAAGAAGCTGCCGACGCGGACCCTTCCGCCGCCGCCGGGCTGGTCGCCGGCCATGGCCACCAGGCGGTCCATCTCCGGCACGTTTTCGGTGATGATGCGCTCCAGGTCCTTCACCTTGGCGTCGGTGATTTCCAGGGGCGTGCCGATGGGGGTCTCCAGGTTGATGAAGATAGAGTCCGTGTCCACCGCGGGGAAGAGCTCCACCTTCAGAATCCCCAGCATCGGAAGTGACAACACCAGGAAGAAGGAGCCCACGGTGAGGAAGAACACCAGCTTCCTGCGCTTCAGGGCGCCGCGCACCACCTTCTCGTACCAGTCCCCCAGCCGACGCACGTTGATAATTTCGCCAAGCCACACGCCGATGCGTTCCAGCGTGCGCCTGACCCGGCCGCTGTGCTCGTGCTCCATCTCCTCGCGCGTCTTCTTGAGCTTGATGAACTTGGCCGCGATGGGCGGGGCCAGAATCAGTCCCACGAAGAGGGAGGCGAAGAGGGTCACCGAGACGGCGATGGGGATGTACCCCATGAATTTGCCCATCACTCCGCGCATCATCAACATGGGCAGGAAGGCGAAGATGGTCGTCATCGTCGAGGTGAAGACGGGGTAGGCTATTTCCGAGACTGCGGTCACGGCCGCCGTCTTGCGGTCCTTGCCCATCTCGAGGTGTCGGTAGAGGTTTTGCACGGAGACGATGGCGTTGTCCACCAGCATCCCGACCACCAGGATGAGCCCCGAGATGGTCATGGTGTTCAGGGTGCCGCCGGTGAAGAAAATGACCGCGATGGCGATTAAGAGGGAGAGGGGGATGGCCGTGGATACCAGGAGCGCCGTGCGCAGGCCCATGAAAAGGAAGAGGACCACGATGACGATGGCCACGCCCTGCAGAATATTGTTGGTCATCGTGTCCAGGCTGTCGTTCACTTCGTCGGCCTGGTCCGATGTGATGTCCAGGACCATCCCCGGCGGAGTCGGCGCCACCTGGCTCGGGTCAATCCCGGACTCGCCCAGCTGGTCTGCAACCTCGCCCCGATTCACCTGAACGGGCTCTCCGTCGTGGGTGTGGGCCGCGACGGTGTAGGAATCGCTGGAGGCGAAATAGAGGCTGCGGATTTGCGTAGGCAGGAGCTCCACATTCCGACCGTCGGCCAGTGTGACCCACAGCGACTCCTCGGGTATGCCCAGCTTCTGTTTTATCGCCGAGGACGTCTCCAAAACGTTGGAGTTCGTTCGGCGCTTGATGGAGATGGTCACCGAATCCTGGCCGTTGGTGCGCGAGGTGGAGGTGACCTCCGCCGGGCCGTCCACGATGTCGGCGAGCTCGGAAAGCCTGACGCGGGCGCCGGTCGAGCCCGAAACGATTATCTCCCCCATGTTCGCGGTGTCGTCGAACTCGCCCATGGCGCGGACCAGGTAGCGCTGGGGGCCGACCTCGATGGTTCCCGCGGGCAGTTGGAGATGCTGGGACCCGATGGCCGCGACGACCTGCGTGGGGGAAATCTGGAACTCGGTGAGCTTGGCCGGCTTGAGCTGAATCTGAATCTCGCGTTCCACACCGCCCACCACGCTGGTGTCGAGCACGCCGGGTATCTTCTTCAGCTCGTCGGCCAGGTCCACGGCGGACTGCCGGAGCGTGAGGGGGTCCATCTCCGCCGAGACGGACAGGACCATCACGGGGATGTCCGACAGGCTGAACTCTACGACCTCGGGGGGCTGGCATCCGTCGGGGAGGTCGGGGGTCACCTTGTCCACCCGCTCACGGACCTTGTTGATTGAGTCCTCGAGGTCGGCGTCCGTGGTGAACACCACGCGCGTGAAGGCCAGTCCCTCCGAGATGGACGAGTAGGTCCGGTCGAGGTCCGGCAGGTCCACCATGGCGTCTTCGATTTTCTCGGCGACCTGCGTCTCCATCTCGTCGGGCCCGGCGCCGGGGTAGAACGTGACGATGAACGCCACCGGAATCTCGATGTCCGGGTCCCCTTCCTTGGGGATGGACGTGATGGCGTAAACGCCCGCGATGAAGACCAGCAGGACCACCAGGAAGAGGATGCGGGGCCTCTCGAAGGCGATTTTCGTTATCTTCACTGGCCGTCCTCCCCCGCCGTCTGCGCGTCGCTTTCACGGTTCGGGATGGTGACCAGGCTGCCGTCCTCGAGGAACTGCTGCCCCTCGGTCACAATTTCTTCTCCGGCTTCGAGCCCCTCCACCACCACCACGCGGTGGTCGGTCTCCGGTCCGAGGGTCACCGCTCGTCTTTGGACCCGCAGCCGCGTCGTTTTCTCCGGCGGACCGGGATTTCCGTCCTCATCGGTAGTGGCCGTATCCTCGACGACTTCCTGCACCACGAAGACGTAATCCACCGCCTGGATTTTGACCGCCGCGTTGATGGGGATGGTCAGCACCTCGCCCAGGTCCTTGATGGGCAGGCGGACGTGGGCCACCATGCCGCTTTTCAGGCGTCCATCATCGTTTTCCAGCCGAACCTCCACCGGGAAGGCGTGAGTGCGGGAATCGGCCTTGATTCCGATGCTGTAGACGGTTCCCTTGAACACCTCGTCGGGGTAGGCGTCCACGGTGACCTGGACCTCGCTCGCGGGGATTACGGTGCCGATATCCTCCTCGTTGACGCCGATGGACACCTTCATGGGGTTGGTCTTGACGATTTCGAAGACCTGGTAACTCGGGCCGACCATGGAGCCGATGTCGAAGTTACGCACGGCGACGACGCCGGCGATGGGCGCCCGGATGGTCGTCTCACTCGCGGTATCCGCGGCGCGGTAGTAGCCGGCCTGGAGGGTGTCGTAGTTTATCTGCGCCGCCTCGTAGGCGTTGGAGATATTCTCCCACTGGGCCGCGGAGATGGAGCCGGTGTCGTGCAGCGGCTCGTAGCGGTTGTAGTTGTCCTCGGCCTGCCTGAGCTGGAGCTTGGCCGCTTCGAACTGCCCCTTGGCCGCCTCCGAGGAGAGCCAGTAGCTGGTTCCCTCGATGCGGGCCAGGGCCTGGCCTTTTCGCACCTCTTCCCCCACTTCGACGTAAATGTCCTGCAGGCGCCCCGCAATTTCCGGGGCGACCAGGGCCTCCATCTCTCCGCGGATGACCCCGGCCAGGTCCCGCTCGATGGTCTTGTGGGAGAGACCGACGACCTCGCTCGAAACGGTGTAACTCTGCTCGGGGCTCACCATCGGCTTCCCGCCGCAGGCCGCGAGCAATAAAAACGGGAGCGTGAGGGCGATTGGTGTAAGGTGGCGCATCATTACCTTCCGGGAACGGTGACGCGTTTTGCGTGGTTATTCGTAACGTCAGGGCTCGATGGCGCCCATCAGCGAGGCCAGGTTCTCCCGGGCCACGAGGTAGTCGTAGCGCGCGGAGACCTCACCCATGCGGGCCATGAGATAGGCCAGGTTGATGTCCAGGTAATCGGCCTCCACGTCGGATACCAGGCCCTGGACGGCCATCTGTTCCATGAGGTCCAGGGCCTCGCCCGCGACCGCGAGTTGTTTTTCGGAGACGCCGATTTGGGCGACTTTCTCGTTCAGACCCAGGTAGGCGGCCTCGACCCCGGTCAGGATGGCCTGCTCGGCCTGCCGGATTTGCAGGCGGGTCTTGCGTTGTTCGGCCCGGGCCTGGGCGAGGTCGGCCAGTCGCTGGGTGGAGGTGAAGAGGTCCAGGCTGGCCGATACCCCGATTCTCCAGTAGTCGTCTTCCTCGTAGAAGGCGAAGTCGTCACCCTGCACCCAACCGTAGGCCGCCTGCAGGTTTATTTTGGGCCAGAAGGCGCTGGCCGCCAATCCGACCTGTCCCTCGGCCAGCCGTTCGCTTTTGTACACGGTCGCCAGACCGGGGTTGTTCTCCCGGGCGTAGTCGAGGGCCTCGTCCAGGGAGACGGACGGCCCGGCAGGCTCGCCGACGTCCACGGGCGCGAGGCGAACCTCTCTATCGAGCTCGACGCCGATGACATCGGCCAGGTTGACCCGGCTGAGCCGGACGATGTTCTGGGCGGCGATGACATCCCCCTCCGCCGCCGCCAGCTCCGATTCCGCCCGCAGGAGGTCCACCTTGGAGGCGAGCCCCACGTCGAGGTTGGTCTGTGTTATCTGGACGTGGTGGGTCAGGTTCTCCTGGTTCTTCCGCTGGACGGCGAGGAGCTCGTCGGCGCGCAGGGAATCGAGGTAGGCCTGCTTGACCGCGAGAATGGCGGCCTGACGGGCGGCAACGAGCTGGAGCTCGGTCATCTCCTCCCCGGCCGCGGCCATGACCTTGCCCCAGTAAATTGCTCCGCCGTTGAAGATGGGCTGCGTTATCGTGATGGACGTGGAGAAGTTTTCATAGTCCAGGTTCGTCGGTATACCACCGCCCTGGTCGCCGACCTCATCCACCCCTTGCCAGGGGTCGCCCGGTCCGGCGGAGGAATAGCTGCCGTATCCGCTGGAACCGCCCATTCCGGTGGTCGAGTAGGCCCCCGTGTATTTCAGGTAGGTGACTCCGGCGGATACACGGGGAAAGAAGGAGGTCATGGTGGACCAGTCGGCGGCCTCGGCGGACCTCTCGGCCTCCGCGGCGATGCGGACGTCGAGGTTGTTCTCCAGGGCCAGTTGGACGGCCTCGTCCATGTCCAGGGTGGTCAGCGGTTCGGCCGCCGCCGCCAGTGGAATCCACAGAAGCAGGTAGAGAATCGGTCCGCGCATCACTTATTAATCTCCCGATGGTCTTTGATGATGCCCCTCCGGGTCGCCTCCTCGCCCCACCGCTTCCAGGGGAACGCCTCGAGCTCCCGGTAGAGCTTGCGGAGCCAGATGTGCATGTACTCGATGTTCTCGCCCCAAAGCTTCATCAGCGCCCGGCTGGAGGGGAAGGGGTAGCGCTCGGCTAGTTCCTGTGCGTGCTCTTTGTAGTGCTCCTCCATCTCCACCGTTCGCTGCTGCAGCTCGCGCATGGCTTCGAGTGCCTTCTCCTTGGGCAGGACGTGGATGAAGGCGATGCCTATCATGGGGCGCAGCCTGTCGCCCCGGGAGCGGAGCATGCTGAAGAGCTGTTCCTCGAGGACGGCGCGCCCCTCCGGGGTGAGGGAGTAGACCTTGCGCGTGGGGTACTTGCCCTCTTTGAAGTACTCGAAGGTCACGTACCCCGTTTTTTCCAGCTTGTTTAGAAGGTAGTAGATGGAGGATATGTCCAGCCTGCCCCAGTGGTTTACCCCGCGGTTTTTAATCTCGGTGTCGATTTCGTAGCCGTAGCGGGGGGATTCCGCCAGAAGGGCGAGGACGGCGATTTCGGCGTAGGGTGTTCTTTTAGCGTTCATCGTCCGAATCGGTGCTCTGCGTGTAGGTTATTTAAGATTAGACTATTTAATATTATTCTGTTCAATTTTTAATTAACAGAAAGTAGTATAGATTGTTTATGCAAACATTACAAGAAAATATTCAGCCGGCTTCGTGCGTTCTAAATGCGCTCGTTACAGGCAGTCACGGATATAAAAAGAAAAGGGGTCTCGACTGCACCCGGTGTTTCCGCCCTTCGTCACTTTAGACTCCTTGGATTGAGAGCGGGTTTCAAGGTCGGCGGGCGACCGTCCTAAAAAACCCGTTTTCTTTTTGCATGTTAAGCAAGAGGCGTGCCGTCGTTCGAGCGGGAATTTTGAATAAGCGTATCTTATTGATAAATAGTTCTATATCCTTCAGGTGAAAATTAGCGTGTTCCCCACGGCACAAAAAAAGCGCAGGTTTTCCATTCACGGGTGGAAGCGCTAACGGGTTCCTCGGCGGTAAGCTTCCGTTAAAACCTTTCACGTCAATGGATTAACGGCTGCTTGAAAACCTGAATAGTTAGCGTCAGCGGAGGCTGGTTTCCACACCACTGCACCGCCCCGCTTCCATCAACCACTTCGCGGCGTCGGCCCCGCAGTCATGATTTTAGATGGACGATTTCCAGGCAGAAAGAGGTTCCCCGCGGGGAACCTCAAAACATGTGGTCGGGGCGAGAGGATTTGAACCTCCGACCCCCTAGTCCCGAACCAGGTGCGCTACCAGACTGCGCTACGCCCCGACCGGAGGGAAATTTTTTAGGCCGCGCCGGGCGGCCGGGTCGCTGAAGCGCGGGTATTGTACCGCCACGCACCGCCTTTTTCAACCCCGCGTGCGTCGTCCCGCTTTCAGCCCAGGAACAGGTTGGCCGTGCCGATAACGCCGTAGTATGCCAAACTGACAATGACCCCGGCCAGGAGCACGCCGCCGACGACCGCCGGGAAGGCGTACCGGTTCCGGATGCCGAAGATGAATGCCGCGGCGGCGCCTGTCCAGGCCCCGGTGATGGGCAGCGGGATGGCCACGAACAACAGGAGGCCCAGCGCCTCGTACTTCTCCACGATGGACCCCCGACGGCGGGTTCGGGAGAAAATCCAGGAGAAGAAGCGGTCGGCCCAGCCCCATTTTCCGCGCATCCACTCGCTGACCGGGTCCAGCCAGAGAAGCAGCGGGATGACCGGCACGAGGTTGCCGATGACAGCGGCGGTGTACGCCTCCCACCACGGCAGTCCGTGCGCCAGTCCCCAGGGTAGCCCGCCGCGGAGCTCCACGATGGGCGCCATGGAGATGAACAGGGTTTGGAGCCAGGGGGACAACTTTCCTCCGCGTCAGTTGATGCTCCACCTCTCGCCGGGTGGCGGGCGGTCCGGTTTATCGTCGGTGACGAAGGTGCCGTATGGCTCGGGCGGCAGGCCCAACTCCCGCAGGCACCAGTTTCTCATCCGGGCGATTTCGCGCATCACCCTTCCGCTCGCGGCCTCGTACCATGCCTGCCTGTCGCCGTCAGTGGGCGGGGGCTCGATGGTCAGGGTCGGTGCAATGTAGGCTCGCACGCGGGCCGGCTTCCCATGTAAGACGTCCGTGAGGGCGTCGTGGCTGCCGTGGATATAAACGGGCAGGACCGGCGCGCCGCTCCGGCTGGCGATGAGCCCCACGCCGGGGTGGGGCCGGCCGAGGCCGTCCCGGCGAATCCGCGTCCCCTCGGGAAAAATCAGCACCGCCCGGTTCTGCCGCAGAAGCCGCAGTGAAAGCTTGACCGCCCCGACTTCCGAATCGCTTTCCAGGGGGAAGGCGCCGAGGTTGCGGATAAACCAGCCGAAGAAGAACGGCTCGAAGAGGAAGGCCTTGGCCATGAAGGCGACTTGCCGCGACACGGCCAGAGCGGTGACGGCCGGGTCGGCGAAGCTGGAATGGGTGGCGGCGACGATGAGCGGCCCTTTTTTCGGGACGAACCCGCGCCCCAGTATACGCAGACCCAGAAGCGCGTGGCACGCTATCCGGGCCAGGAACAGAATAAAGGCGTAGAAGAGCCTCTGCAGCATGACGGCCCCGGTGGCGGTCAATGGGGGGAGATGATAGGACGCCGCCCGGCGCGAGGTCAAGGGGTGCCAAAAGGCGCTCTTTTTGGTATGATGCTGTCGCTCAAATCCGTGGGGGATTCCATGAACGCCATAGAAGCGCTGAAGAAGTTCCAGTTCTTCGAATCCATGGAGGAGCAGGAGCTCCGCCTGCTGTCGGAGCATCTCCAGCGCGAGCGGTTCACCGCCGGCCAGCGAATAGTCGAGGAGAACATGGCCGGCAAGGGGCTCTACCTCATCGTCGAGGGCGAGGTCCGGGTCATCAAGGAACGGCCCGAGAAAGAGCCCCTCATCCTGGCCGTGCTGCGGCCCGGCGACTTCTTCGGCGAGATGAGCCTCTTCGACGGCGGACCCCACTCGGCCCCCGTCGTGGCCGGCTGCGATACCGAGTTCCTGACCCTCGGGCGGGACGACTTCCTGAAGCTCATGGAGACCGACCCCATCGCGTCGCTGAAAATTACCGTGCGGGTCGTCAAGGTCCTCTCCTTCCGCCTGCGCACCGCCAACGAGAAGCTCCTCGCCTCCGCGCCCAAAGACTCAAAACCGCTCTTCGGATACTTTTCCGAGTACGACGAGTCCGCCGGTATCTGACGGGCTCGCATAATTCCCCTTTTCCACATCAAACACAAAAACCATTGGAGCAGCCCATGAGCATCAAGAAAATAGCCGTCATCGGCGCCGGAACGATGGGCAACGGAATAGCCCACGTCGCCGCCCAGAGCGGCTACGACGTCGTCATGGTGGACACGAGCGATGATTACCTGTCGAGGGGCTTGGCCACCATCACCAAGAATTTCGGCCGCATGGTGCAGAAGGAGAAAATCACCGAGGCCGACTCGAAGGCGGCCATAGGCCGTATCAAGGGCTCCACGAACCTGAACGATTGCGCCGACGCCGACCTGGTCATCGAGGCCGTCAACGAGGACCGCGGCGTCAAGAAGGACCTCTACGCCAAGCTGGAGGGAATCTGCGGCCCGGACACACTCTTCGCCTCCAACACCTCCACCATCCCCATCACCGAGCTGGCGGGCTACACCAAGCGCCCGACCAAGTTCATCGGCATGCACTTCATGAACCCGGTGCCCATGATGAAGCTGGTCGAGGTCATCCGCGGCATGGACACCTCCGACGAAACCCTGGGCGCCGTCGTCGAGCTCGCCAAAAAGCTCGGCAAGGAGCCCATCGAGGTCAACGACTTCCCCGGCTTCGTCTCCAACCGCATCCTGCTGCCGATGATTAACGAGGCGGTGTACGCGGTCATGGAGGGCGTGGCCACCCCCGAGGCCATCGACGGCGTGATGCGGCTCGGGATGGCCCACCCCATGGGGCCGCTGGCTCTGGCCGACCTCATCGGCCTGGACGTCTGCCTGGACATCATGGAGGTGCTCCACGAGGGGCTGGGCGATTCGAAGTACCGGCCGTGTCCCTTGCTGCGCAAGATGGTGGCCGCCGGACGCCTGGGGCGCAAGTCCGGCAAGGGCTTCTACGATTACAGCCGGTAGACCGGGTCGGCTAAATCGAACAAAGGCGGGGCCGTCCCCGCCTTTTATCATTTCTGACGGATAGGCACCCTGCCCACTCAGCTATTATTGATACCTCCGTAAAATCAATTCCGGATTATCCCCTCTTATTGCCCGTTCGTTGCGCGATACGCCGGTGATTGTGCTAAACTCTTGGTGAAGGTAATTTTTGATATTGACGACGGAACCTCTAATCCGTGGAGAGTGAGATGAGGTATGGCCTGAGCTTGATGTTTTTACCGTTTTTCGCCGTACCGGCCTTGGCCGCCTCCGAGTGGCACGTCGAGACCGTGGACCCGACGGAAGACGTGGGCGAGTTCAGCTCCCTGGCGGTGGACAATTGCAACCGCCCTCACATCTCCTACTCCACGGGCTACTCCTGGCTGTCGCTGCCCGATATCTCCCCGGTGGGCGAGGACGAGTACCGCCCGACTTCCAGCAGCGTGTTGAATTACGCGCGTTGGGACGGCTACGAGTGGCTCCTCACGACGGTGGATTCATCGGGAGACGTCGGTAGGTACAGCTCCATCGCCCTCGACTCTTCTTACCGCCCCCGTATCTCATATTACGACGCCTCCAACGCCGACCTCAAGTACGCGAGCTGGAATGGCGGCGAATGGCAGCTCGAGACCGTGGACTCGAACGGCAGCGTGGGGAGTTGGACCTCCCTGGTGATTGACGACGCCGACCGTCCCCATATTGCATATTGTGGCAACAGCTACGTCAAATACGCCTACTGGAACGGCTCGAGCTGGTCGATTGAACCTATAACCAACGGTGCGTGTACATCCCTGGCGTTGGATTCCTCCGGCAATCCCCACATTGCGTTTTACGAACCGAACGCCGACGACCTCAAATACGCCTCATGGGACGGCGACGAGTGGCAGCTCGAAACCCTGGATTCGGAGGGGGACGTGGGTTACGGCGCCTCCCTGGCGCTGGATTCCTCCGATTACCCCCACATCTCCTATGTTGACCGGAGCAACGAGGCTATCAAGCACGTCCGCTGGGACGGGGAGGCTTGGCTTGTAGAGCACGTATACTCGGCCCCCAGCGGCGGTTACGAGGTGTCCCCGTGTTTGACCTCTTTGGTGGTGGATTCGTACGATTACTCCCGAATAACCTTCAGCCAGACAAACGATGACGACCCCTTCTTCTACTACTCCCTGTACTACGCCCGGTGGAACGGGTCCAGTTGGGGAGCCATGCACGTGCCGGCCGCTTCTTGCAGCAAAATAACCTCCCTGGCGCTCGATTCCTACCATAACCCCTATATATCGTACATGAACAACAACGCCTATTACTCTGAAATCTGGCTCAACTGCGTCTGGTACGGTGACACGACCGGCGTTGAGGCCGTGTCGCTTTCAGCGGAACCACACGACGGGGGCGTTTTGTTCGGCTGGACCGTAACGGGCGATACCCCGGTTTCGGTGCGCGTCCTGCGGGGAACCGACGAGCCGGAGTTTATTTCGGGCAATCTGCCCGGCGGCGCGTCGAGATACCTCGACCGGGGCGTGGAGCCCGGCGGGAGATACGTTTATTGGCTCGAAGTTACCGAAGCTGATGGAACGGTGAGCCGCTTCGGCCCCACGGAGGCGGTGACATTTCCCGGAGAAACCTTTAAGCTCGTCCTCGACGCGGCCTACCCCAGCCCGGCGCGGGACGCCGTCAATTTCGCCTACTCGATTCCCGAAGACGGCCGCGTGGTCCTGACGGTGTACGATTTATCGGGGCGGCGGATTGCGACGCCGGTAGACTCGGACGAGACCGCCG
>CAYTCV010000056.1:0-12441 GCA_964436465.1 uncultured bacterium
GGCTCGAAGAGCTCGGGGTGGAAACGGTGCAGGCGCTTGTTCTGGTGCGGGTAATCGAACTGGGCGCCGCCCGCCAGATACGCCAGCGCCTGGAACCTCCGCTGGAACTCGGTCGGCCCCGCCAGCCGGAGCATCCCACCCCCGCCCAGGCACCCCCCCGGGCAGGCGTACAGCTCCAGAAAAACCCTCGGCCCTCCCTTATCGGCGCTCAAATCCACCGCCCGGTCCAGGGCGTTCTGCACCGGTCTCCCGCCGTGGGCCACGAGGACCAGCGCCGGTCCGCCGCCGGGAATCTCCACCTCCCGCTCCTCCTCCGCGGGGGGGAGGAATCCGCCGCTCGGCGCGGGCGGTTCGGAGCCGCTCCGCTGGGCCCAAACGACCGCCAGGCCGTCCGTCACCGCCCCCGGCGCCCCGAGCATCGTCCCCAGCCGCGAGCCGCGCAGGTGGGTGAATCCCCGGGCCTTGGCCGTCTCCGGCTTCATCCCGAGACGGCGCAATAATCCGGTGAGCTCCCGCACGGTGAGGGCGGCGTCCAGCCCGCGCTCGCGGTCCACGGAGTGGCGCCGGACGCCCTCCTTGGCGGCCGTGCCCGTCGCCACCTGCGTCAGGTAGCAGTGCCCCGGCGCGAGGCCCAGCTCGGGCGAGACCTTCTGCCGCCATTTGAAGGCGGCCTGTTGGGACGGTCCGGCCTCCGGCGGGAGCCAGTCGGCCAGCTCGGGCCGGTTCAGCCGGACGTAGCGCCGCACCGCCTCGCAGGGCGAGATGACGGCCGCGCGGGATTTATCGCGGTACAGCCGGTCCGCCAATTCCACGAGGTAGGCGTCCGCCCCCCAGGCGGAATCCACCACTCCGGCGAAGCCCAGGGAGGCGAGGGAGCCGATGAGCCGCGGCAGGGCGTCCACCTTGAGCTCGTTCATGAGCGCCGCCGCCGCGGTCGGCTCCAGCACGGCCACGCAGTGGCGGTCCCGGTCCATGAGCGCCGACTCCACCTGCACCACCGACGAGCGGGGCACCAGCGCCCCCGAGGGACACGCCAGCGCGCACTGGCCGCAGCTCGTGCAGTGCTGTCCGGCCAGGCCCGGCTCGTCCACGGACCGGGCCTGGACCAGCCCCTCGTCCATCCGCAGCGCCCCCCAGCCGAGCGCGTCGCACAGCGCGACGCACCGTCCGCAGGCCAGGCAGCGGTCGCCCAACAGCGACACCGAGGCCGAGGAGCGGTCGGTGAAGGTCGGCGCGGCCAGTCCGACCGGTGAGCCGTCGGTTATGCCCAGCCGCCCGACCAGCCGCTCCAGCTCGCACTCCCCGTGGCGGTCGCAGACGTGGCAGGCCAGCTCGTGGCGGGAGAGGAGGAGCTTGACCGTCTCGCGCCGGTGGGCCGCGACGGCCGGGGAGCCGGTGTGGTAGACCGCCCCCTGCTCCACGGTTGTCGAGCAGGACCGGATGAGGACCGCCGGCTCCCGCTCCACGGTGCAGACGCCGCACCGGCCATCCGACTCGATGAGGGGATGATGGCAGAGGGTGGGGATGGCGTGGCCGAGCTTGCGCGCGGCCTCCAGCACCGTGGTCCCGGGCGGCGCCTGAACCTCGCGGCCGTCGAGGATGAACGAAATCTGGTCCGCCATCGGTCGCCCCGCGGCGTTAGAGTTGAGAGTGGAGGGCGTTCAACAGATTCGCGGCCCAGCGGGCCATCTCCGGGGGCGCCTCCCGGCTCAGGTATCCGGCCAGCCGCCCCGCGTGGAACAGTTCCGCCTCGTCCCCGGCGCCCGTGGTCAGGACACGGAGCCGCTGCCCCGCCATCCGCCAGCCCAGTACGACGCTCGCCGGCAGCCCGGCGGGCGGAGCGATTTCACCGTGACGGGCGAGGAGGCCGGTCAGGGGTGAGAGGCTGACTTCCGGCCGCTCCCCGGTCTCCGACGGCCCCGGTTCCTCCGCCCCCCCGGCGACCCGGAACAGGACCGTCGCGGGCGCGCCCAGGACCGGCGGACCGGGCAACTCCTCGGGGTCGGGGAAGTCGAGGACGGCGTCGAACTCCGCCGCCGGCACCGCCACGCCGCCGTCCAGTTCCGCCTCGTTGACGGGGCCCTCGCCGCCGCCGCAGACCAGGTTCAGCACGTCGCCCAGCGGCGTGCCGAGGTTCAATTCCAGGAAGCCCTTCGCCGCCAGCGGTCCGCCCACCAGGAGGGACTTCGTGCCGGGGTGCCGGCCGTGGCCGTAGCCCCGGAACCACTCCCCGCCCATCTCCAGGATGGCCGGGACGTTGAGGAGGGTCTCCAGGTCCACCGTGAGCGCCTTTCCTCCCCCCGAGGGTGCGCCGACGAGCGCCACCGAGCAGGAGAAGTCCGTCCCCAGGATACCTTCCCCCATCAGACTGCGGCTCTGCAGCGCGTCCAGAGCGGCGCGCAGGTTCTCCCCGGGCGTCGCGCCCCGGGGGGCGTAGCGCCGCCGCAGCTCATTCCCGGGCGCAGTCGCCTCGTGGAGGCCGTCCCAGTCGTCGGGGAGGACGATTTCCGCCCGGCCGGTCCGCGTCACCCGCCCCAGCAGGAGTAGGGATTCGAGGACCTGGAACGGGAGCCCCTCGAGGAACCGCCGGGTGAAAGAGGGCGGGTTGACCCCGCCGTCGGTGAGGTCCAGGCGGATGAGCCCGTCCGCGGTCGCGGAGTAATCCTGCCAGACGGGCGCCACGGGCTCGCCGGTGACGCGCGATTCCAGCCCCGACTCCTCGAGGAAGGCGAAGGCCTCCTCGGGGGTCAGGTGGCGCAGCAGGACGTAGAGGGGGTGCAGCCCCCGGCGCATGAGGTAGTCGTCCAGGTCGGTCGGGCGCGACAGGCCGCAGTGCGCCGTCACGAGCCGCATCTGCTTGTCCAGGAAGAACGGGTAGTAGCCCCCCTCCACCTCCTCGACGGTGTACAGATGGCGGTTGTCGCGGAAGGAGCGGTCCTCGGCCAGGGCGGGCGGAAGGTAGGCCAGCACCCTCTCGGGCCACCCCACACCGTCGGCCAGGCGCCAGGCGAGCTCGACGGCGTCGTCGGGGGTAACTTCGCCGAAGAGGGCGACCGGCTTTTCGGGCCGAGCCACCCAGACCAGCGGCTCCGCCGAGCAGAAGCCCAGGCAGCCGGTGGGGACGACCTCGAAGGAATCGGCGGGCAGCCCTTTTGTCAGGACCTTCAGCACCTCCCCGGAACCGACCCCGCGCCCGCAGTCGCCCTGCCCCACCCCGACGAGGGCGCCGGGGCCGAAGGCTATGCGCCGCGCCACCGCCGCCTTCGCCTCGTCGCACTTGGGGTCCGCGTGGCAGAACGGACCGGCGGTGCGGCAGGCGAGCCAGTCGTCGCACGGCTCCGCTTCGGTGTGGCGGCAGCGCTCGCAGCAGCGGTCGAAGAGGGAGGGCGAGTCTCCGGTCACGGCTACCTCGTCTCGCGGTCCGGCAGGGTCCCCCGGATGACGCACCGCACGCCGAGCGACGGGTCCAGATACTCCGCCGCCAGGGCGTTGACCTGGTCGGGGGTGACGGCGGCGATGCGCTCGGGGTATAGGTCCACGTCCCGGGCGGTGAGTCCCTGGACCACGGCGCCGGCGTAAGAGGCGGCGGACGCCGCGTTCCTCTGGCGTCCGAGCTGGTAGAGCCCCAGCACGTGCTCCTGGGCTTCGGCCACCTCGACGGGCTCGAGCCCCCCCCGGGCCACCCGCTCCAGCTCGCCCCGGAGGGCGTCCTGCGCCTCCTCGCCCCGTCCCGGCTGGGTGGCGATGTAGCTGAAGAATCCTCCCGCGCCGCGGAGCGGCCGGTAGAGGAAGAAAACGACGTAGGCCAGGTGAAGCCGGTCGCGCAGCTCGACGAAGAGCCTCCTCCCGGCCCCGTTCAACCCCTGGGCCAGCACGCCGGCGGCGAAACGCCGGTCGTCGCCCAGCGCCGGGGCGGGGAAGGCCAGCGCCACATGGGTCTGCTGCTTGGGCAGCCGCTCCTCCACGCCGTCCGTGCCGTAGACGCGCGGGGGCGGTTTGGGTACACCATCACCGCGCGGCAGCCCGCCGAACAGCTCCTCGAGCCGCGCGACGAGGGGCTCGCGCTCGAAGTCGCCGCTGACGCCGATGACCAGCCGGTCCGCCCGCAGCCTCTCCCCGTACCACCCCGCAAGCGCCGCGGCGTCCAGGGCGCGCACCGTCTCCTCGCGCCCATCCAGGAAGCGCCCGTACCCCCGCCCGCCGTAGAGGGCGACGTTGACCCGGCCCAGGGTATAGGTCGAGGCCTCGTCGGTCCGGGTGGCGATATCGGCCAGGATGTCGCTCCGCTTGGGCTCCAGCTCGGCCTGGGGGAAGGCGGGCCGCGTAGCGGCCTCGGCCAGCAGGGCCAGCCCGGGGTCCAGGTGGCGGGAGGCGCAGTCCAGCTTGAACCCGTAGAAGTCGCGCTGCAGAACGGTTTCCAGCTCCGCTCCGTAGTACTCCAGCCGGGCGTGGAACTCCTCCGCGTCGTGCTCCCGGGTGCCGCGCAGCGCCATCTCCAGGGCGAAGTTGGTCACCCCCTCGAGCTCGGTCGGCTCCTCGAAGAGCCCCCCGGAGGTCAGGGCCGCCACCGATGCGAGGGCACGGGTGGTGTTCCGGCGGAGGACCAGGCGCACGCCGTTCCCCAGTGTCGCCTCCTCCACGGAGACCGGCGAGGGAGAAACGGGACGGGGGGGATTCTCTCCCAGGGGTTTGCGGGCCGGCGTCGGGGACGCGGCGTCCGCCGCGGGCTCCAGATTTTCAAACTCCGCCGTCCGCCCCGGAGGGACGACCAGCGCCACGGAGAGCTTCTCCGGGACGAGGTACCGTCCGGCCGCCCCGAGGACCGTTTCGGCGTCGGCCGCGTAGAGGCCGCGGAGGTACTCCTCGGCCCGGCGCCAGTCACCCAGATGGTCGTAGTGGGCCAGCTCGTGCGCCTGCCCCTCAACGGTCTCGCGCTCCCGGAGGTAGGAGAGCTCCACCGTGTTGCGGACGCGGTTCAGCTCCCAGGGTCCCGCGGGGCGCTCACGCAGAAGCGCCGTCTCGCCCAGAATCGCCGCCAGGGCCCGCCGGACGTCGGCGGGGTCCAGCTCGCAGTCGACGTAGAAAATGCCGGCGTCGTCGCCCGTCACCAGGGAGGCCGCGATGTCGTCCACCAGGTTCAGCTCGTCCTTGACCCGGCGGTAGAGGCGGCTGGAGAGTCCCTCGCCGGCCACCCCGGTGAGGATATCCAGGGAGGGCGTGTCGGGGTGGAGCTGTCCGGGGATGGGCCAGGCCAGGGCCAGGTGGGCGCGGTTCACCGGCATTTCCTCAATTTTAAATCGGGGGCCCGACTGCTCCGGCTCCGGGGGCGTGGGGTCCGGTGTGCGATAGGGGCGGTCGTAGGCCGAGAAGCTCCGTTCCACCTCGGAGAAGATTTTCTCGGGCTCCACGTCGCCCACCACCACCACCCGGCTGTTGCGGGGGGTGTAGTTCCGGCGGTAGTGGTCGAGGACCGTCTCGCGGGTGAAGGTCTTGACCACCTCCAGACGGCCGCCGACGGAGCGGCCCATGCGGTGGACGGTGTACACCTGCCCGGCGGCCGACTCCCACAGCCGCGTCTCGGGCTGGTCGTCACGCATCCGAAGCTCCTCCCGGACGACCTCGAGCTCCCGCGCCAGCTCGTTCGGGTCGAAGAGCGGATTGGACAGCGCGTCACCCATGACCTCGACGCCGAGCCCCGCGTGCTCCCGGGGGAGGCTGACGAAATAGGCCGTGGCGTAGTGGCCGGTGAAGGCGTTCATGAGCCCGCCGTGGGATTCGATTTCACGGCTGATTTCCCCCACGCCCCGGGTCGGGGTGCCCTTGAAGGCCATGTGCTCGATGACGTGGGAGACGCCGCCCCGCTCGTCGGGCTCGTTCACGCTGCCCACGCCCACCCAGACCCACACGGTGACCACCGGGACGGCGACATCCCGGCGCACGATGACCCTCAGGCCCGAGCCTGTCCGGCGGACTTCGGTGCCGTTTACACTCAAAAGCGCCTCTCCGTTCATTTATCCCGGTTATAGACAGAGGGGCTCTCGGCCCCCATTTCTTCGCTCACCCCACAACACGGGAAGCGGCCGCCCCGCACGCCGACGATTTGATTCCACACAGCCCCTGTAACCACGCGGAGCTTTGAGTCCGCCCCGTACACCGACGGCCCGATTCCCGATGCACGGCCCCTCCGGGCCCCCCGCCCGGCCGTCACTTCTTCGTCAGCCGGTCGAGGCGCCGGGCCACGTCGAGGTAGTCGGCGTCCATGGAGTAGCATTCCCGGAGGTGTCCGACGGCCTCGTCGCGCCGGTCGAGCTGCAGGCAGAGTATCGCCGCCTGGTAGTGCATGGCCAGGAGTTCCTGCTCCGAGTCGGTGAGGGTGATGGCCCGCTCCAGTTGCTTTACCGCCAGCTCGGGCATCTTCTTGTCGATGAAGCAGTCGGCCAGCACGGGTAGCGCCTTCGTCTGGAACTCCACGTGCCGCGAGGCCGCCTGGAGCTCGATGATGGCCTCGTTGAGCATCCCCATCTCCTTGTAGGCGATACCCAGGTCGTAGTGCCCCTGGGGGTCGTCCCCCTCGGTGAGGGTGCTCATCGCCTGCTTGAACTCGCCGATGATTTTATCGAAACTGGCGTAGAGGATGACCCCGGTGCCCTCGTCGGTGCCGGGCTCCTCGAGGAGCTCGTCGGTGGTCTCCTCGTCGAAGACACGCTCGTACTCGGGCTCCGCGATGATTTCCGGCTTGGCGGGCTCCTCCTCCACGATGTCCAGCTCCATCCCGCCCTCGGGGAGGATGATGAGGTCGGAGGATTCGCGGCGGCTGACGGGTCGGGTCTCCTCGGGCCGCTCGGCGGGCGGAACGTTCAGGGCCTTGAGCTTCTCTCCAATCCGCTCGATTTCCGCCTTCTCCTGATGGTCGCGCAGGAGGTCGAGGGCACGCTCGTACTCCCGCCTGGCCTTCTCCAACAGCCCGCTCTTGGCATACATGTCGGCGAGGATGACCGCGATGTGGGAGTTGTTCGGGTCCAGGGAGACTATTCGCTCGTAGGCCTTCAGGACGGCCAGGGCGTCGCCGGCGCGGCGGTTCGAATCGGCGAAGCGGAGGAACTGCCCGGAGGCCTCGGCCTTGAAGCCCTCGGCGGCGTAGAGCTCGCCCAGCTCCCACAGGGCGTCCACCGGGGGGGAGCCGAGGCGCGTGGCCTTGCGCAGAATCGCGATGGCCTTCGTGTTGTAACCGTCCTCCTTGTAGAGGTGGGCGGCCCGGTGGTAGAAGTCGAAGGCCCGCTGCGAGTTGCCGATTCTGGCGTACAGGTCGCCCAGGGCGTTGCAGGTGGTCACGTCGTCGAGCTTCTCGGGCAGGACGTGGGCGAACTTGGCGGCGGGCGTTCCGGGACCGCCGGCCAGAGCCGCGCGGACCTCGTCCAGGATATCGTCGGACATCGGTACCCCTGATTTGAAGTTGGGGCGGTCGTCGCGGCTCGACCGCATGCGGACGAAGGAGGCATCGGCCAAGAGCTTGGCCTGGTCCTCGAAAAGCTGGGCCCGCTCGTATTCGGCGCGCCGGCGGTAGAAGAGCGCCAGCATGATGCAGGTGTCGGCGTCCTCGATGTCGGAGGGGGCGATGCGGTTGAAGTGGGCCTCGTGAGCCGTATCGCCCGCGATGGCCTCCATTATCTTGTACAGCAGTTCCTCGTACATCTCACCCATCAGCGGACGGCGCGGATTTCACCGTTTTCGAGGACGCCAACGCTCCCGACGACGTCCAGGCGTCCGCAGTAGTCCACGTCGTCCGAGAATCCCAGCCCGGCCAGGGCACGTCCGTGCTCGCCGCGCGCCAGGACGGAACCGCCTTCCGGGTCCCGGAACACCGCCAGGGCTATTCGGGCCCGGTCGGAGAGGTCAACCTTACCGGCGGCCAGGCTCTGCAACATGTATATTATAGCACCCGCGCAGTAAGTATCCTCGAGGTTTGGTGCGCCGCGTTTTCCGGCGCACACCAGCGTCGCGTCCCGGCGGCTCGCGGTCAGCCTTTCCGCCGCCGCCCGGCGGTTGGTAAGCGCCCCGAGAAAAATCTCCCCCGCCCCCCGGCAGGCCGCCAGCGCCCGGGTGCCGTTGCTGGTCGTGTAGGCTATCCGCCGGCCGGAGACTTTCTCTCGCGTGTATTCCAGCGGCGAGTTGCCCAGGTCGAAGCCCGGCGGCCGGACGCCCTCCCGCTCCCCGCCCAGGAGCACGTCGGGCTCTTTTTCACGGTACGCCCGGCATTCGTCGAGGTCGGCGAAGGGGATGACGGCCTCGGCCCCGTTGGCCAGCGCCGCGGTGACCGTGGTGGTGGCGCGCAGGACGTCGACGACCACGGCGACCCGCCCGGCGAACTCCGCCGATTCCCACTCCCCCGGCCCCAACGCCACGTCAATGTGCATCGTCGCCGTCCTTGGCGTACTCGAATGCCATCCTCGCCAGCACCGCCGCCACCGACGGGTCGTCCCCGGGCTTCAGGTCCAGAGTCGGCCTGCTCCCGTGGAGCCGGACGCCGGGCAACTTCAGCGCGCCCTCCTCCGGGGCGAAGGCCTTCAGACGGAAGAGGTTCTTATCGGGACCCGAGTACCAGAGATAAGCGAAGAACCTTCGATTCTCCCGGCTGACGAGAAGGGCGGTGTAAACGGCCAGTTTGTGCGTCGCGGCTCCGGGGCAGGCGTCCAGGCAGGCCCGGATGACCCGGTCGCGGTACAGTGCGGACGCGGTCCGTTCGTCGACCGGAGCGGTCTGTCCTACCCGGTCGGCGCGGAGCATCGGCTTTTTCTTCGCGGTCCGTTCCAGCCGGTCCCTGAGCGCCGCGACGACCCGCTCGATGCCGTCGGAGCCCCGGACGTCGAACCTGGCGGAGCGGGAGGTCGGCGGCACGCCGGTCTTCTGGGCCTCCACCCACTCTTCGGGGCCTTCTATGAGAACCCGAACGGCCCTCTCATTCTTATTCGGTTCCCGGATGCGGACGTACCTTCTCCCCCTGCGGTAGAAGGTGTGGTACTTGCGCTTCCTCCCCGTCCAGCAATCGGGAATGACTCCCTTCACCGCCTCGATGAGCTCCCGCTTCACCGCCTGAAGATCGAGTTGCCTCCCGTTGTAATCCTCCGGCACCGTGAGCCCCGCCCGGCCCACCGCCAGCAGCCCACCGGCGAAGGTGGCTATTCGCCAGAGCTCCAGGTCGGGACCGGCGGCGGTGGCGAGTCGCATCTCGTCGAGGCTGAACCGTCGGGCCACCACCAGTATTCGGGGGGCCTTGTCCTGCGAGACGAGCCGGTCAATTTCATCGGGAAGACTTTCGGCCCGGTGAATGAACCGCTCCACCGCGGCCCCGACCGCCCGGATGAGCCCCCGGCCCGGCTGGCGCAGCAGAACGACCACCGGCTCCCGCTCCGGGCCCACCCCGACGAAATCCGCGACATCCTCCCCGTCCCCCAGCGGCACCCGGGCCACGAAGTTGCCCACCCCGAAGAGTTCTCCCAAATTCCCCGCCAGCAGCCCGCGGAGCTCCCGGTCCTCCTCGGCGCGGATTTCCGCGAGTCGGTCCCCGGCGCGCTTGAACAGCCGCATCTCCCCTCCGGGCGGGGGGTGTCAGATTATTTTCTCATCCTCCAGGAAGCCGGTGTCGAAGTCGCCGGAGATGAAGCGGGGGTTGTCCAGGAGCGCCAGGTGGAAGGGGATGGTGGTCTGGATGCCGTCGATGACGATTTCGTTCAGGGCCTTGCGCATCCGGTCGATGCAGTCGGCGCGGTCGGCGCCCTTGACGATGAGCTTGGCCACCAGCGAATCGTAGTACGGGCTGACGTTGGCCCCCGGCTCGGCGTAGGTGTCCACGCGGACGCCGTCCCCGGTCGGGGCCTTGTAGTCGGTGATGGTGCCCGGGTTGGGGGTGAAGTTTTTCAGGGGGTCCTCGGCGTTGATGCGGCACTCGATGACGTGGCCGGAGAAGGTGATTTCCTCCTGGGTCCAGGAGAGCTTCTCGCCGGAGGCGACGAGAATCTGCTCGCGGACGAGGTCGGTGCCGGTGCGCATCTCGGTGACGGGGTGCTCGACCTGTATGCGGGTGTTCATCTCCATGAAGTAGAATTCTCCGCCCGCGTCGAGGAGGAACTCGACGGTGCCGGCGGAGTGGTAGAGGGCGGCCTGGGCGGCGGCGACGGCGGCATCGCCCATGCGCTTCCGCAGTTCCGCGTTCACGGCGGGGCTGGGGGATTCCTCCAAAAGCTTCTGGTGGCGGCGCTGGATGGAGCAGTCGCGCTCGCCGAGGTGCACCACGTTGCCGTGGCGGTCCCCGGCGATTTGGATTTCCACGTGCCGGGGCTTGATGATGTACTTCTCCAGGTAGACGCTGCCGTCGCCGAAGGCGTTCTCGGCCTCGGTCTGGGCGGTGGTGAATGCGCCGAGAAGGGCGACCGGGGTGTGGGCGATTCGCATTCCGCGCCCGCCTCCGCCCGCCACCGCCTTCACGATGACCGGGAACCCGATGTCCTCGGCCAGGGACGCCGCCTCGTCGGCGGTCTTGATTACGCCCTCGGAGCCTGGGACCACCGGCACCCCCGCCTCCATCATGGTCCGGCGGGCGGTGGCCTTGTTGCCCATCATGATGATGGTGCGCGGCGAGGGGCCGATGAAGGTGACGCGGCAGGCCTCGCAGATTTCCGCGAAGTGGGGATTCTCCGCCAAAAAGCCGTAACCGGGGTGGATGGCGTCGGCGTCGGTGATTTCCGCGGTGGCGATGATTCGGGGGATGGAGAGGTAGCTCTTGCCGGGGGGCGGGGGGCCGATACAGACGGCCTCGTCGGCCTCGCGGGTGTGGGGTGCGCCGCGGTCGGCCTCGGAGTAAACCGCCACGGTGCGGATGCCGAGCTCGCGGGCGGCGCGGATGACGCGCAGAGCCACCTCGCCGCGGTTGGCGATGAGGATTTTGTTGAACATACGACTCTTCTCGATGCGCTTTGAAGCGCGGTTCGGAGCCCGCGTATTATAACAGGAAGAGTCGGAGCGCGCCACCGGAGGACGGGGTCTGGTATACTTGGGCGGGGGTGACCCGATGGCGGGAGCGTGTCGGATTTTGCCGGTGATGCTGGCGGCGTCCTGCGCGGCGCAGGGCACCTACGCCCCGCCCGAGGGCGGCTTCGCCGAGACGCCGCGTCCGGTAAATATCGCCCTGGCCGATATCGTCGTCACCGCCGGGGATTCGGCGAGCTTCATGCACGACGCCCTCGTCCCGCTCTTCGGCCTGTGGAAACACTGGCTCACGGGCCAGAACGCCTCCTTCTGCCGCTACGAGCCCACCTGCTCGAACTACGCCTACGGGGCGGTATCCGCGCACGGCCCCGCGAAGGGCGTCATCCTGGCCTTCGGGCGGCTGTTGCGCTGCAACAACCACATCCCGCCGGGGCGCTACCCCGTCCGTCTCTACGACTACTACGCCGTGCTCGCGGCCTACGGCTACCCGCGTTTCGAGGACTGCGGCGCCTGGGAGCCGCTGAGCTTCACCGTCTTCGCCCGCGAGGCGCGCGGGCACCTCTACGACCCCGTGCCGTGAGAAAAACCGTCATCGTTCTCCTGCTAGTCACCGGCCTCGCCGCGGCGGAGGAGCTGACGCTCACCGACGAGGGGCAGCTCGGTTTCGCCCAAGAGCTTCTCCGGCGGGGGGAGTTCTTCAAGGCGGTGCTGGAGTACGAGCGGCTGGCGCATTTCTTCCCGGATAGCCCCCTGGCCGACGACGCGGCCCTCGGCGTCGGGCTGGCCTACGACGGGGCGGGGGAGTACGGCGTCGCCGCCGCGACCTACCGGCAGTTCCTGTCGGACTTCCCTTCCAGTGATTTGATTCCCACGGCGCGCCTGGCCCTGGGCCGTTCGCTGGCCCTGGGGCGCGACTACGCCGACGCGCGCCTGGAGCTGGAACGGCTGGCCGGTGAATCCCCGCCGCTGGAGACGTCGGGCCGGGCGCGGATTCTCGCCGGCCTGACCTACCTGCCGACCTGGAACCTCGCGTCGGCCGAGGGCGAGTTCGTCCGGGCCGCCACCGATTTCCCCGGCGCACCCGAGGGCGCGCTGGGCGACGAGCTGGCCGAAATAGCCGCCCGCCGGACGGAGCTGCCCCGCGTCAACCCCGGCTTCGCCTCCCTGGCCTCGGCCCTGGTTCCGGGGCTGGGGCAGGTCATCGCGGGCGACTTCTGGGACGGCGTCCTGGCGCTGACCACCAACGCCCTGTGGGTCGGGGCCGCGTGGTGGGCCGTCGAGGAGGGGGAGATTCCCGCCGCCGCCCTGGCAGGCTTTATCGGCGCCGGGTTCTACCTCGGCAACGTGTACAACGCCGGGCAGGCCGCCGAAGAGGCCAACCGCCGCGCCGTGGCCGGGCTGGCCGGTGAAATCACCCTCGCGGTCCGCCGCTGGGAGGCCGAGAACGGAACCGGCCTG
>CAYTCV010000057.1:0-8456 GCA_964436465.1 uncultured bacterium
GATAGGTATCTGCGGCCGAAGGCATAACTGCGACCGAAGGTAATCCCCGCCCTACGTCATCGCAATCGGCGCGGCCGGCCGTCACCCCTCCAACAGCCCCAGGCGCCGGATGAGCTGCGGGTCCGGCGCGGGGATGACCTGCGCGTCCACCAGCAGGCCCTGCTCCGTAACCCAGGCCCGCGCGACCTCCACCGCCTGGCTCACCGCCGCCACCTCCCCGGCCACCGAGAAATACCCCCGCCCGCCGAGGCCGATGGCCACGCGCATTTCTACGACCTCGACGCGGGCCGCCTTGGCCGCCGCGTCCGCCGCGCCCAGCGTGCCGGCGATGGAGTAGGTCTCCACGATTCCGAGCGCCGCGCCGGGGGGATAGGGGTTGGCGCCGCCCAGGGCCGGAATCAATGACGGGTGCGCCGCGGGCAGGAGCGTGAAGTCCACCACCAGATGGGAGCCGACCTGCCGACCGGCGGCCAGCGCCGATTTCACCTCGGCCACGTCCCCGGACCACAAAATCGCGAACTTCCCGGCGCAGAACGGGCGCGCGAAAATCAGCCGCACCGCGGCCGCCTTGTTCCCCGCGTCCGCCGCCTGCATCCCCCGCGCGACGCTGTACAGCTCCAGAAGCCCCAGGGCCGTGTCGTCCATCAGCGGACCTCGATGGCGATGTGCGTATCCGTGACCTCTACTATTTTCCCGTCCGCCGGGGCGTGGAGCGGGACGCCGAGTTCCGCCGTCGCCTCGGCGATTTTGTCGCCGACGCGGACTGTGTCGCCCCGTTTCACCACCGGCGCCGCCGGGCTCCCCGCGCCCGGCCGGAGGGCGATTTTCAGCGATTTCACCGGCGGGGCCTCCATCCATTCCGCGGGCCGGTCGTAGCCCGAAATCCCCATGCGGCCCATGAGCCGCCGGGTCGGGGGATGGCGCTCGCCGAAGAGCGGTCGGTCGCCGGGCGGTTTATTTTCCACGGTTGGGCGGGGGAGGCGCTCCCGGATTTCGAGGGCCGCGCGGCGCGGCGAGAGCCCCTCCGGGCAGGCGAAAAGCTCGCACACCCCGCAGGCGCAGCAGCCCCAGAGGTCCCCGGCCAGCCTCTCGAAGCCCGTGCCCAGGCACAGCGCGCGCATCCACAGGTGCGGCCGAACCTCCTGCCCCGCGAGCCAGCGCGGGCAGGCCTCGGTGCACATCTGGCACTGGATGCAGGCGGTCAATGACCTGCGCCGATTTATGGCCAGCGTACTGCACAAATGCGCGACGACCGGGGAATCGCCGGGCAGGACGGTGTAGCCGGAGACGTGCTTGGCGACGCGGGCCTCGGTCGGCTCGACGATGGCTCCCATGGCCGGGCCGCCCTCGAGGACCGCCGCGCCCGGCTCCGGCCTTGCGATTTTTAAAAGCTCCGCCGCCGGGTAGCCGAGGGGGACGACCGCGACGAAGGGCCGCTCCACCGCCCCGACGACGCAGACGCACTTTTCGGTCACCGGCGTTTGGTGCGCGCGGGCCAGGTTGTAGAGCGTCTCGACGTTCTGGACCAGGGCCCCGACGTCGGCGGGCAGGCCGCCCCGCGGCGCCGTCCGCCCGGTGACGATTTTGACCAGCGTCACCTCGTCGCCCACGGGGTAGGCGTCGGGGAGGGGATAAAGCTCGACGCCGTCTCCGGCCGCGTCTTTGAGCGCGCGCCAGGCTTTCTCCCGTTTCGGCTTGGCCGCGACGCAGAGGCGCTTCGCGCCCACGGCCTCCGCGGCGAGCCGTAGTCCCCGGATAATTACTTCCGCCTCGCGTTCGACCAGCGCGGTGTCCTTGGCCAGGAGCGGCTCGCACTCGGCGGCGTTGGCGATAATAATTTCGGCGGGGAGGGAGAGCTTGACGTGGGTGGGGAATCCGCCGCCCCCGGCGCCGACGACCCCGGCTTCGCGCGCCAGGTCCACGGCTTTATGGGCGGCGGTCATGTTTCGCTACCGCCGGGTGGAGAGGGTGAGGCCGAATTCCTGCAGCGCGTCCCGGGCGGCGGGGGTGATTCTCGCTCGCGGGGTGACGGGGAGCTCGCAAAGTCCGGCCCGGGCGGCGGCCCGGACGTCGTTCTCCGTGACCAGCTCCAGCGGCGCCACGCCCGCGGTCCCGCCCACCACGCGCGGCTCCCGGCCCCCGGCGGAGACGGTCGCCGCGGGGAGCGGCCGGCGCTTTTCGGCGGTGGGGATTCCGGTCCGCGCGGGCGGCGGGGTCGTGTCCGCCAGACGGACCGTGTCGCCGGTCTTCAATCCGAGCGCGTTCCCCTCGTCGGCGTCCAGATGCAATTCGAGGAAAAAATCTTCCCGGACGCGGACGCGGACCTGGTCCAGGCGCGCCCCGCGCCAGCCGTCGGCCACCACGCTCACCCGCTGCCCGTCGGCGACGCCCAGGGCGGCGGCGTCGGCGGGGGTGCAGTGCAGGTGCCGGTCGGCCAGGACCACCTCGTCGGTCAGCCGCAGCTCACCCCGGGGGCCGATTAAAACCAGCGGGCCGTTCAGCCGCACCACTCCGCCGGGCGCAATCTCGTGCGGGACCCCCAGGCGGACGAGGTCGGTCTTTGAAAGTTCGACGACGGTGGATTCCCGCACCGGCCCCAAGATTCTGGCGGTGAGCGCGGCCCGCGGGCCGACCAGATTCAAGGTCTCCCCGGCGGCGAACTGGCCGGTCTGGCTCAACCCGCGGTCCTCGGTCAACCGATACCCCTTGCCGAACAGGAGCGCGAGCTTTTCGGCGCACAGGTGCGCGTGGCGGCCGCTGACCGCCACGGGTATGCGTCGGGGGTCGGCGTCCGAGGTCGGCACGCGCGGCGCCGGGCCGGTGGGGTTCGGCTCGATTGGAACGGGCGGAGGCTTCGCCTCCCGTTCGGGTCCACCGGACGAGGCATCGGAGGGCCCGCCCCTCCGTGCGAGCTCCCGCCGCACCGCCTCGGTCACGCGCCGGACGGCGTCTTTGGATTCCTCGGTCACGGGCTACCTATTCGCCGGGGAGGAGCATCTCCACGTTGTCGTGGGGCCGGGGGATGACGTGGACGCTGACGAGCTCGCCCACGCGGGCGGCGGCCGCGGCGCCGGCGTCGGTGGCGGCCTTCACCGCGCCCACCTCGCCCCGCACCATCACCGTCACGTAGCCCCCGCCGATTTTCTCCTTGCCGATGAGCTTGACGTTGGCGGCCTTGACCATGGCGTCGGCGGCCTCGATGGCCCCGACCAGCCCCTTGGTCTCGATGAGCCCCAGGGCGATTTCCTGCAGGTTCTGAGCCACTGTGCCTCCAGGTAACGGTTTTTTAACGTCGTTAAATCCGGGACTAGGGACCGCCCCCGGTCTAGTTCTCCTCTAACCGGCCCCTTTTACGGGCGTCGTCCGTAATCCCCTGAAGTGTACCACTTTCCGGCGCGGCGCTCACCGGCCCGGCGCGTACACGTAGGGCGCCGTCTGCGTGCCGGACATGTCGGTGAGCTGGTAGAGCTCCATGGCGCCCAGGTCCAGGGCGTAGATGTCGTAGTCGCCGTCGCGGAAGGAGGCGAAGAAGCACCAGAGCGTCCCGGCGGTGTCCCGGTACAGCTCGGGGTACTTGTCGTCGGCGAGGCAGATGGTAATCTGCTCCGGCTCGTCCGCCGTGAGCGTTATTCCGGCCGGGTCGGAGAGGTCCCCGTGGAAGGTCAGCTCGCCGATGTAGAGGTCCCGCTGGTCGTCCTCGTCGGGCAGGCCGTGGAAGGCCAGGGGGAGCGTGTCGCCGTCCGCCGGGGCGCGCCCGGGGGCCGGGTCGTAAAGGTCGGGGGAGAGCGCCCGGCCGGCGAACACGAACAGCCGCCTCACCTTGAAAATTTCATCGTCCGGGCCGATGACGGCGTAGTAGAGCTGAAACTCGCCGCCGGAGGACCACTGGAAGAGGACGATGACGGGACCGTCCCCCGCCGGGGCGGCGTAGAGGATGACCGGCTCGGTCTCGTCGCCTATTCCCAGGTCCAGCGTCCGCATCCCGTGGGATGAGTCCCACAGGGCGAGGTCGAAGCAGTTGGGGGCGGTCTCCGTGGTGAAGGCCACCGTCCCGCCGGGGGAGACGGAGGGCTGCAGGTCGCGCATCGGCCCGCCGAAGGAAACCGGCTCCTCGCCGTTTTTTTCAAAAAAGATGTCCTCGACGCCGTCCGCGCCCGGTCCCTCGTGGACCAGGAGGCCCGCGGAGGCGACGCCGTCCATGCCGCGCCCGAAGACACCCGTGGGCGCAATTTCGCCGGAGGGGGTCGTAATCGTGTAGAATCCCACGCCCTCCGGGGTCTTGGTCTGGAAGTAGATTTCCGCCGGGTCGGGGAATTTCGCCAGGAACTCCTCCAGGCCGCCGGCCACGGAGTACCGCGTCGCGGCCCCCGCCACGGTCAAAAGCGCGGCCAGTGCAAACGCAATCTTTTTCATGTCAATACCCCAGCTCGTCGAGGGCCCGCTTCACCGCGAGGGCGATTTCCGCCTCGGTGGGCTCGCGTTTTTCCCGTTCGGGGAGCCCCTCGCGGTCGTAGGCCAGTCGTTTGATGTTCACCAGATGACGGGCGGTGACGTTGTCGCCGGTCGCCGAGCCGCCCCAGGCCCCGGGTCCCAGGGTCAGCGACGGCTCGAGGTTGGTGGTTATACCGACGGCGCCCAGGGCGGCGCACGTGTTGACCAGCACCCGGCAGACCGGCTTTTCCCGGGCGAAGGCCTCCACGACCTCGGCGTTGCGGGCGTGGATGGAAATCGTGTGGCCCATCCCGCCGAATTTGATGAGCTCGATGCAGCGCCCGCAGCCGGCGCGCCAGCCGTCGGCGGTGTAGAACGCCAGCACGGGGCAGAGCTTCTCCGCCGAGAGGGGATACTCCGGGCCGACGCCGTCCAATTCGGCTAAAAGCACCCGCGTCGTCTCCGGCACGCCGACGCCGGATTTTTCCGCAATCCAGCGGGCGCTTTGCCCCACCGCCGCGCCGTCGAACTCCCCCGCCGGGAAGAGGAAGGCGGAGACCTTCGCCGTCTCTTCGGGGGCGAGGAAATGCCCGCCGCTTTTTACGCACTCCTCCCTCAACCGGTCGGCAACGGGGGCGTCGGCCACGAAGGACTGCTCACAGGAGCATACGACGCCGTTATCGAAAGTGGTTCCGCGGAAGGTCTGTTTGACCGCATTTTCCACGTCGGCGGAGCGGTCCACGTACACCGGCACGTTGCCGGGCCCCACGCCGAAGGCCGGCTTGCCCGAGGAGTAGGCCGCGCGCACCAGGCCCATGCCGCCGGTGGCCAGAATCACGTCGGTCAGCGCGTGGCCCATGAGCTCGCGGGTGGCCGCCATGACGCCGCCGGAGAGGCAGGAAATCGCGCCGGCCGGTCCGCCCGCTTTTTCCACCGCGCTCTGGCAGATTTGGGCCGCCCGGCGGGTGCACTCCACCGTGCGCGGGTGGGGGCTCATCACCACGGCGCAGCCCGCCTTGACCGCAATCAGCGCCTTGAAAATCGCCGTCGAGGTGGGGTTGGTGCACGGAATGATGGCCGCCACGACGCCCATCGGCACGCCGTACTCCACTATGCCGCGTTCCGGGTCGCGGGCCAGGACGCCCGCGGTGCGCTGCTTCAAAATACTCTCGGCCACCTCGCGGGCGGCGAAGGTGTTCTTTAAAACCTTATCCTCGACGACGCCGAAGCCGGACTCGCGGACGGCGGACTCGGCCAGCTCCCGGGCGGCGGCGAGGGCGTCCTCGGAGATTTTCCGCACGTAGCGGTCCAGCTCCTCCGGCGTTTTCCGGCGGAGCTCATCGGCCGCTTTGCGCGCCCGGCGCAGAAGCTCCCGCGCCTCGAAGATTTTCTCCAGGTCGGGGTCCATCTAACCTCGGGGGTACGGCCGCTTGATGTCGAGCTGCTTGATTATCCGGTTGAGGTAGCTGCGCTGGATGCCGAGGGCCTCCGCGGCGCGGGTCTGGTTCCCGCCGTGCGCGTCCAGGGCCTTGGCGATAAAGTACCTTTTGAAGCTCCGCTGCGCCTCGACGAGCGTGGCGCCCTCGGGCACGGTGTAGCCCCGGCCGCCGCGGACGTGGGCGGGGAGCATCTCCGCCAGCAGCACATCGCCCTCGCCCAGGACCACGGCCCGCTCGACGGCGTTCTCCAGCTCGCGCACGTTGCCGGGCCAGTCGTAGGCGGCGATGACCTCCAGCGCCTCGGGGCTCGCCCGCAGCATGTGCTTGTTCGTCTCCAGGGAGTACTTCTCCAGAAAGTGGTCCACCAGCTCGGGCAGGTCCCCGCGGCGGTCGCGCAGCGGCGGCAGCTCCACGCTCACCACGTTCAGCCGGTAGTAGAGGTCCTCGCGGAAGCGCTCCTCGGCGATGGCGGCCTCCAGGTCCCGGCTGGTGGCGGCGATGACCCGCACGTCCACCTTCTCGGTGTCGTTGGAGCCCAGCGGCTCGAACTCCTGCTCCTGGAGCACGCGCAGGAGCTTGATTTGCAGGGCCAGCGGGATGTCGCCCACCTCGTCCAGGAAAATCGTGCCGCCGTGGGCCAGCTTGAACTTGCCGATTTTGACCGCCGAGGCGCCGGTGAAGGCGCCCCTGGCGTGGCCGAAGAGCTCGCTCTCCAACAGGTCGGGCGGGATGTTGGAGCAGTTGACGGTGACGAAGCGGCGGCGGTACCGGGCGCCGATGGAGTAGATGGCCCGCGCAATCATCCCCTTGCCGGTGCCGGTCTCCCCGCGCAACAGCACCGTGGTCCGCGCGTCGGCCACCTTGCGGACGATGTCGAAGACCTCGGCCAGCCCTCCCTTTTCGCCGATGACGGTCCCCTCGGCGGCGGCGCGGGCGCGCAGCTCGTCCAGCTCCTCGCGCCGGCGCTGGTCCTCCATCACCCGCTGCAGGGCGTAGGCGGCCTGGACGGCGATGGCCACCAGGAAGTGCTCGTCCTCGTCGGTGAAGGGCCGTCCGCCGCGCTTGTTGAGCGACTGAATCGCGCCGATGGCCTCGCCTTCGACCAGAAGCGGCACGCAGAGCAGGCTCCCGGTCTTGAGCTCGGTCTTTTTGTCCACGCCGGGGAAATGGCGCGGGTCGTCGGCGGCCCGGGCCAGGTTGACCGGGCGGCGGTGAGTGACGACCCAGCCGGCGATGGAGCCTTCGACGGGGACCTTGACCGGCAGGGCCTTTTCGGCCACGGGGCCGGTGGCGATGGCGAAGCGGAGGAAGGCGCCGCCGGCCTCCAGGAGGAGAATCGAGCTGGCGCCGGCCTCGACCACCTCCTCGGCCGAGGAGATGATGGCCTGGAGGAGCTTGTCCTCCTCGCAGGTGCTGGCGATGGAGGTGGTGGCCTCGAGGAAGCGCTCGAAGCGGGGCGGGGGGACTTCTTTGGAGGCCGGACGTTGCATGACAGCAGTATACACATTCGTATACACTCGGTCAAGCGGAGGGGGCGCCGGTGGAGTTGCCCGCCAAGCGGCCGGCGGCGGTCCCGTCGGCGTTTTTTACGACCGCCGTCCATGCCGGAAAATGCGCCCCCGTCTTGACAAAAAACTGCGAATTTCGTATATTCGCAACAAGTTAAACACGTGAGGAGGACCGTGGAAGCCCTCGACCCCTGCGAGAAAATCGCGCGTCTGTTCAAGGCGATGGCCCACCCCACCCGGCTGCGCATAGTGCAGCTCCTCGCCCGGGACGTATCCTGCGTGGACGACATGCGCGCGGCTCTGGGGCTCAAGCAGCCCAACATCTCCCAGCACCTGGCCGTCATGCGCGGGGCCCAGCTCGTCACCTTCCGCCGGAACGGGAACCGGGTCTGCTACGGCCTGGCCGACGAGAACCTGCCCATCGTCGTCGCCATCCTCGGTTCCTGCGGCGCGCCCGACCTGAGCGGGGACAAGAAACTGGAAAAACTCCTCGGCGACCTGCGGGCCCATTTCGCGAAAATCCGGGAGAACGGCCCGCAATGAGCCAGGCCTCACCCGACATCGTCGTCTACCGGGAGAGCACCATCTCCCGGGTTTCCTTCTGGATAACGGTCACCGTCGTCGGGCTGCTGGTGCTCGGCGTGGTCCTGTGGGGCGGCTTCCGGACGCCGGGGGAGCGGGCCGTGTTCTGGGGCTGCACCATCACGGCCTCCATCGCGCTCTTCGTGGGGCTGTGCTTCACCCAGCTCGTCGTCACCGTGACCCAGTCCCGGCTCGTCCTGGCCTTCGGCGTCTTCAGGAAGACCGTCGCCCGCCCGTGCGTCATCTCCACGGAGCCGACCTTCGTCCGCCTGTCCGACTCGGGGGGGTACGGCATCCGGCGGGGCCGGGACCGCGTCTGGTACTGGGTGTCGGTGGGGGGGCCGGCCCTGAAAATCGAGGTCGCCGATTCGAAGAGCGACAAGGTGCAGGCCTACGTTTTCACCTCGACCCACCCCGAGCGGCTGGGGAACATCCTGGACGTGACCCTGCGGTCGTGAGGGGGCGGGGTCGGTTGATGTGGGGGCGGGGCATTGGG
>CAYTCV010000057.1:8556-12440 GCA_964436465.1 uncultured bacterium
TGACCCTGCGGTCGTGAGGGGGCGGGGTCGGTTGATGTGGGGGCGGGGCATTGGGGGCCCGCTTTTTTATTAAGAGGCCCTCACCCGCATTTTGCGATGACGTAGGGGCCGACATGCGGTCGGCCCGCCCCTCACCCTAGCCCTCCCCCCAGAGGGGGGAGGGGATAGCTGCAACCCTCACCTGCGATTTGTGATGACGTAGGGGCGGGGCTCTGTCCCCGCCCGTTTTTTCAAAGGTGGCCCTCACCCCCATCCCCTCTCCCGGAGGGAGAGGGAGGTTGTGGGCCGCCGTTTTTATACGTTCCAAATCCTTACCCTCACCCCAACCCTCTCCCTGGAAGGGAGAGGGGATAGCTGCACCCCCCTTCCCAGCCTCCCCCCCAGAGGGGGGGAGGGGTAGCTGCACACCAGCTCGAACCTCGCTGCGATGCCGTAGGGCGGGGATTCCTATCCCCGCCGTTTTATAGGGTAGCCCTCACCCCAACCCTCTCCCACAGGGAGAGGGGGTAGCTGCACCCCCCTTCCCAGCCTCCCCCCCAGAGGGGGGAGGGGACCGCTGCACACCTCACCCCGCACAAACCGCATAAAAAACGGGCCGGACGGCCCGTAAAAAACTCACTCCGGCCCCCCGCGCCCTACATCACCCGGCCCAGGAGCATCCCCAAAAACCAGCCCGCCGCCATGGCCGCGATGGCCACGATGGCCAACAGCCCCTTCACCTGCAGGTAGCGGCGCCGCCAGCTCCACCCCAGGTTCACGCTCTCGATTTTGAGCTGCTCCGCCTCGGCGTCCTCCTTGCCTTTTAAAATCCACACCGGCCCCGTTTCGCGGGCGATGCCGGAGAAGTCGTGCTCGTCCAGCAGAATCGCCGCCTTCGAGGAGTAGACGACGTTGGGGAAGGGGCGGCGCTCCCGGCGCAGCTTGGCCGCCAGCTCCAGCCCGTCGGGCGCGTAGACCTCGGTGTACCGCCGGGCGAACGCGGCCAGGCGCTCCTCCAACTCCCGGCTTTCCCGCTGCATCTCGGCGGCCCGGTCCTCGGCGCCCTCCCGGAGAAAGAAAACGTCGGACAACAGCAGGTCCGGCTTCTCGCCGTTCTCCAGGGCCGCGAGGACCTCGTCGGGGCGGTGGAAGTGCCGGACGTCGTACCGCTCGCCGTGGCGGCGGTCGAACTCGTCGTGCCGCTCCTGCTCGTCGTCCACGAACCAGACCTTGAGCCTTTCGGCGGGCCGCTCGGCCACCGTCACCCCCTCGATGAAGCTTCTGGTAGAATACCAGCGACGGGCTTTTCTGTAAAGGGTGCCATGGCGGGTGAGCGGTTAATCTACGCGGTGGACCTGGGCGGGACCAACCTGCGGGCGGGGCTGGTGGACGGCTCGGGGCGCGTCGTCGCTGCGGGGAAGACGCCGCCGCGCGGGGACCGGCGTCCCGCCGCGTTCCTGAAAGACCTGGCGGGGCTTTTGGCGGAGCTTTCCGCCGAGGCGGGCGCACAGCCGGACGCCCTGGCCCTGGCGGTGCCGGGGCCCATGGACGCGGGGCGCGGGTGGGTCTCGTCCCCGGTCAACGTTCCGGACCTGGGCGAGGTGCCGCTGGCGGAGATGGCCGGAAAAGCGTTCGGCCTTCCGGTCACCCTGGTCAACGACGCCACGGCCTTTATCCTGGGCGAGCACTGGCGCGGGGCGGCGCGGGGACACCCATTCTGCCTGGGGGTCACCCTGGGCACCGGGGTCGGCGGCGGGGCGGTAATGGACGGCCGTCCCCTGCTGGGCGTGAAGGGGAACGCCCTGGAAATCGGCCACCTGACCGTGGAGCCGGGCGGCCGGCCCTGCAACTGCGGGCGTCGGGGGTGCCTGGAGGCCTACGCCTCGGCCTCGGCGGTGCGCCGGCGGGCCATGGAGCTGGCGGAAGAGGGAAAGCTCCCCAGGCTCCTCGCGGCGGCGGGGGGCGACACGGTCAATATCAACGCCCGGCTCGTCACCGAGCATGCCCGCGGGGGCGACGTGGTCTGCACCGGGCTCCTGGAGGAGGCGGGGCGCTACCTCGGCCGGGGGCTGGCCCTGGCGCAGACCCTGTTGGACGTGGACCTGGCGGTGGTGGGCGGCGGACTGGCCGGGGCCGGAGAGCTCATCCTCTCGCCCGCCCGCGAGTCCCTCGCCCTCCACCGCTTCCGCACGCCCACCGGGCTGGACGTTGTCACTGGCGAGTTGGGGGGCGACGCCGGGCTCATCGGGGCTGCGGCCCTGGCCCTCGGGGCCTCGGCCCTCGCGCGCGGACTCTTTTGACCCCAGCTGTGCCGCCGGATTTGGTATTCTTTACCCGTACGGAAAACTGCGGGAGGGGCGATGGGTAACATGGGATTCTTCGTGGGCGGCGGGGTGTGCGTGCTCATCGCCGTCATCGGGTTCTTCATCCTGGGGGCCGCCCGGCGCAAGCAGGCGGACATCGTCGGCACCGAGACCTACTCGGCCGCCGAAATCGCCGACACGTACAAGACCTCCAAGGAGGATATGCTCGACGGCGCCTTCTCGTTCCCCTGCGAGCTCAAGGGGACGGTGGACGCGGAGGGCAACCTGACGGCGCCGCTTTCGGGCAAGCGCGGGGTGTGGTACCGGAGCCTGGTGGAGCGGCAGCGCCAGGTGACCGAGTTCGTGACCGACTCCCAGGGCCGCCGCCAGAAGCGCGTCAGCCAGGTCTGGGACACCGTCTCCGACGAGACGAACGCCGTGGACTTCTACGTGGTGGACGCCTCGGGCCGGATGAAGGTCGCGGTGAAGGGGGCCGAGATTATCGGCGCTCACGTCGTCCACGACCGCTTCGAGCCCGAGAAGGGTTTCGGCGACAACCGCGTCCTCGGCTACCGCAAGCAGGAATGGCTCATCCCCGAAGGGGTGAACGTCTACACCCTGGGGGTGGTGACCGACGCCGGGGGCGGGCTGGCCATGCGCAAGACCGGCGACGACCGCTTCATCGTCAGCCTCAAGAGCGAGCAGGAGCTGGTCCGGGAGCTGACCGGCCGGGTGCGGGTCTGGCGCGTCCTGACGCCGCTGTTGGGTATCGTCGGGGTGCTGCTGGTCGTAGCCGGATTCATCGTCAAGTAGCGGGGGCCCATGGACGAGCGCGACCTGTCGGCGGAGGGCATACTGCGGTCCACCGGGTTCACCCTGGTGACCGAGATGCACCGCGGGCGGGACATCCACTACGAGAAGACCCTGGGGCTGTTGAAAAACGGCCTGAAGACCATCTTCCTCCTCCAGCGCTCCAGCACCCTGGTCCTCGGCCCCGCCTTCGATTCCTCCAACGAGTTCATCCTGGCCACGCGGCTCTACTCCCTCGTCCGCGAGACCGACGTCGCCCTTTTCCACCTGGTCAGTCTGGAGGGAATCGGCGAAAAGCTGCGCGGCGCGGGGGATTCCCACCCCAAGCTCGACGTGGCGCTGGGGAACCTGGTGCGCGTCCCGGCGGCGGACGGGGACCTGGTCGGCGTGGCGGGGAGCGGCGGCCGGAATTGGGTCCTCAAGCACCTCGATGACCGGGGCGACGTGGAGAACCAGGTCCGGTTCTTCATCGTCGAGCGCGAGGACGGCCTGTGCGAGGCTGTGGTCGTGTTCCGGTTCGGGGGGGAGGATTTCAGCCTGCTGATGAAGGGCCCGGCCGCGGCGCAGCTCCTGGCGGTCGGCCGGAAGCTCTACGAGCGGAGCCCGGGGGTCACCTGGGCCGGACTGGGGGAGGTGCTGCGGGCCTCGGTGCCGGTGGAGGTTTTCGATAAAAAGCTGGCCCCGCTGCTGTGATGCGTTCCCCCCTTGGGGGGTTTGGGGAGGGGGGTGCGCTTAAAAAGCGGCGGGGATAGAATCCCCGCCCTACGGCATCGCAAAACGCGGCGGCCCGCG
>CAYTCV010000058.1:0-12308 GCA_964436465.1 uncultured bacterium
CCCTTTGGGGGGAGGGCAGGGAGGGGGGTGCAGCGGCCCCCCTCTCCCCGTGGGAGAGGGGATGGGGGTGAGGGCTGCCTTATAAAAAAACGGGCGGGTGTGGACACCCGCCCCTGCGTCCAATCACCGCGCAGACGCCTACACCGACGGCTCACCTCCGGCGGTCGGCTTCGGCGTCTCGACCTCGAAGGTCGACAGCGTGGCCCGGTCGAAATCCGCGGGCAGGGCGAAGCTCTTCAGGTACTCCTGGGTTATCCGCTGCAGGTTGGCCAGCGCCTCCTCGTGTGTGGCACCCTGGCACATGGTGCCCACCTCGGGACAGCGGGCCAGCCACACCTCCCCCCGGCGGTGGATGACGGCGGACAGGGTAACTGCCATGGGAAACCTCACTCACGGCTTAGGTAGCGTTTCGTGATTTAAGCTGTCTTCCGCGCGGCCCTCAGGCCCGGACCATCGCCAGGAGCATCTTCGCCCGCTCCGGGGCCCGCAGGGCGTGCGGTTCGCGGGCGGGCATGATTAGCATCTCGCCGGTCCCCACGGTGCTCGCCTTGCCGGAGACGGTGATTTCCAGGGAGCCGTCCACCACGAGCACCACCGCGTCGTAGGGGGCCGTGTGCTCGGAGAGGCCCTCCCCGGCGTCGAAGGCGAAGAGGGTCAGCGTGCCGACCGGCTTGTCCACGATGGCCCGGCTCACCACGGCGCGGGGCTGGTAATCCAGCAGGCCGGCGAGGTTTTGCGGCGTTCCGAGAAGGTCGGCGTCGGTGGGCATGTTCTCCTAATCCATTCTGATGTGTGGCCTGTCGTGTTCGTATACTGAAGGTCCCGACCGAACGATTTCCATGTAGGGCGGCCCCTCTGCGGGCCGCCTCTTTTTTCTTAGGAAGCCCTCACCCTTAGTCCCTCTCCCACAGGGAGAGGGAAACGTTGGTACGCGGGCGCACCCCTAGAACCCGGCCTTGATGACCCCCCAGCTCACCGCCTCCACGGACTCGTCGAACTCGATGGTGATGCGGAAGCGGTGGTATATCTGGATAAGATAGCCCACGTCCTCGTCGAGGTACTTGTGGTACAGCAGGCGGTTGGTGTCCGTGTTCGTCACCCAGGTATCGAGGTCCACCCCGTTGTCGCCCATCCACTGCACCTCGATGAGCAGGTTGTTTATGCCGTCGTAGTGGAAGGGGGCGAGTCCGGGGATGTCGAGCCACTCGTCGGCGGCGGCGCTGAGGACGAGGGGGTTCGCGGTGGCCACCAGCTCCGGTTCGTTGCCGTCGTAGTTGGCGGTGAACGAATCGGTCAACTCGTCCAGCGAGGTGTGGCAGAGTCGCATCTCGAAGGCGTTGAATTGGGCGTTCGCGGCGCCGTTCTGCGCCTGATAGGCGACGGCGGTGATGATGCCCGGGGCGCCGATTTGGTAGTTGCGTACCAGGTCCTGGACGCGGTAGGAGTTCACTCACCCGCCGCAGAACGGCAGGACGCAGGGCTCGTCCATCTCACCGATGACGACCTCTTCGGCCGCCGCGGGAGCGAAAAGCGCGGCCAGCAGCAGGATGAGCGGCAGTCTGTTCATCGGTCCCCTCCGGCGCGGAAGGTGCATCATTTCAAACACTAATACATTATAGCATTTTCGGGACGGTTTCGTCGGGGCGGGTTTTAAGTGTAGGGCGGCTCTTCTACGAGCCGCCATAATTTTAATTCGCGGCGGGACGTGGAAGTCCCGCCCTACATTTTCACCGTGAAGCGGCGGGACGTGGAAGTCCCGCCCTACATTTTCACCGTGAAGCGGCGGGACGTTGAAGTCCCGCCCTACATTTAGAATCGCGCGTCAGCCCCGCCCCTACATCGGCGCCATTGATAATCGCCGCCCGACTAGAACCCGGCCTTAATGACCCCCCAACTGGTCCCCACCACCGCCGGGCCCTCCTCCAGCGTCAGCCGCAGACGGTTGGCCTTGACGGAGGGCGCCCCCTCCTCGGCGTCGTAGCCGTAGTTCGCCAGATAGCGGACGCGGTCCGAGGCCCAACTCCAGCATTCCACCTCCTTCTCGTTGTCCACGCGCCAGCGGACCTCGACCAGGAGGTTCTGCGTCCCGTCGTAGTAGAAGGGCGTCATGTCCGGCACGGCGAACCACTCGTCCACTCCGGCGGTGACCGAGAGGGGGTCGGCCTCGGCCACCAGCTCCGGCGTGTTGCCGCCGTAGTTGTCGTCGAAGTACTCGGTGAGCTCGTCGAGGGGCGTGGGGCAGAGCTTGAGCTCGAGCTCGAAGAATTGGGCGTCGGTCACGGCGGCGGCCGCCTGCCACTCGATTATTGTCACCCAGCCCGACATCCCGATTTCGTCGGCGGGCACCAGTTCCTGGACCCGCGTGTCGTCGCCTCAGGTGCCGCAGAAGGGCGTGTTCAGGGGGAAGCCCGCGTCGCCGATGACGACCTCCCCGGCGACGGCCGCGACGGCCAGGACCGTTCCCAGGGCGAGCGGAATCAGCCGGTTCATATTCCCTCCTCGATTTACGCGGCCGGGTCAACCGCGCAGGCGGCCGAGCACCCGTTGCTCCACCCACCGGAGCTGGTCCAGGCCGAACTGCGCGTCGTCCCTGCGCTCGGGGAAATTCTCGATGGTGGCCCGGAAGGCGTCCAGGGACCGGTCGTAAGTTTCCCGTCCCCCGGCGTCTCCCTCGGCCAGGCGGGCCAGGCCCAGGTAGCCGTGGCCGAGGACGACGGAAAAATCACCCCCCGGGGCGCACTCGGCGTCGTTCCCCTCTTCGACGGCGTTCTCTACGGCGTATTTCAGGGATTTCTCGAAATCCTCCCGGGCGGCGGCCGCGTCCCCCAGGGACAGGGCGTGCATCCCGCAGGCCCAGTGGGCCATGGCGAACGGCCCGGCGCCCTTCTTCAATTCCGCGCGCCAGGCGACGCACCGCTGCGCCAGCTCCAGGCCCTTTTCGAAGTGGCGCCGCTCGCGGGGCTCTTCGTCCCCCGGCCAGCACTCGGCCAGGTTCGCCGACAGGTTGTAGCTCATCATGTTGGCGTAGTCGGTGCGCTTATCCCTCGTTTCCGCATCCCCGGCCGCGCCGGCCTGGCGCAGCCCCTCGGCTATGCCCTCCTCCACGACCGTCACCAGGCCGTCGAAGTTCTTCCCCTTCCAGTCCCGCATGCTGAAGGCCTGGTTGCAGAAGGCGTAGAGCTTGCGGCGCTCCAGCTCGTCGGTGAAGCCGGCGATGAAGCCGATTACGGCCGTCGGGCCCCGCCCCTCCATCAGGGCGCGCAGCTCGTCCCAGTGGTTCTCCGGGAATTCCTTCTCCGCCATCGTCCCCCCTCTCTAGTCGGTCTCTTTCAGGAAGATGCCGCGCACCTTCTCCAGTTGCCCGGCGCCGAAGAGCGAGTCGTCGGCCGTCTCGGGAAAATCCACCGCCGAGTCCCGGAAGGCCCCGAGGGCCCGGTAGTAGAGCACCGGCCCCATGGGGTCTTTCTGGAGCCACCCGGCCAGGCCCAGGTAGCCGGTGTTTAAAATGACGGAAAAATCGCCTCCGGAGACGCAGTCCGCCGAAAGCCCCTCCCCCGCGGCGCTGGTTTTCGATTGCTCCAGGGCGGCGGCGAAGTCGGCCCGCGCCTGCTCGACGTTCCACAGCGAGAGCTCGTGCATCCCCCGCGCCCAGTAGGCCAGCGAAAAGGCGAACGGCCCCTCCCCCAGTTCCCGGCGCCAGGCCAGGCACCGGTCGGCGAGCTCGAGGCCCTTCTCGAAATGCCGCTGCTCGCGGGGCAGGTCGTCGCCGGGCCAGCATTCGGCTAAATCCGCCGACAGGTTGTACGCCTCGGTGTTGGCCCATTCGAGGAGTTCCCGGCGGGTCCCTTCGTCGGCGCGCTCGGCCTGGGCCAGCGCCTCGGCAATCCCCGCCTCGCCGACGGTCACGAGGTCGTCGAGGTTCTTCCCCTTCCATTCGCGGTAGGCGAAGGCGGGCCGGGCGAAATAGAAGAGCGTCAGCCTGTCGGACGGCTCGGCGAAGGCCAGGACGTAGCCGACCACCGCCTCGGGGCCGTCGGTCTCCATCAGCGCCTTCAGCGTCTCCCACTCGGCCTCGGGGAATCCCTCCCCGGCGTCCGCGGCGCGGACCGGGAGCGAGAGGAGCAGCGCCGCTCCTATCAGGATAAAAACCGCCCTCATCGTCCGCCCCTCTTCCGGCGGGCCTGGTACGCCCGCCCCAGATTCTCCCCCAGCCCGTAGTAGGCCCGGCCGTGGCCGTAAACCACCGACGCCAGCCGCTCCGGGTCCACCCGGCCGTCCTCCCCGGTCACGTCCCGGGCGACGTGCACGGCCAGCACCTCCCCCACGAAGAGGTCGTGGGAGCCGAGGGGGAGCGTGTGGCGCAGGGCGCACTCGATGTTGACCGGGAATTCGCCGATGCGTGGCGGTAGCACTTTCGCGGACGGGACGGGCGTCAGGTGAGTTTCGGCCCACTTGTCCACATCCCGCCCGGAGAAGGTGCCGCAGAAGTCCACCGCGTCGAGGTTCCCCGCGGCGGGAAGGTTGACCGTGAACTCGCCCGTCTCCACGATTAACGGGTGGGAGTGCCGCGTCGGGCGGACGGCGACGGCCAGTTGGGGCGGCTCGGCGCAGACGTTGGCCGCCCAGGCCAGGGTGATGAGGTTCGATTCCTCACCCGTCCCGCAGCTCACCACCACCACGGGGGCGGGGTAGAGGTACGTGGCGGGCGCCAGGGTCAGCTTGTCCATCGGCCTACCGCTTTCGAGATTCCGCCGGAACGGACCGTCCGCGGATTCGGTTTCGAGGCTCCCGGTTGCGCTCCGGCGTTCCCCTTCACTTCGGTTTGAGCGGGGGAAAGCACGGGCTTGAGCCCGCCGTCGGCGGTTAGCGAGACCGCCCCGCGTCATAGCAATTTGCGGTGGCACACAGAGAGTCGTCCTGCACGGCCTCCCTGAATCACCGTAATCAGAGGCGGCCCGCAGAGGACTCGTCCTTCGGGGCCGCCCTACATTTTTTATGACCCGACGACCCGCTCCCGTGCTACGAGGAGCTGAGCTTCTTCAGCTTGGTCTCCGCCTCTTTCAACAGCCGGCGGAGCCGCTCGATTTCGTTGGCCATCTCCTCCCGGGACTCCAGCTCCTGCTCCAGGTTGGCCTGCCGGACCTGGAAGTCCTCGAGCTGGACCGAGAATTCCTTCATCTTCCTGTCCAGCTTGTCGGCCAGCTTGGCCTTCGACTCCACCTCCTTGAGGCTTTCGGTGAGGCCGCCCAGGGAGCTTCCCAGCGCGTCCAGGCTGTTCGAGAGGTCGGCCGAGTCCTGCCGGAGCTGCACCAGAATCGGGTGGTGCTTGTCGCTGGTGGTGGTGACGAGCTCCGTGGTGACTCTGGCCCGCTCCTCGACCTCGGAGAGCTTCTTGTCCAGCTTCTTGAAGGCCTCGACGCGGTTCTCCAGCGCCGAGAGGTCGGCGTCGAGCTTGACGGAGCGTTCGGTGGCGTTGGAAATGGTCTTGATTTTCGAATCCAGCTCGGCCAGTCGGGTGCTCTTCTCGGCGACCCCCCTGTCGGTCTGGTCGAGTTTTTTGTCCAGCTCGGCCAGTCGCGCCTTGAATCCCTCGAGCTTGGCCTCGTAAGCCTCGGCGGCCTCGGCGGCGGCGCGGATTTCCGCCTGGCGCTCGCCGATTTTATCCCCCGCCTCCTTGAGCTGCTCCAGCCGCTCGGCGTTGGCGGCGGCCAGGCGCTCGGTGTCCTTGACCCCCTTCAGGGACTCCTTGCGGCTCTTTTCCAGCCGCTCGCCGAGCCCCTCGATTTCCCGGGCCGCGCCGTCCAGCTCGGTGGTCTTGGCCAGCAGGACCTCGACCTTGGTTCCCACGCCGTCCACCTCGTCCTTGGTGTGGCGGACCTCGTCGCCGGCGACGCGGCAGCGCTCCAGGGAGATGGCGAGGTCGGCGAGCTTGGCGTCCAGCTCATCCGCCTTGGCCCGCTGCTCGAGCTGGGCCTTGGAGCGGACGTCCAGGTCGTCAATCATCCGGTTGAGGTCGGCGATTTTCCCCTCGAGGGTTTTGACCGTCTGGAAGCGCTGCTCGATGGTGGTCAGGTGCTCCCCGACGAGTTGTTCGCGCTCGTCGAGGCGGTTCAGGCGCTCGGCGAGGCTTTCGACCCGCTGGCGTGAGTTGGTGATGGTTGCGAGTCCGTCCAGGGCGGCCTTGGACGACTCGGTGACCCCGGACAGGCGGCTCTCGAGGTCGTTCACCGCCCCGCGCAGACCCTGAATACGGCCCTCCTGGGCGCCGATTTCGGTGAGGCGGGCCTCGGCGGGTCCCAGCCGGGCGCTCAGCGCTTCGAGGCGGTCGCGGAAGGAGCTTAAATGGTTCTCCACGCTCTGAACCCGCTCGAGCTCCTCGCCCAGCCGGCCCGCGGTCGCCAGGGCGTCCTCCATGGCGGAACGCTTGTCGAACAGGCCCTGCAGCCGGTCGTCGAAGGAGGCGGACTCGAGGCGGAGCCGGTTCAGCTTCTCCTCGAACTGGCCGACCTCGGCGAGCCGTTCCCGGAGGGAGTTGGCGCGGACGTCGATTTCATCGAGCTGCTTGGCCTGGGATGCGAGCTGGTGGTGCTGGCTGGCCAGCTCGCGGCGGCCCTCCTCCATCTCCTGGAGGGACAGCTTGAACTGCTCGGCCAGCTCCCGGGCCTTGGCACCCTCGGCCTGGGCCGTCTTCGTGGCGGCCATCACGGCGTCCACCTCGGCCCTGGCGGCCAGGATGGATTGCATCTGCTGCTCCAGCGCGTCTATGGCCTGGCGGGTTTCGGTAACCTGGGTCATCTGCTGGTTGATTTTATTGACCTGGGCCTCGATGTCCCAGAAGACCACGTTGATGCGGGCCTGCTCCGCGGCCACCTTCTCGACGATTTCGCGCTCCCGGTCCAGGCTCTTGAACTTGTTCTTGATGTACTCGACGGACTGCTTGAGCTCGTCGGCCTTGTGCTGGTAGGTGCCGATTTCGGCCAGGTCGTCGGAGATTTTCTTCGTGGAGTCCTGGGTGGCGTTGAGCTCCGCCGTCAGCTCGTTGAGCTTGGCGACGAAGCCTTCCGTCCGGTTGTCCACGACGCTCAGGTTCTCCGTTATGCCGTCGATTTTCTTGGCGGACTCCTCCAGGCGGGTCTGGAGCTTGGTTATCTCCTCCCCCTCGCGCTTGAGTTCGGCCAGGTTTTCGGCGACCTCGGCGGCCTTGGCGTCGAGCTGGTCCAGCCGGCTGGAGACCTTGGCCAGTTCCTGGTTGGCCTTGGCGACCCCCGACTCGCTCTTCATGAGACGGTCGAGCTCCCCGCGGTAGCCGGCCAGGTTGTTCTCGAAGCCCCGCAGCTTCTCCTCGGTATCGGCGATGACGGTATCCAGCTTGCCCGCCACGTCCCGCACGCGCTTCTTCGACTTCTCGATGACCTTCGAGGTGAGGCGGATTTCGTCCAGGTCGGTGGTGATTTGCTCCCGGGACCCGGAGACCTCGCGCAGGCCGTCGGCCAGCTCCTGGATGTCCTTGCCCTTTTTCTTGACGAGGTCGAGGTTCTCCTGCGCCCGCTTGGTCTCGTTCCCCAGCTCCTGCAGGACGCCGTCGGCCCGGTTGAAGAGCTCGGTGAGCTTGTCGCGGATTTGCAGGTACTGCTTGTCATCGCCCTTGGATTGGGAAAGCGACAGGCTTGAGATGAGGTTCTCTTCCCACTGCTCTGGCTTTTCCGCGGGCTTTTCTTTCTTTGCCATAGGGGCCCCCTGGTATGGTCGGCCGAAAACGCAGTTGAGGCGAGGGGTCGCCTTCGGGCGCGGCGATACCCCCCCATCTTCCTTAAACACCTATTATTAAATGACTCCGGCGGCTGTTTGTCAAGACTTAATGGAACCGATGTCGTTGTCCTGACGCCGATTCCAGCGTTCCTCCGTGGAGCCCGACCCCGGTGGCGCTACGGCTCGGCGTAGCAGCGGCCCTCGATGAAAAGCGGTATGAGCGCCGGGTCGAACTGCCGCCCGGCGTTGCCCTCCAGCTCCAACAGCGCCCGCTCGGTGGTCAGGGGGTGGCGGTAGGGCCGCTCCGAGGTCATGGCGTCGAAAGACTCGGCGATGGCCAGTATGCGGGCCGGAAGCGGAATCTCCTCCCCGGCCAGCCGGTTGGGGTAGCCCTCGCCGTCCCAGCGCTCGTGGTGGTGGCGGATGGTGCGGGCCGCCTCCTCCAGGTAGGGTATGCCCCCCACGAGCGCCTCGCCGACGATGGGATGCCGCCGCACCACGACCCACTCCGCCTCGTCCAGGGGGGTGTCCTTGCCGATGATTTCCTCGGCCAGGCCGACCTTGCCGATGTCGTGCAGGACCGCGGCGAACGAAAGCGAGACCAGCTCCTCGGGACCGAGCCCCCGGGCCCGGCCCAGCCGCACGGCGTAGCGCATCACCCGGTCCGAGTGCCCCCGGTGGTAGGCGTCCCGGGCCTCCAGCGCGTTGACCATGGTGCGCACCGTGGCCAGGAACGAGCCGGCCACGGTCGAGTGGCGGGCCAGACGCTCCACGAAGACCGCGAGCTGGCCGTGGAGCGTCTCCAGCCGCTCGAGGAGCTCCTCCGCCGCCTCGGGGCGCTTCCAGACTAAAAATACGTGGTAGGCGAAGGGGGTGTCGCCGAAGGCCATCCCTACGCCGGAGTCGGGCTTCAGGTCGAAGCTCGCCTCGAAGCGCAGGAAGTGCTTGTTCTGCATGGGCTTAACCGGGGTGTGATGGGTGGGGAGCTTGCCCAGCTTGTCGAAGGCCTCCTCCAATCCGGCGCGTCCGGGGAGCTTGACCCCCTCGGCGCGGGCTCCCAACTCACCCGAGGGCAGGCGCCAGAGGGCGACCGCGGCGTCGGTGCCGAAGAGCTCCCCCAGGTAGGCCACCAGCTCCCCGAAGAAGCTTTCGGGGTCCAGCGTGGACCCGAGCCGGCTCTCCATCTCCCGCAGGCCCGTGAGCGAGGCCAGCTCCAGGCGCAGATTGGTATTGAGCGGGTTTTTGTCCGGTCCGGCTATGCTGAGCTCCGCGTAGGGCGCGAGCTGGAGCTTTAAAAGCTGGGAGAGGACGACCAGGTCCACCGTCGCGCCGCCCCCCCGGCGGCAGATAATCACCCGCATCAGGCCCGGGACCTCGGGGTGGAAACTGAGCGCTTCGCACCCCCCGCCGCAGTCTACGACCCGGTCGTGGGACTTGGTGAGCTTTTCCAGGCAGGGCGAGTCCGGCCGGGTGGAGAAGGAGGGGCAGTGGTCCTTGGGGGAGCCGAGGCGCTCTATTCCGGCCTTGGTGAGGACGACGAGCTGGGTGTGGGTGGCGAGGGCGAAGTCGTTGAGCAAATCGGAAAGCTTCATGGGGGTCACCCGTCCGGGGCTGTCGGAATGTCTAACCCTATAAATATAGCACAGAAAAGCCGAAGAGGCCCACCGCGGTTTCAACTCTTATCCGGGCCCGCCGTCTCGCCGTCGGCCGCGGCATGGTCCCGCATCGTCCCCGACTGCGACTCGCGGCTCACGTCGCGGAGGCCCTTCGAGCCGCGGGCGTGGAGGGCGGCTTTTAATGCGCTTCCCTGATTTCCTCTTGCGTTAATTCCCAGGTATAACCGTTCTCGGTGATGAGTGCGTCGAACCGAGTTTTGTCGAAATCCGAGTCGGGATATGGGGTTATCGCCTTCAGGCGGATGTCGTAGAGGCCGGGTTCAACTTCCAGTGATACGCGGTCGCCCGGCTCAAGCGAATCCTCGTTGTATCCCCAGTGCCAACGCCAATACCCATCCGGCACATCCCCGTCCGTATCATCGGCCCACCGGTAGTATATGTCGGTGATACTGGACCCGTCTGTCTCGTTAATGACGGTTAGATATACATAGCCCGGTGTCGGGCCGCCATCGTCTCCGGTCGGCGAAGTACAGGCCAACGGAAGGGCGGCCAGGAAAACCAGGAGTGCCTTCATCTTTCCCCCCTCGCCGCGTAAAATCCCCTGCCTTCCGCCCTCAGCGGCGGCAGGCCTCGATGGCGCGGAGGTTGTCGCGGACGGTGCCCGGGGCGTGGAAGTTGCGCGGGGCGGAGTACTCGACGACGGGCCGGTCGTCGGTGACCGGCTCGAAGCCCCGCACGTACTCGCGGAAGGCGGCGTCGTCCAGGGTCAGCCGGTCCAGGAGCGCCGCCGGTCCCGGCACCCCCACCTCGACCAGGGTGCGCACGATGTCCGGGTCGGCCGCCGCCGCGGCGAATCGCGCCGGGTTTACGACCAGCGGCTCGTCCGAGCCCAACAGGACGATGTCGTCCCCGGTGAGCCAGAGCTGAACGTGGGGGAAGGCCCGGGCGAAGGAGGCGGCCAGCATCCGCACGTCGCGCACGGCGAGCTGGTACAGCGGTATCCACTGGGCGACGATTCCTCCGGGCTTGAGCGCCCTTTTACACAGCTCGTAGTACTCCACCGTGTACAGGTTCACCACCCCGGCCACGGCGGGCGGCATCGGCTCGGCGGTGATGACGTCGTAGCGCCGGTCCGTGCACAACAGGTAGTTCCGCCCGTCGTCCACGATGACCCGGGCCAGGGGATTGTCCAGCACGTCCAGGTTGAACTCGGAGAAGAACGGGGCGCACTCCAGCACCGCCGGGGCGATTTCCACGCAGTCCACCCGCTCCACCGTATCGTAGGCCGCCAGGGCGCCGAAGGTGGACCCCGAGCCGAAGCAGATGACCAGCACGTCCCGGGGGTCCGGGTGGACCAACATGGGCAGGTGCGCCAGGAGGCGGTTCTTGCGCATGTCGCTCACGGCGGTGTAGGTGGCCTGGTTCCCGTCGATGACCAGCCGGCGGGTGGTCACGCCGCCGTTGGCCGGGTCGTCGGCGTGCTCGCGCACCTCCACGGTCCCCGACTCGCTCTCGTCGTAAAACAGGAGCGTCTCGCCCTCGCGGAGGAAATTTTCGCCCAGGCGGTCGAAGGGGAGCCAGAGGGCGCCGAAGGCGATTGTGGCGGCGCAGGAGGTCAGGGCGAGGGTCTTGTGCTCGAGCCAGCGCCAGGCCGCCGCCGCGGCCACCACCACCGACAGCCCCGTCAACAGCAGCAGGCTCCCCTGGAATCCCAGCAGCGGGATGAGCCCGAAGCCGGTCGCCACGGCGCCCAGGATGGTCCCCGCCGAGTTGGCGGCGCAGAGCTCGCCCACCCGCCGGCCCACCCCGCCCGATTCCCGGGCGTAGAGCCGGACCGCCACGGGGAAGAGCATCCCCAGAAAAAACGTCGGCAGGAGCATGACGATTAAGGTCAACACCAGCGAGCTGGCCACCAGGGAGCCCCAGCCGGTGAGCCCCCCGGCTACGGCCTGGCTCGCGTGGCCCAGCGCCAGGGGCCAGTTGAGCGCCAGCCCCGTGGTCGCCAGCGCGCTAAAGGCCACGCCGATTTCCCCCCAGACGAAGGCCCGCTGGGGTTTCTTGAGCCGCTTTACCAGCCAGGAGCCGAAGGCCCCGCCCAGCGCCAGTCCGACCAGGAACACCGCCAGCATGGCCGAGAAGGTGTACGTGACGTTGGAGAACCACAGGATGAGCATCCGGTTCCACACCAGCTCCAGCCCGAGGGCGGCGAAGCCGGAGACGGCGTAGAGCCAGAGCAGGAGCCGTCCCTTTTTGTCGGGCGGCTTGACCTTTTCTGCCGCCTGGGGCTTGAGCACCGCCGAGGCCGTGCGCGACAGGGCGAAGGCCCCGCCCGCCGCCGCCAGGTTGATGGCCGCCGCCAGCATGGTCGAGCCCCACAGGCCCAGGTGCTCGATTAAGAAAAAGCCGGTCGCCAGCGTCCCGACGACGGCCCCCGCGGTGTTGAGGGCGTAGAGCAGACCCGTCCGGCGGCCGATGGATTCCCGCGTGCGGCCGACGTGGCGGGCCAGGGCGGGGAGCGTGGCCCCCATGAGCGTGGTGGTCGGCAGCAGGACCAGCAGCGCCAGGGCGGCCCGCACCGTGGTGAACAGGAATCCCGAGCCGCCGGTGGAGCCGTAGAGCGGGACGTAGACGAGCCGGGCGAGCTGGAGTAAGAGCGGGACGAGGAGCCCGGTGGCGGCCACCCCGGCCTGGAGGAGGGCGTAGAAGAAGAGCGGACGCCGCATCCGGTCCGCCACGCGGCCCAGGAGCCAGCTCCCCAGCGCCATCCCCCCCATGAACGCGGCCAGGACCGTCGTCGCCGCCTGGCTCGTCACGCCGAAGACGAAGGAGAGCTGGCGCAGCCAGACGACCTCGTACACGAGACCGGCGGCGCCGGAGACGAGGAACAGTCCGGCCACCGCCGGAAGCTGGAACTTTTCGAGCCTGGCCGTCACGGGGCCCCGA
>CAYTCV010000059.1:0-5452 GCA_964436465.1 uncultured bacterium
CGGCGTACCACGGGGATTTTAAATCATTTTTGGGCGGGGGGGGTATGGATAGGGTAATCCTCGCCGGTAGTTTAAATGTAGGGCGGGGACTTTAGTCCCCGCCGTTTTTTGTACAAGGTGTCCCTCACCCCCATCCCCTCTCCCCAAGGGAGAGGGGGGCCGCGGGCGACCGTTAACGGTCGAACCTACGGGGAAGTGCGCGGTTCTAAATGTAGGGCGGGGTTTCCTAACCCCGCCGCGTTTTCAGCCGCTATTTTAATCGCGGCGGCCCGCAGAGGGGCCGCCCTACATCGGTTAGGGACCGCGGCACCCCTCACCCTAGCCCTCCCCCCAAAGGGGGGAGGGGACAGGCGGCAGCCCTCTCCTCAACCCATTTCAATACCCCTGCGATTCGAGATAGGTAATCCACTCCAGGGCCACCTCGTGGTCCGGGGTGTAGGGCCGGGTGTCGTAGAACCGCCGGAAGAGGTCCAGCGCCTCGGCGGGCCGGTCCAGCCGCTCGGCGTAGAGACCGCCGAGCCAGAAGAGGAAGTAGGGGTAATCGGGCGCCACCTTGAGGCCCCGCTCGAGGATGTCCGCCGCGCCGGCGTAATCCTCCCGCGCCAGGCACACCTTCATCAGGTCCTGGTACGTCTCCGGGTGGCCGGGGTTGAGCGCGAGCGACCGCTGCAGGTAGAACTCCGCCTTGTCCAGGGCCGAGGCGTCGTGCAGCACCTCCACCCGCTCCAGGTACAGCGCGCCCAGGTTCAACAGCGCCCAGTTGTCGTTGGGGTAAACCGCCAGCGCCCGCTCGAAATCGCGCTGCGCCTCGGAGCGCATCCCCAGCTTCAGATGCGTCAGCCCCAGGTTGGTGTAGGTGAGGTAGATTTTCGGATTGGCCCGGATGGCCCGCCCGAACTCGTCCTCGGCCAGGGAGTACACCCCCTGGTCGTAGTAGATGGTGCCCAGGTTGTTGTGCAGCACGGCGTCGTTGCCCACCAGCTGCACGCCGAACCAGCTCAGGGGCAGGTTGGTCACCAGGAGCGCGGGGACGGCCAGGGCCAGGGCCTTGACGCGCGTCTTGCCGCCCTCCCGCAGGCGGCGGACCAGCTCGGCCGCGGCCCACACGGCGGCCGGCAGCAGCAGCGGGACCACCGGCAGCCGGTAGCGGGCGGTGACGAAGAAGACGACGATGGTGAGGGAATAGACCAGGACGAAGAGCCAGAGAGCCCCCATCCGCCGCCGCCGCTCCCGGTCCCAGACGAAGGCCAGCAGCCCCAGGACCGCCAGGATGCCGAAGAAGACCGAGGGCGACTCCCAGCCCAGGATGATGTGGATGTTGGCCACCTGCATGATTTCGTGGCGGTGGACGAACAGGAGCACCTTGGTGAGGACGAGGCCGAGCCAGCGCCCGGGGTTCTTCCCGATGAACTCGCCGGCCTTGGCCGCCCACCAGTCCGACGCCTCGCCGTAGGTCACGGGGCGGCCCTCGACGCCGCTCACGTACCCTCGCCCGCCCGGGTCGCTACGCACGTCCACCATGGGCGGATTGACGTACTCACCCGTCGCCAGCTCGTTGTTGCCGATGTAGAGGTTGATGCCGCCGTTGGCGGTGACGGGGACGAACTCTCCGCCGGCGACCGCGTTGTGGATGGCGGCCGGGGCCACGAAGGCCAGCACCCCGGCGGTGAGGAAAATCACCCGCCGCAGCCCGGGCTTCCAGTTATCCTTCAGGCGCTCCCCCAGCCGGTCCCAGAAGCCCCTCACCCCCGGCTCGACCTTCTTCCACAGCGCGAGGAAGGCCCACACCGCCAGCACCGGGGCGAAGAGGAGGATGTTGGCCCGCCCCAGGGCGTAGAGCCCCAGGCAGGCCCCGGCCCCGAGCCAGTGGAACCACCGGTCTTTTTCCTGCCCCCGGATGACGAGGTAGAGCGCCAGGGTGGCTAAGAAGACCAGCAGGACGCTCATCAGCATGGCGCTGTCGTAGAGGAAGAGGGCGGGGTAGAGCGCCGCGGCCAGCCCGGCGACGAAGCCGACCTTCGGCCCGTAGAGTCGTCGGCCGATGGCGGCGGTCAAAAGGACCGTGCCCACGCCGACCAGGATTCCGGCCAGGTGCGCCAGGAGCAGCACGTGGCCGAACAGCAGGTAAATCCCGGTGAGGAAGTAGGCGTAGAGCGGCCCCATGTAGAAGGAGCCCTCGAGGTACTTCGCCGCCTCCCCGTGGGGGCCGGCGTAATCCGGGTTCGTCCACGAGTCCGCCAGCGTCCAGGCCCAGTCGTCGTACACCTCGGAGTCCATCACCGGGTGGGTGAAGGCCGGGCTGTCGGTGAGCTGGGAGAGGATGATTAGCCGGGGCGCCAGCGCCGCGACGACCAGAATCAACACGAGCCACCGGCTCCGCCAGAAGGGGTGGACCGTCGGCTCGTTTTCAACGGGAGCGGTTTTTTTCTTCGTCATTTCTCCGGCGCCGTGGGAGGCGCGTCGGGCGGGAGGGGGGAATCCGCGTCGAGTTCGGTGTCCACCAGGCGGCGGCGCATCCTCAGGTGCAGCACCCGGGCCACCAGCACCGTCAGGCCGTACACCGCCAGGCCCACGAGGACGGCCAGGATGACCATCCCCACCGAGAAGGGCCAGGCCGCCTCGCCGAAGAGCTTCACCATGCGGTTCGCCGCTTCCTCCAGCCCGATTTGGGAGAAGGAGAGCGAGGTCGTCACCTGCACCCCCGTTATCCAGCTCCCGATTTTGTATTCCAGCCAGAAGAAGAAGGGGAGGGTGAAGGGGTTGCCGACCTGGGTGCCCAGGATGGCGGCCAGGCGGTTCGAGGGGGTGATGGAGGCCAAAAGCACGGCCAGCACGGCGTGGAGGCCGATGAGGGGCGTCAGGGAGACCGCGGCCCCGATGGCCAGCCCCAGCGCCACCTCCTTGGGGTCGGAGTGCCCCACGAGCCAGGCGGCGAACCTCTTCCAGAGTCTTTTCAGGTGCCTCACGGGCACGGGGACCGTCCGGGTCGGTGGAGCCGGATTATTTTAGCTGATGACCGGCGGGGGCGCCACCCCAAAAGGCCGGTTCCGGTCGCCGCGCAGCAATACGCTTGCCACGGTCGCGTCTTCGGGCTATCATTACACCGTCTGAATATACCCCCTCCACCGGGGCCGTAATGAGCGAGTCCAGCGTCGCCGGCGCCTTCCGCGAGGTCCTGCGCCTGGCCCGGACCAACCGGGACCTGGTCGCCCTGTTCCGCGAGGTCCTCTCGCGGCTGGTGAGAATCTGCGCCTGCCGCCACCCCCGCGTGGTGCTCTACCCCGACCAGTGCCCGCTCCCCCCCGCCGCCCTCGGCGACGACCGGGAGGACGCCCCCTTCTACGCCGTCACCCTCCCCGAGTTCCCCGAGGAGAAGAAGACGCTGGAGCCGCTCTTCTCGCTCCCGCTTTACAGCCGCGGGCAGCTCTACGGCCGCCTGGACATCTTCGAGCTGGAGCGCGGGCAGTTGGGCGAGAGCGACCTGGTGGCCGCCGAGGATTTCGCCGAGCTCCTGGTGCGCCTGCTGCGCGACGAGCTGGCCCAGCTCGACCCGGTGACCCGCCTCTACAACCGCGCCTTCTTCGACGAGCAGGTCCGCTCCCTGTTCAACGACGCGGCGAAGGCGAAGAAATCCCTGGTGGTCGCCCTGGCCGACCTGGACCACTTCAAGCGGGTCAACGACACGTACGGCCACGCCATCGGCGACCGGGCGCTGGAGCTGGCGGGCCTGTTGGTGCGGGGGATGTCCACCGGCGGATTCGCGGCGCGTTACGGCGGAGAGGAGCTGGTGGTCGTGGTCCCGGACGTTTCGGCGGAGGAGATGGCCGGGCGCGCCGAGGCCACCCGGGCCAAGCTGGCCGCCTCGCCCATTCCCGTGCCCGAGGAGGGCTTAAGCTTCAAAATAACCACCAGCTTCGGCGTCGCGGCCTACCCCGAGCACTGCGACGGCGTCGAGGGGCTCATCGACGGCGCCGACAAGGCCCTCTACGCCGCCAAGCTGGGCGGGCGGAACCGGGTCTGCATCTTCGGGGCCGAGGCTCCCGTCGGGACGCCCAGGGCGGCCCCGCCCGAACCGGAAAAGAAGGCGGAGGCGCTCCCCGTCGTGGACCTCGAACAGCCCCGCGTCCGGACGGAGCGGCGCCGGCCGAGACCCGAGCCCCGCAAGAGCGAGCCCGCCCGGCCCCGGACCGGGGTTCTCCACCGCCTCAAGGACCTGCTGACCGACAACTCGCCCCGGACGCTGGTGGACCTCTCCGCCGAGGCGCGGCTGGGGCTGTCCGCCCTGGCCCCCTTCAGCATCCACGAATACGCCGGCGAACTGTTCATCGTGGAGTACTACCGCAACCTGGTGCACCGCTACCCCGTCGAGCGCGCGCTGGCGGAACTCTCCGGCCGACGGGCCGAGCCCCGCGGCGCCGCCAGGCTCCAGGGCCTCCGCCTGAAAACCCTGGGCAAGGGCGGCGGGAGGACCTTCCTCAACCCCGCGGCGGTGGCCGTGGACGACCTGGGATACCTGTGGGTCGCCGACAGCCAGAACCACGAGGTGAAGAAGCTCGACGACGACGGCGGCCTGCTGCAGACCTTCGGCGGGATGGGCCAGGCCCGCGGGCGGCTCACCCTCCCCCTGGACCTGGACCACGACGGCGCGCGGCTCATCGTGGCCGACACGGGGAACCGCCGCATCCAGGCCTTCGGCGTCTCCGGGAGGGTCGAGCTCGAGGTCGGCCTGCGCCCGGCGCCGGGCGGCATACTGCCCCGGCCGGAGAAGCTCTCCGTGGGGCCCGACGGCCGCATCTACGTCCTGGATACCGGGGCCAACCGGATTCTGGTCTACGACGGCGACGGGCGGTTCCAGGCCGAGCTGGCCGGATACGGGGCCGCGCTGGGCCAGCTCCGCTCGCCCACCGACCTCGTCGTGACCCAGGGCGGATTTCTGGTCGTCGCCGAGGGCGGGGACAACAACCGCCTCCAGTTCTTCGATTCCGACCTGGCCCCGCTGGGGCAAATCGAGCTCGGCGCGGTGCACTGGGAGAAGGACCGCTTCAAGCCGCTGGCCCCCACCCGGCGGCGGGAGCCGGGGGTGAAGTCGCTGCGGCCGTGGTCCGTGGCCGGCTCGACGGTGGACCGGCTGTATTTAATAGACCAGAACACGAACCACATCCTGCTCCTGCGGCTGTAGGGGCGGCGGGGTTAGGAAACCCCGCCCTACGAAAAAACGCGCACCTAACCCCGTAGGGCGGGGATTTGCCAGAGGCATAGCTCGCTTCGCTCGGTTCCCATCCCCGCCGAAAAAAGCATAAAAACCGCTAAGCGGCGGCGGGGTTAGGAAACCCCGCCCTACGGAAAAAGCATACCCGACCCTGAAGACCGATATACTCCCGGATGGGCGCGGGCACTTTCAACCCGGAGCGTGCGATGAAGATGCGAATTGCGGCGGTTCTTATCCTCGCGG
>CAYTCV010000059.1:5552-12068 GCA_964436465.1 uncultured bacterium
TTCAACCCGGAGCGTGCGATGAAGATGCGAATTGCGGCGGTTCTTATCCTCGCGGCCCTGGCCCTGACCCTCGGCTGCGCCTCCCGGGGGGGAACGCCCCTGTTGGCCTACACCACCGCCAAGGGCGGCGCCGAGGAGGTCTACCTCTACGACACCGATTCCGGCGACACGCGCCAGCTCACCTTCACCCGCGGGCTCAAGGGCGCCCCGGCCTTCTCCGCCGACGGGAAGTGGGTCCTCTACGCCTGCGACTCCGACGGGGACTGGGAAATCTACCGCGTCCCCGCCGCGGGCGGCGAGGTGGAGCAGCTCACGAAAAATCTCACCCCGGACCGCTTCCCCTCCGCCGGCGCCCTGGACGAATCGGTGGTCTTCGTGGCCACCGACGACACCGGGCCGGCCCTGCGGCACCTCGACGAGCCGGGCGACCCGACGACGCTGAACGTCATCTCCCCGGATTTGCGGACCGAGCCGGACGAGCTGGTCTTCGACCGGACCGGCGGGTTTGTGGCCCTGGTCTATGCGGGGGACATCCAGTTTCTGAACCTGCGCTCGAACCTCTTCCGGTATCTGGTGGAAAATCCCGCCGACGACACGGACCCGGCCTTCTGCGCCGACTCGCGCGCCCTGGTGTTCGCCAGCGACCGCGGCGGGGACTACGACCTGTACGTCGTGGACCTGGAATCGGGCGAGCCGGTGCGGCTGACCGACAACGCCGGGAACGAGCGGCACCCCGTGGTGGACGCGGACAACCAGACGATTTACTTCTACGGGGAAATCGGCGGGCGACCGGGCGTATACCGGCGGACGGAAACCCCCGTGGGCGCGCCGCCCCCGGAGCTCGTCCTCGACGTCGAGGGGGAGCTCACCGGGCTGGCCCTGTGGCCGTGAGACGGCTCATCCTGCTGGCCGTAATCCCGGCGCTGACGGCCGCGGCCGCCGAGAGCGCGGACTACACCGCGGCCACGGCGGCGGCGGGTCTCATCTGCAAGCTCGACCCCGAAAACCCCGACCGCTGGTACGTGGACTTCGCCGGCGTCGAGAGCGACTGGAGAATCACCGTGTACCGCACGCCGGAGCACCTCTTCCTCTCCACCACCTTCTGGGTGGAGCCGGGGGGAATTTCGGCCCCGATGCAGCGCTGGGCGTTGGAGCGGAGCTTCGACCTGCCGCTGGTCAAGTTCGCCCTGGACCCCACCGGTACGCGGCTGCACCTGGCGGCGGACCTGCGCACCCCCGACACCTCCCCCGGGGCGTACCTGGAGGTGCTCCGGTCGTTGGCGGCGACGGCGGAGCGGGAGCACGCCCTCGCGCGTGAATACGCCACCCCCCCAACCGACGGCGGTCCGTAGATGCTGCGGCGCACGACCCTCTACTTTTTGATTCTGTTCGTCCTGGTGGGGGTGGGTCTTTTCACCTATTCCAACGCCCTCATCAACCGGCTGGAGAACGAGTACCGCTCCATCTCCATCGCCTACGCCGACGTCTCCTCGGCCATCATCACCGCCGTCACGCGGGGGGACGTGTCGCTGGTGCTGTTGAAGGACATCACCGACTCCCTGCGGCGCATGCTGAAGTTCCCCGCCATCGTCGTCTCGGCGGACGGGAGCCAAATCGAGTGCCGCAACCTGCCCGGCGACCTCCAGCCGGTGGACGCGGCCTCGCGCCTGGAAATTCTGCGCCTGGCCGCGGAGATGGATAGGGACAACGACCCCATCCCCCTGGTCGAGCGCCGCGTGTACGAGTCCACCGGAACCGTGCAGGAGCGCCTGGTCGCCACGCTGCACTACTCCTCGCCGGATATAATCACCACCCTGTCCTGGCTGCCGGTGGTGGGCATCGCCTTTATCTTAATCTTCGGCGGCCTCGGGCTCTTCGCCAACCACCGTTTCCGCCTGGCGGAGCAGCAGGCGATTTGGGTGGGGCTGGCCAAGGAGACGGCCCATCAACTCGGCACCCCCGTCTCGAGCCTGCTGGGCTGGCTGGAGCTTCTGGGGGAGGACCCCGCCGCCGCCGGGAAGGTCCGGGAGGAGATGACGCAGGACGTGAAGCGGCTGCAGCAAATCGTTCACCGCTTCTCCGAGGTGGGCCGCACGCCCGAGCTGGAGGCCACGGACCTGCGCGAGGTGGTCCGCGAGGCGGTGGAATACTGCCGCCGGCGCATCTCCCCCGCCAACGTCAAGCTGGTGGAGGAACTGGATGACGTGGGATTGGTGCCCCTGTCCGCCGTCCTCTTCGGCTGGGTCATCGAGAACCTGGTGCGCAACGCCGCGGAGGCCCTGGCCAATCCCGGCGACGGGGAGAAGACGGGGCGGAGGAAGCCCCGCCGGGGTCAAATCACGGTCGGCCTCCACCGGGTGCCGCGGGGGGTGGAGCTGGAGGTGGCCGACACGGGGGCGGGGATGAACGCCCGGATGCGGCGGCGCGTCTTCGACGCCGGGCACTCGACCAAGGCCCGGGGCTGGGGCCTGGGGCTCACCCTGGTGCGCCGCATCATCGTCGAGTACCACCACGGCCGCATCCGCCTCAAGAGCGCCCCCGGCGAGGGGACGCGCTTCAGCATCACCCTGCCCGTCTAGGGAACCCCGCGCCCCGTCCGGGCGTTTTGGAAAGTCCGGGCGCCGCGAACGGACCGGCGCCCCGAACATAAAGGAGACCGTGGAGAAACGCCGCGTACTGTGGGTGGACGACGAAATCGAGCTCCTGCGCTCCCAGGTCGTGTTCCTGGAGCGCCGGGGCTACGAGGTGGTCGGTGTCACCAACGGCGACGACGCCCTGGCGAAGGTCCTGGAGGAGCGCTTCGACGCCGTGCTTCTGGACGAGCACATGATGGGCCTCTCGGGCACCGAGACCCTGGCCGAGCTCAAGCGGGTGCGGCCGAACCTCCCCGTGGTAATGGTCACCAAGGGCCAGGAGGACTCGCTGATGGACGAGGCTTACGGCCTGGCCGCCGACGACTTCGTGGTCAAGCCGGTCACCCCGACCCAGCTCGCCGGCGTGCTGAAGCGCATCCTGGACCGCGAGGCCCTGGAGACCTCCACCCTGGTCCAGCGCTACATGGCCGAGCTGCGCCAGCTCGAGGGAACCCGCGACGAAATCGCCGACTGGAACGGCTGGCTCGAGCGCTACGTCTCCCTGGTCAACTGGGACCTGAAGCTGGAAACGGCCCGGGACCCCGGTCTCCACGAATTCCACGACCAGGTCCTGCGCGAGGACAACGCGCTCTTCGCCCGGTACGTCATCGGGAACTACCGCGGCTGGGTGGCCGACGGGGCGGACCGCCCCATGCTCTCCGTGGACATCCTCCCCCGCGTCGTGGCCCCCTTTCTCAAAGAGAAACACCCGGTCTACTTCGTCGTCGTCGACGCCATGCGCTACGACCTGTGGATGCTGTTCCGGCGGTTCCTGGAGCCCCACTGGCTCATCGACGACTTCCCGTACCTGTCCATCATCCCGACGAGCACGAACTACGCCCGGAACGCGATTTTCGCCGGCCTCTACCCCGGGCTCATCGCCGAACAGATGCCGGAGTTCTGGTCCGAGCACTCCGACGAGGACTCGGGGCTGAACCAGCACGAGGGCCAGCTCATGACCGCGTGCCTGGACCGCCTGGGAATCAAGCCCCCGAGCCGCCCGCGCTACAAGAAAATCCGCGGCGGCAGCACCGAGCCGAGCGTCCTGGAGCTCTTCCGCGGCTGGCGCGAAAACACCCTCTACGCCCTGGTGGTCAACTTCGTGGACCTTCTGACCCACGAGCGGTCCAACCTCCAGCTGTTGTCGGAGATGAGCGACACGCCGCAGGGCTTCCGGGCGGTGGCGGCGGCCTGGTTCGCCCATTCGAGCCTGCTGGCCGGGCTGAAGGAGCTGGCAAGCCGGGACGTCACCGTCGTCATCACCTCGGACCACGGCAGCATCCAGACCGAGCGGGCGGTCATCGCCTACTGCGACAAGAAGACCTCCAAGGGCCTGCGGCTGTGGTTCGGCCAGAACCTGCGCTTCGAGGGCGAGGGGGCGCTTCTCATCAACCACCCCGGGGAGTGGATGCTCCCCGCGGAGCGCATCGGCAAGAACTACCTCGTGGCGCTGGAGGACTACAACTTCGTCTACTCGTACTCGAAGAACGAGCAGCGGCGGTTCTACGCGGGCGCCTTCCAGCACGGCGGCATCTCCATGCCCGAGATGATAGTCCCCTGCGCCGTGCTGCACCCCAAGACCCGGCGGCGGTCCGAGTGATGGGCGACCCCGGCGGACCGCTCCTGGCGGCCATCCGGCTGAGCGCCCCCCCGGCGGGAACGCGCGTCCTGGTGGCGGCGAGCGGCGGGGCCGACTCCACCGCCCTCCTCGTCGCCCTGCACGAGGCGGACCTGGGGCTGGAACTGGCCGTAGCCCACTTCGACCACGGCCTGCGGCCCGATTCCGCCCTCGACGCCGAGCACGTCGTGAAGCTGGCGAAGCGGCTGGGGCTGGAATGCCGCGTCCGGCGCTGGCGGGCGGCGAAAAAGGGCGAGGCCCGGGCCCGGGAGGCCCGTTACGATTTTCTGTACAAGACGGTCGCCGACGGGGACTTCGAGCGCATCGCCCTGGGCCATACCCGCGAGGACCAAATCGAGACGGTGCTGGTGAACCTCGTCCGGGGGGCGGGGCTCGACGGGCTGGGCGGGATGGAGGTGCTGGACGGACCGCTGTGGCGGCCGTTTCTGGACCTGGACCACGGGTTGCTGCGGGCCTACCTCACCGCTCGGGGCATCGCCTGGCGGGAGGACTCCACCAACGAGGACCCGGCGCTGGCCCGGAACCTCATCCGCCGCGAGGTCCTGCCGTTGTTGACGAAAATCAACCCCGGCGCGACCGCCGCCGTGGCGCGGACCGCGGGAATTCTCCGGCGCCAGCGGGCCTACCTGCGCGGAGTGGGCGAGGAGCTGGCGGAGCGGGCCTACGTTTCCGAGGGCCCGTGGGGCGTGGTGTATTCGGGGCCGCTTTTGGCCCTGGCCGGTGAGGCGCTGCTGTACGAGGCGCTGCGGGCGGCCTGGGCCGGGGAGGTCGGCTGGCGCGGTTTTCTGGAGAGCGGGCACCTGGCGGAAATGGCGGCGCTGGTGGCCGGGGGGAGGAACCAGGGCGCCGTGGACCTGCCCCGGGGCCGGCGGCTGCGCCGGTGCTGGACCTCGGTCTGCCTGGGGCCGAAACGCCCGCCGCCGCCGCCCGCCGCGCTGGAAATTTCCGGGCCGGGAAGCTGGACGTGGGGCGCGTTCCGCGTGGAGCTGGCCGACGCGCAGACGGCCCGAAGCGCGGATTCCATCCCCGTCGGGGAGGAGAATCTGCCGCTCACGGTCCGGGCGCCGAGGGCGGGCGATGTGCTCCGCCTGACGGGCGTGGGCGCGAAGAAGCTGAAGAAATTTTTCGCCGAAAAAAAGGTCCCGGCCTGGGAGCGGCCGTACCATCCCGTGGTCGCCGACGCCGGGGGAATCGTGTGGGTCCCCGGGCTGGCCCGGGACGAGCGCTGCCCGATGCGCGGCGCCCGGCGACTGTCCATGAATCGGTTACATTGACGCCGAATAAACTCCAACCGAGGAGCCGACGTTGAAGAGAGCCTTCGCCATCCTCATCCTCTGCCTGGCCGTCGCGGCGCCGCTCTTGGCGGCGACCGACACCGGGGACGGGGACACCTCGTGGACCGAGCGCCAGACCGCCGAGTTCAGCCTCATGGGCATCCTGGTGGCCATCGTGATGGGCCTGTTCACCTTCATCACCCCCTGCGTGCTGCCGGTGGTGCCCGCCTTCATCTCCTACATGAGCGGCCTGTCGCTGGGCCAAATCACCGGCAAGGAGATGGAGGCGCTGCCCGTCGAGGAAAAGCGGGAACTGAAGCGGAAGAACCGGCGCAAGATGGTCAAGAACGCCCTGTTCTTCGCCATCGGCGTCATCGTCGTCTACGTGCTCATCGGGGTGGTCTTCGGCGTTTTGGGCATAGCCTTCAGCCCGTCGAGCCCGGTGCGCATCTGGGTCTTCCGCGTCCTGGGGGCCATCGTGGTCCTCTTCGGCATCCACATGACCGGCCTGGTGCGCATCCCGTTCCTGGACTTCCTCGGCGGCGGGGGGACCAAGGGCGGCGGCGGCAGCGCCTGGCAGAGCGTCGTCATGGGCCTCTCCTTCGCCTTCGCCTTCAGTGCCTGCACCATGGGCTTCTTCGGCGGCATCATCTCCATGGCCATGTACCAGGGGAACGTCTTCGGGGCGGTGTTCCTGGCGGCGGCCTACGGGCTCGGGCTGTCCATCCCGTTCATTTTGACCGCCCTGGCGGTGGACGCCTTTTTCGGCTTCTTCAACCGCATCAAGAAGCACATGAAGGTGGTGGAAATCGTCGGCGGGCTGCTTTTGATTGGGCTGGGCGTGCTGATGATTCTGGACCTGTTGCAGGCGGTGCTGGCGTTTTAGGCGCCGCGTAGATTGCGATGACGCAGGGGCGGGGCGTAGGACGAGTCCTCCGTCCCCGCCCGCGGGCGGCCACAGAGGGCCGCC
>CAYTCV010000060.1:0-11985 GCA_964436465.1 uncultured bacterium
CTACGTCGTCGCAAGCACGCCGACGGGCCGGGGTGGGGGTTGAAGCGGTCCCCTCGCCCCTTTGGGGAGAGGGTTAGGGTGAGGGTCGGGGTAGGGAACGTGAAGGATGCGGCCCACGGCCCCCCTCTCCCCGTGGGAGAGGGATTGAGGGTGAGGGCTACATTTAAAATAAACGGGCCGACCTAAACGGCGCGCCGCCGGTCGGCCCCTACATCATCGCAATTCGCGGGCGGGGACAGAGCCCCGCCCCTACGTCGTCGCAAGCACGCCGACGGGCCGGGGTGGGGGTTGAAGCGGTCCCCTCGCCCCTTTGGGGAGAGGGTTAGGGTGAGGGGTGCGGCGGGGATGGGTATCTGCGACAAAAGGTAATCCCCGCCCTATAATGGTGACCGGGCGCACCTAAAGGTACGCCCCTACGAGTCAGATTAGAATTTTACGATTTCCTCGTAGTGGGCGGGTGTGGACACCCGCCCCTACGTCGTCGCTATCCTGGGTTAAAGGTGCAGCGCCCCCGGGGGGAGGGCCGGGGTGAGGGGCGTGTCAGTACACCCGCTCCTGCGGCTTGTCAACGTCAACGACCGCCGGCCTGCCCCGGTCGGCGGTTTTTTGTATAATCGCCCCCTACATTTCACGAAGGCGCGCATTGTCGAATCTCACCGTAGTTACCGGCGCCGCGGGGCACGTGGGCGGCAACCTCGTCCGCGCGCTTCTGGAAAAAGGGCGGCGCGTGCGCTGCCTCGTCCGCGACGACACCCGGGCGCTGGACGGCCTGGACGTGGAGCCGGTCCGGGGCGATGTGCTGGAGTTGGATTCGTTAGAGAAAGCCTTTGCCGGGGCCGACGTCGTCCACCACCTCGCCGCGCGCATCTCCATCCTCGGCGGCGAGCGCGGGCGGGTGTGGGAGACGAACGTCGGCGGGGTGCGGCGCGTGGTGAAAGCCTGCCTCGCGTGCGGCGTCCGGCGGCTGGTGCATTACAGCTCCGTCCACGCCTTCGACCAGCGCCCGCTGGACGAGCCGCTGGACGAGACGCGGGAACCGGCGGACGACCGGCGGTTCCCGGTCTACGACCGCTCGAAGGCCGCCGGGGTGCGCGAGGTTCTGGCCGGTGTCGGGCGCGGGCTGGACGCGGTCGTCCTCCACCCCTCGGGGGTCATCGGCCCGTGCGACTTCAAGCCGTCGCGGATGGGCCGCTTCCTGTTGGAGTTATCCCGGGGGCGCATCTGCGCCGGGATTGCGGGCGGCTTCGACTGGGTGGACGCGCGGGACGTGGCCGCGGGCGCCCTGGCCGCCGAGGAGCGGGGCCGGACCGGGGAGCGCTACATTCTTTCCGGGCGCTATGAGACGATTCGCGGGCTGATGGAGCTGTGGGGGAAGGTTTCCGGGGCGCGGGTGCCGGGGTGGACCTCCCCCATGGGGCCGGCCCGGCTGGGCGCGCCTTTCGTCGGGCTCTACGCGCGCGTCTTCCATCAAGAGCCGCTCTTCACCTCCGAAGCGCTCCACGCCCTGCGGGGGAATCCGGCCTACGTCCGGGAGAAGGCGGGGCGCGAGCTGGGCTACTCGCCGCGCCCGTTGGAGGACACACTGGCCGATACGTACGCCTGGTTCGTCGAGGCCGGCCTCCTCGGGAAGGCGGCCCCGTGACGGAGCGCGCTTTCTACCACATCCTGCTCTGGGCCTGGCTGGGGGTGGCCGCGGCGGTCTGCGTCCTGCTCTTTTTCATTACCGCCCCCTACGGCCGCCACACCCGGAAAGGCTGGGGGCCGACAATCGCCAGCCGCCTGGGCTGGATTCTGATGGAGGCGCCGTCGCCGCTGGTCTTCGCCGCGCTCTTCCTCCTGGGCGACCGGACGGCGAATCCCGTCAACTGCGCCTTCCTCGGCCTGTGGCTCACGCACTACCTCTACCGCGCCTTCCTCTTCCCCCTCGGCCTGCACGAGAAGGGCAAGCGCATGCCGGCGGCGGTTATTTCGATGGGCGCCCTGTTCAACCTGGGTAACGCCTACCTGAACGGCCGCTGGCTGAACCTCTTCGGTCCGTTGCGCGGGGTGGAGTGGTTCGCCGACCCGCGCTTCATCGCGGGCGCCGCCCTGTTCTTCATCGGCTTCGCGGTCCACGTCGCCTCGGACGGGGCGTTGCGGAAGCTGCGCGGTCCGGGCGAATCGGGCTACAAGATTCCGCGCGGCGGGCTTTTCCGCTGGGTCTCCTGCCCCAATTACCTGGGCGAGCTGGTCCAGTGGGGCGGCTGGGCCCTGGCGACCTGGTCCCTCGCGGGGCTGGCCTTCTTCCTCTGGACGGCGGCGAACCTCGTCCCCCGCGCCCGCTCCAACCATCTGTGGTACCGGGAGACCTTCCCCGACTACCCCCCGGAGCGCCGGGCGCTGGTGCCGCGGCTCTTCTGACCGCTGTCGCCGTCGCGGACCGCTCGGGACCGGGTTTTTTGTATAATCCAGTGGTGCCGCTCGCCCGGGACACTCAGATGTGAACCGACGACACAAAAGCGGGTATCCTGTCATGAGTGATGGATTGAAAGTGGAGCTGCTGGCGGTGACGCAGGAGCCGGAAAAGTTAATCGAGGCCGCCGGGCGGACCTGCTACCTCTCCTTCGACAAGACCGGCGGGGACACGGCGGCCCGTTTCTGCCGGATGCTCCTGCGCTCCGGCCACCACTCGGTCTTCGAGCACGCCTCGGCCACCTTCCGCGTCCGGGGCGGCTCCCGGACCTTCACCCACCAGCTCGTGCGCCACCGCCTGTGCGCCTTCAGCCAGCAGAGCCAGCGCTATGTGGACGAGCGCGGCTTCGAGGTGGTCGAACCCGATTCCATCGCCGGAAACCCCGAGGCGGAGCGGATTTTCGACGCGCACGTCGAGCGCTGCCGCGCGGCGTACGAAGATTTGCGCGGGCTCGGCGTCCCCAAGGAGGACGCCCGCTTCGTGCTGCCCAACGGCGCCCAGAGCGAAATCGTAATTACGGCGAATCTCCGCGAATGGCGGCACATCCTGGAGCTGCGCGGCGCCCGCACGGCCCAGTGGGAAATCCGGCGCTTCGCCGTGGCGGTTTTTGAAATACTCGTGGAGCACGCGCCGAACGTCTTCGCCGACTTCCGCCTGTCCGATGACGGCGACTGCCTGGAGCAGGTGGACCTCCGGGGGGACGGATGACGCTTCCGGCGGAGGTCGAGGTCCTGGTCGTCGGGGCCGGCCCGGCGGGGAGCCATCTGGCCCGGCGGCTGGCCGAGTCCGGACGCGACGTGCTCCTCGTCGAGAAGCGTCCCGAAATCGGCAACCCCGTGCGCTGCGCCGAGGCGGTGGAGGCGGAGCCGCTGCGGACGGCGCTGGGTGAGCCCGAACCGGCCTGGGTCGCCCAGGAAATCTACGGCGGCCGGGGCGTGGGTCCCGACGGCGACGAGGTCCGCTACGAGGGCGAATCCGTGGTCGGGTACGTGCTCAACCGGCGGCTCTTCGACCGGGGCATGGCCCGGCTGGCGGCGGAGGCCGGCGCCCGGGTCTCGGTCCGGACCCAGGCGACGGCGGTCCGGCGCGAGGGCGGCTCCTGGTCGGTCACCCTGGTAAAGGACGGGGAGCCGACCGTCGTTCGGTGCCGCGGGCTGGCGGCCGCCGACGGCGTCGAGGGACTGGTCTCCCGCTGGGCGGGGGTGGGCGGGTCCTGGCCGCTCGCGGAGCTGCACAGCTGCGCCCAGGCCCGGGTGGTCGGTCTGCAACCGGAATCCAAGCCGCTGGTGGAGTTTCACCTCGGCGAGGCCGTCGCTCCGGGGGGGTACGCCTGGTGCTTCCCCCTGGGCGGGGGCCGGGCCAACGTCGGGGTCGCCGTGGACCCGTCGCGCGGGGGTATCGAAGGCGCGCGGCCGCACCTGGAGCGGTTCCTCGACCGGAGAATGCCTGGAGTCGGGGTGGTGGAGCTCTCGGCCGGCTCCATCCCCGCGCCGTCGAAGCCGAAGAGGCTGGTCGCCGACGGTTTTCTGGCCGTGGGGGATGCGGCGGGCCACACCGAGCCGCTCTCCGGTGGCGGAATAGCCAACGCCATCCAGGGGGCCGAGCTGGCGGCCGAGGTCCTGTCCGCCTGCCTGGCCGCGGGCGACCTCTCGGCCGGACGGCTGGAGGGGTACGCCCGGCGCTGGGCGGCCGGGGTGGGCCGCAGCCTGCGGCGGTACGCCAGGCTCCGCCGGCTCTACCTCCGCCTCGACGACGACGATTTCACCGAGCTGTTGCGCATCATGAACGGGCAGCTGGAGCGGTGGCGCGAGGGGAAGCGGACCTCGATGGTCTCCCTGCTGGGAAGTGTGGTTACCCGCTCGCCCCGGCTTCTGGCCAAGCTGCGATTTCTTCTCTGAATTCACGGTGGACCGGGTTTACAACCGCGGGCATTGTCTGTAAAATAGGTGGCCAGCTACGGTCGCCGACGACGCCGGGTCCCGAGGTGGCGATGTTCCGCCGGATAATTTTCGTTTTGGTCCTCATCTGCACCGTCGCCGCGGGGGAGCAGTTTGCCCTCGCCCCCGGCGACAAGTTCGCCGTGTCGGTCTTCGCCGAGGTCACCTCCGACGTCAGCACCGACAAACCCTTCTCCGGGGCGTACGCGGTGGACCCGGACGGCAACATCCAGGTCCACATCCTGGGGAGCCTGCACGTCGAGGGGATGACACTGGAGCAGGTCCGGGAGCTCTTCATGGAGAGGCTCATCCCCTACATGGTCGCCCCGGACGTCACCGTGACGCTGACCTCCGCCACCCCGCGCTTCGTGTACGTGCTGGGGTATGTCGTGGGGCAGCGCAAGATGCAGATCGGGACCCGGGACACCGTCCTGGATTGCATCGCCCGCTGCGGCGGGGAGCTCTACGACGCCAGGCTGGACGCGGTCAAGGTCATCCGCGGCGGGCTCTCGAATCCCGAAATCATCACGGTGGACCTCCTGGCCGTCATCCGTGAGGGCGATTTCAGCCAGAACATCGCCGTCCAGACGGGGGACATCATCTACGTGCCGAAGACCGCTCTCTACGAGTGGAACGAGATTCTGTCCCGCATCTTCCCGTCCCTGTCGCTGGTCGACCGGACCGAGCAAATCCTCCTGGACTACCAGGACCTCAACCCGTAGCGGCCGTTCGGCGGTACGGGGTCCCGAAAACCCGGGCTCATCTTCTTCACGGAGCGGACTGACCCATGGGCGAAGAACCCAGGGGCGACAATTTCCTCATCCGTTTCCTGGCCCTGTTGTGGGCGGGGAAGTGGGTCATCGTCTTTTGCGGTCTGTTGACCGGCATCGTGACGCTGGTCATCTGCTTCACCCTCACGCCCCTCTACTCCTCGGAGATGACCATCCTGCTCCCGGAGAAGACGCAGACGATGTCCTCGCTTCTTTCGGCCTTCGGGGGGATGAGCATCGGCGGGCTGGTGCCGACGACCGTGGACCTCGAGGCCGAGCTGATGGCCTCGCGGTCGGTGCTGGAGGAGGTGGTCGTCGAGTACGGCCTTCTGCCCGATTACTCCGACGTCCCGCTCAACGACGACAAAACCCCCTACCTCTCCGATTTCAAGGCCAACGAGACGGCCGGCGGCAACGACTACACCTTCGAGTTCACCTCCGATGACGGCGATTACGTCGTCTACACCAACAAAGGCCGCTACATCGGCTCCGGCAGGAATTTCGACCGCTTCGAGGCCGAGGGGCTGAACTTCGTCATGGCCTGTCATTCCCCCGAGGAGGGCGAGACCTTCACGGTGATGATAAACACGCCGGAGGAGGCCGCCGCCCTGCTCAGGGACATGATAGACGTCACACCCTCGACCGGCGACACCATCATCGTCACCGCCGAGAGCTACACGCCCGTCATGGCGCAGAACGTGGTAACCGCCATCGTCAACAAGTACATCGAGCGCACCGAGACCTACTATTCGGGCACCACGGGCCAGCTCCGCTCTTTCCTGGAGAACCAGGTGAACGAGGTGCGGGCCAAGCTCGAAAGCGACGCCCGCGCCCTGGCCGCCTACAGCGTGGAGCAGATGGTCTACGCGCCCGACGTCGAGGTGAGCACCCTCATCGGGCAGATAGCGGCCCTCGAGCAGCAGCGCCTCCAGGTCAAGGTCCAGCGCCAGGTGGCCGAGAGGCTGATGGAGAGCGCCCAGACGTCGGGCACCTCCATCTCGGCGGAATCCGCGGCCGCGGCGGCCCTGGGCGTTCCCGGAACCGCGGCGACCTATGACGTCGCCACCTCCACTCTCGAGACCCAGGTGGACAATCTGCGGTTGCACCTGGCCCAGCTCCTGACCCACTACACCGAGGAGCATCCCCTGGTTCAGGAAGCCGAGGCGTCCCTGCGCACGGCGGAGGAGGAACTGCGGGACAAGAGGCTGCGCAACATGAACAAGCAGCTCGACGAGCTGCGCACCACGGAGCTGTCCCTCCAGCGGGAGATAGACAGAATCCAGGACTTTCTGCGCAACCAGCCGCCGAAGTTCGTCGAGTACACGCAGCTCAAGCTGGAAATCTCGGGGTACGGCGAGCTATACAAGTACCTCGTGGCCCAGTTCGAGCAGGCCCGTCTCGAGGAGCAGCGCACCCTGGCCAACCGCGACGTCCCGCGCATAGTCTCCGCGGCGAGCTACGACACGAGACCCGCGCGGCCGCGGAAGGTTATCTACACGCTCATCGGCGGCTTCATCGGCGGCCTTATCGGCATCGGATTCGTCCTCGGCCGCCACTACCTGCGGCGCACGGAGTTCGTGGACCGTCTGAAGGCGGAGGCGGCCGAACGGACGCCCAGGCGCAGAAAGAGGGGACTCCGCCGGGGTCGCGGAGGGGATGAATAGCGCGTAATGGTCGCCCGCGGGCGGCCATTTTTGACACCCGCCACGCCCCCCGCGGGGACTTCCAAGCACCTACAGCCCGACTGGGGATGACCGATGGACAAGGCGGAAGTGGACCTGACCCGCGCACAGCTCTGGGCGCTCGAACTCTACCAGCGGCAACTCCTGCGGACGACCCGGCGCCTCCGGGAGCTGCCGGAGGAGGAGTCGTCGCTCCGGCGGCGGCTCGAGGAGATGGAGAAGGACCTGGACGCCCTCGAGGTGGAGCTCAAGGCGAAACAGCTCGAGCAGAAGCGCCTGGAGATGGAGGCGGACGGCGTCAAGGAGAGGCGGGCGCGCCATCAGCAGCAGCTCCTGACCGCCAAGGACAACCGGGAGTACAAGACCCTCCTGGAGGAAATCGAGCTGGAGAAGGGACGGCAGTCAGAGGTGGAGGACCGCATTCTGGAGCTGATGGAGGGCATCGAGGAGCTGTTTCCCCGGGTGCGGGAGGCCCGCGCCGAGAGGGAGCGGACGGTGTCCGAGGTGCAGGGCGCCCTGGCGGCCGTCACCGCCGAGGGGGAAAACCTGACGAAACGCCGGGCCAGGCTCGAGGAGGAGCGCAAGGCCCTCGTCGAGCGACTGAACACAATCGGTCGGCGCATCTTCGACAAGCTCTCCGCCCAGCCGCACATCTGCGCCCTGGTGGACGGCGCCATCTGCTCCTCCTGCCGCATGGAGGTTCCGACCCAGGCGCAGAGCGAGATTCGCTCCGGCAGCCTGAAAAACTGCGAGTCCTGCTCCGCCGTGCTTTTCACCGAGGAGCAGGCCTCGGTGGCCCGGACCCTGGCCCGCAACCTCGGGTTCACGCCCGACGACGAACGAGGCTGAACCGACGTGGAACCGCTCATCGTCGTTCACGGGGGCGCCTGGAGCATTCCGCCGGAACAGTGGCCGGCCCATCGCGAGGGCTGCCTGCGGGCCGCCCGGGCCGGGTACGCCGAGCTCTCCCGCGGCGGCTGCGCCATGGACGTGGTGGTGACGGCGGTGTGCATCCTGGAGGACGACCCGACCTTCGACGCCGGGCTCGGGTCGGTCCTGGGACGGGACGGATACCCCGAGCTGGATTCGGGAATCATGGACGGCTCCACTCTCCGGTTCGGGGGGGTGGTGGGGATTCGCCGGTTCGCCAACCCCATCCGAGTAGCCCGGGCCGTACTGGAGGACGGGAAGCACTGCCTCCTGGCCGGCGAGGGGGCCGAGCTCTTCGCCCGGGAGCGCGGCTTCCCGGAGTGCGGGACCGAGGCGCTCATCATCGAGCGCGAGCGGCGCAACTGGAACCGGTACCGCACCGAGGGATTCGACCTCGCCGAAAAGTTCGAGGAGCCGAAGGACACGGCGGGGGCTTTGGTCCTGGACTCGAAGGGCGACCTGGCGGTGGGCAACTCGACGGGCGGCGTCTCCTTCAAGCACCCGGGGAGAATCGGCGATTCGGCCCTGCCCGGCTGCGGTCTCTACGCCGACAACCGTTACGGCGCCTGCTGCTGCACCGGTTGGGGGGAGCAAATCATGCGCCTGGTCCTGGCCAAGGGGGTGGTGGACGACCTCGGCCGGGGTCTCGCGCCCGAGGAGGCCGCCCGCTCCGCCCTGGACAGGCTGGGCCGTTTCGAGCGCGGCCGCGGCGGACTGGCCGTCCTTACTCCGGACGGCGGATTCGCGGCCCTCTTCAACACACCCCGCATGGCCTGGGCCTCGGTCGGACCCCGGGGCGAGCGGACGGCGGAATAGCCGTGACGACCGACGCGGTTCCGACACAAGGCGTACGCGGCATCGAACGGCTGCTCCCGTGGCTCGCGGCGTCGGTCGCGCTGGTTCTCTACCTCTTCACCCTGGCCCCCGGGCTGGTCGCCGGCGACGCCGGGGAGCTGCAGACCGCCGTGGCGAGTCTCGGCGTGGCCCACCCCACCGGCTATCCCCTGTACCTCCAGACGGGCCTCCTGTTCCTCACCCTGGGCGGGGCGTGGGGGCTCAACCTCTTTTCGGCCCTCGCCATGGCGCTGGCCGCGGGGCTGGCGGTGCGCCTCGGCCTCCGTCTGACCGGGTCCGCGGTCGCCGCGGTGTTCGTCGGCGTGCTGGTGATTTTCGGCCGGCTGGCCTGGTTCGAGGCGCTCTCCGCCGAGGTGTACGCCCTCTCGCTCGCCCTCCAGCTCGTGTGCCTGAACCTGGCCCTCGAGCTGCGCGGGGCGGTGAAGGGGGACGCGAAGCCCGATTCCCGCTTCTTCCCGCTCCTGGCGCTGGCCTACGGCCTGTCGCTGGCCCACCACCTGTCGGCCCTGTTCCTCCTGCCCGCCCTGCTGGTCCTCGTTCCGTGGCGGAAACTGGAGCCCCGAGCGGGGGCCCTGGCGGCCGCCGCCTTCCTCCTCGGCCTGTCCGCCTATCTTTACCTGCCGCTCCGGGCGGCGTCCTCCTCGGCGGTTGACTGGGGCGACCCGCGGACGCTGGGGGCGCTCCTGGAGCACCTGCGGGGCGGCGATTACGGAACGGCCCTCTTCAGCGGTACGGCCACCGGCTACCTGACGCGCCTGGGCCGTCTGGCCCTGCAGTTGGTGTTGGAGCGGGGCTGGCTGATTCTGGTGCCCATTCTCCTCGGGCTCATCTTCTCCTTCCTGGAGCGCCCGCGCTGGGCTGTAGCCCTCGTCACCTGGGTCGCGGTGGGACTCCTGCTGACCGCCGGGTACGCCAAGCCGGACGTGGACGCGTACCTGCTGGGTCCGGCGGCGGCCCTGGCGCTTTTGGCCGGGCTCGGCCTTGCCCGGGCCCAACGGCGGTTCAGGGACCACTGGCTGGGCCGAGCCGTGCCGCTGTTGCCCGCGGCCGTGGCCGGGGTGCTCATCGCCTACCACGTCGGTCATTCGCGCGCCGAGGACCGGCTGGCGGAGGGTTTCGCCGCCGACTTCCTCCGCGCCGCCCCCCCTGATTCACAGCTGCTGGCCCGCACCGACGACCTCTTCGGCGCCCTGGCTCTGCACGAGACCGCCGACCGCCGACCAGACGTGGAGCCGCTCTTCAGCTTCCTCCGCCGGACGCGGACGGAGTACGGGGATGATTTCCTTCCCCCCGCGCTCCGGGCGCACCGTCCGGTCGTCGGGTTAGTGCCCGAGGGGCTGCCGGACAGGGGACTGCAGCCGACCGGTCTGGGGTACGGATACCCCTCCGTCGTCGGGGGGGCGACGGTGGTCGCGCTTCCATATCTGGAGCGGCGCCCGGGTCTCTACACCGACGTGGCCTCGCGGAACCTGGCGCTCCAGTACCCGCTTTCGCGGTTGTCCCAGGCGGTCGGCGCCGGTCTCCCGGGGTGCGCCGCGGGTCAACTGGCCCTGGCCGATATCGTCGCCGGAAACGAGTGGCAGCCGAGGGCCAGGCTGGCCGAGACCCTCGACGCGCTCGGGCTGGACCGTCCGGCCCTCGGCCACTACGAGGCGGCGGTGGCGCTCGCCCCCGACGACGCGGTCCTCCTGGCCAACGCCGGCGCCCTGGCGGCGGAGCTGGGAGAAGATGATAAGGCCGTGGAGTACCTGAAGCGGGCGCGGGAGCTCTCCGGTCCGTCGGCCCTCGCGGCCGGGGAGAACCTGGCCCTGTATTACGAATCGAAGGGGTACTCCGGCGAGGCGGAGCGCGCCTGGCGGTGGCTCGTCGAGCGGGCGCCCGACGAGGCCGGGGTTTATTCCAACCTGGCGGCGAACCTCGTGCGTCAGGGGCGGTCGGGCGAGGCGGAGACCGCCTACCGGCAAGCCCTGGAGCTCGACCCCGATTACCTCGACGCGCTGACCGGGCTGGCCGCCGTCCTGTTGGGCGGGGCCAGGCTCGACGAGGCCGAGGGGCTGCTGGTCCACGCGCGGCGCGTCGCTCCGGAGGCGGCGGTGGTCGGCTACGACATGGGGCTTCTCCACCAGGCGAGGGGCGAGATGGACCTCGCGGCGGCCAGCTTCGCCGACGCCTTCCACGCCGACCCCTCCATGACCGGGGCGCTCCTGAACCAGGCCGTCTGCACCCAGGAGACCGGCCGCTACGCCGAGGCCGAGGAGCTGTACCACCGCTGCCTGGCCCTCATGCCCGACGAGCCGGAGGTTTACTTCCACTTCGCCAGGCTCGTCGAGCACTCGCCGGTGGGGGCGGCGGACGCGGCGATTTTGTACCGGGAGTTCCTCCGTCTGGCCGGTCCCCGGACTCCCGAGGACCAGAAGGCGTACGCCGAGGCGCGCCTGGCGCAACTTGGTGAGACCGGCCTTCAATAAGAAAAGTTCTTGACATTCACCGGGCGGGGATGCTAGATTCGCTGCGTGCTTCCTGTCGGCACCTCTGGCAGGGTTGATGATTTAGCGAACAAACGACATCAGGAGGAACTCTATGAAGAAGCTCGTGCTATTGCTGCTTGTTGCCGTCTGCGCCTTCGCCGCCAACAGCGTGATGACCAGCGGCGTCAGCGTCAACACTCATCCTCAGGCCCCCGCCGTGTATGAGTTCTACTGGGATGACGGAATCATGACCAGTGGCTGGATTTGGTACACCGGCGGCAACTACTGGGCGGTGCAGTTCGACGACGTGAAGACCGGCGGCGACCTCGGCGCGGTCATAACCTACGGTGCCGTGACCTATCCGGGTTGGCCGGACGGCTCGTTCCAGGGCGCCTATCTCCACACCTTCGGGGACCTGGGCGGCTACCCCGGCTCCGACCTGGGATATGAGATGTTCATGCCCGTCACGGGCGGCGTCTTCGAGTGGGTGGATTCCGACCCCCAAATCTCGTTGACCAGTGGCGTCTTCTACATCGCCTGGCAGCAGATTGGGAACTACCCGAACGCGGACGCCATCGGCGTGGACGCGGTGGCCGGGACGCACGACTGGACCGGCTACCAGGGCTCCTGGACTCCGACCACCGCCAACGGCGACTACCTGCTCCGCTGCTACTGGGATGGCGACCCGGCCGTCGAGTCGACCACCTGGGGCGCGGTCAAGGCTCTGTACTAGTACACATCCGGTTCCTGAGGGCGGCTTTCGGGCCGCCCTTTTTGTAGGGGTGATTAGGCTGCGCCGAACCAGTGTCGGGAGGGCGCGTCCGACCTTACCCAAGGGGCGGCTTTCGGGCCGCCCTTTTTGTAGGGGTGATTAGGCTGCGCCGAACCAGT
>CAYTCV010000061.1:0-11916 GCA_964436465.1 uncultured bacterium
AATCCTTTCCCCGCCGCTTGAACCCCCCACCCTAGCCCGTCGGCGAGCCGCCCCCCAGAGGGGGGAGGGGACCATCGCACCCCCCACCCTAGCCCGTCGGCGAGCCGCCCCCCAAAGGGGGGAGGGGATATGCATCCCCTCGACCCGGCCCTCTAGCCCCGGGCCATCGCGTCGGGGACGGTCTCGGCGAACCGCGGCAGGACCTGGCGCAGGACGTTGCCGGTGTATGATTCCTCGACCAGGGCGACCTTCTCCGGCGAGCCCCGGGCGATGATGCGCCCCCCGTCGTCGCCGCCCTCGGGACCCAGGTCCACGATGTAGTCCGCGTTCTTGATGACGTCCAGGTTGTGCTCGATGACGATGACCGTGTTGCCTAAATCCACGAAGGTCTGCAGGACGCCCAGGAGCTTGGCGATGTCGGCGAAGTGCAGGCCGGTGGTGGGCTCGTCGAGGATGTAGACGGTCTTGCCGGTGGAGCGCTTGGTGAGCTCGCGGGCCAGCTTGACGCGCTGGGCCTCGCCGCCGGAGAGGGTGGTCGCCGGCTGGCCGAGTTTGACGTAGTCCAGGCCCACGCTGGTGAGGGTCTCCAGCATCCGGGCGATTTGCGGGATGTTGCGGAAGAGCTCCAGCGCCTCGGAGACGTCCATCTCCAGCACGTCGGAGATGTTGTAGCCGCGGTAGCGCACGGAGAGGGTCTCCGTGTTGTAGCGCTTGCCGTGGCAGACGTCGCAGGTGACGTAGACGTCGGGCAGGAAGTGCATCTCGATTTTGATGAGCCCGTCGCCCTGGCAGGCCTCGCAGCGGCCGCCGCGGACGTTGAAGCTGAAGCGTCCCGGCGAGTAGCCGCGGACCTTGGCCGCGGGGAGTTGGGCGAACAGCCGGCGGATGTGGTCGAAGACCTTGATGTAGGTGGCGGGGTTGGAGCGGGGGGTGCGGCCGATAGGACTCTGGTCGATGTCGATGACCTTGTCGATTTGCTTGAGGCCGCCGATTTTCTCGAAGGGGCCGCCGTGCAGCCGCGTCTGCCGCAGGGCCGTGGCCAGCGCCGGGAAGAGCGTCTCGTTCACCAGCGAGCTCTTCCCCGAGCCGGAGACCCCGGTGACGGCGGTGAAGGTGCCCAGTGGAATGCGCAGCTCCACGTTCTTCAGGTTGTGATGGGTGCAGCCGTAGAGCTCGAGGAAGTGGCCGTTGCCCGGGCGGCGCTTCTCCGGGACGGCGATGGCCAGGTCGCCGGCCAGGTAGCGGCCGGTGAGGGAGCCCGGGGTCCGCTTGATTTCGTCGGGGGTGCCCTGGGCCACGATTCGCCCGCCCATGTGCCCCGCGCCGGGGCCGAAGTCCACCATGTGGTCCGCCGCCAGCATCGTCGCCTCATCGTGCTCGACGACGATGACCGTGTTCCCCAGGTCCCGCAGGTCGGTGAGGGTCTTGATGAGCTTGACGTTGTCGCGGTGGTGCAGGCCGATGGAGGGCTCGTCCAGGATGTAGAGGACGCCGACCAGGCCGCAGCCGATTTGGCTGGCCAGGCGGATGCGCTGGGCCTCGCCGCCGGATAGGGTCGGCGCGGAGCGGTTCAGCGTCAGGTAGTACAGCCCCACGTTGACCAGGAAGCCCAGCCGGGAGCGGACCTCCTTCAGCAGCTCCTGGGCGATTTTGCGCTCGGTGTCGTTGAGGGTGAGTCCGGCGAAGAACCCGACCAGCTCGCTGACCGGCAGCTCACCCAGGTCGTTGATGTTGAGGCCGGCCAGGGTTACGGCCAGCGCCTCGGGGCGGAGCTTCCGGCCATCGCAGACCTTGCAGGGCAGGCTGGTGAAGAAGCGGCTGTAGAACTGCCGGGCCGCGTCGGATTTCGTCTCCCGGTACAGCCGGTGGAGGTTCTCGATGACCCCGGTGTAGGCGTGGGTGCTGGAGCCGGAGCCGTGCTCGTACTCCCAGGTGAACTCGATTTCCTCGTCTTCGGAGCCCTCGAGGATGACCTGGTGGACCTCGGGCGGGAGCTCGCCCCAGGGGGTGTCCAGGGTGAAGTTGTAGTGGGCCGCCAGGCTCTCCAGGCGCGACAGCCGCCAGGTCTTCGTCTCGTCGATTTTGCCCCAGACGGCCACGGCGCCCTCGCGGATGGACAGCGTCGGGTCGGGCACCACCAGGTCCGGGTCCACCTCCAGGGTGGAGCCCAGGCCGCCGCAGGAGGGGCACATCCCCTGGGGGCTGTTGAAGGAGAACATCTGGGGCGAGAGCTCGGGGAAGGAAACGCCGCAGACGGCGCAGGCGTTGTGCTCGCTGAATACGGCCCGGCCTTCGGCGTCGAAGTGGGGGCCTTCGCCGGTGGACGCCTCGTCGGGGGCGCCATCCTTATCGGCCAGGCGGGCCACCGCCTCGGCCACCGCCCCGGAGAAGCCCTCCGAGTCCCGGACCAGCGAGACGGTCAGCACGCCGTCCGCCAGGCGCAGGGCGGTCTCGATGGAGTCGGTGAGCCGGGCGCGGATGTTCTCGCTGGCGATGAGCCGGTCCACGACGACCTCCACATCGTGGGGCCGCTTGCGGTCCAGACCGGCAATCTCGGTCAGCTCCTCCATCCGCCCGTCGATGACCGCCCGGACGAACCCCTGCTGGCGCAGGCTCTCCAGGAGGTTCTTGAACTCGCCCTTCCGGTTCTTCACCACCGGGGCGTTGACCATGAAGCGGGTCCCGGCGGGGAGTTTCATCACCTCTTCGACGATTTGCTCGGCCGACTGGGAGCCGATGGGCCGCCCGCAGGAGGGGCAGTGGGGCTTGCCCACGCGCGCGTAGAGGACGCGGAGGTAGTCGTGGATTTCGGTGATGGTGCCCACGGTGGAGCGGGGGTTGCGGCTGGCGGCCTTCTGCTGGATGCTGATGGCCGGCGAGAGGCCGGTGATTTGGTCCACCCTGGGCTTCTCCATCTGCCCCAGGAACTGGCGGGCGTAGCTGGAGAGGCTCTCGACGTACCGCCGCTGGCCCTCGGCGTAGAGCGTGTCGAAGGCCAGGGAGCTCTTGCCGGAACCGGAGACGCCGGTGAACACCACCAGCTTCCCCCGGGGGATGACGAGGTCTATATTCTTCAGGTTGTGCTCGCGGGCACCGCGGATGGTGATGTCTTCCATATTTTTCCGGGTGAAGGGCGTTGAGCCGGTGTTAATCATCCAATAATAGATGAAAAGTTCGTCGGCGTCAAGGCGGGGGAAATTCCCCCCCGAGGGGTCGAACCCCCACGGGGACGGCGGGAGGCGTTCTTTCCCCCTACGCCGGAAATTTCCTCCCGGTTCCGGCGGCCGGGGGGTGCAGAGGGGCCTTCGGAGCGGGTCGGGACCCGTCAGTCATCGGGGTGACGGTGTCCCTGCCGCTCACGCCTTGACCGTGGAACGGATGTTGCTATAATCGGTGTGTGAGGTTCATTTTTACGCGATGCGTTTTATCGTAACAGTCCTGGCGCTCTGCCTCGCGGCCGCGGCCCTCGCCGATGAGGCGGTGCTGCGCCCCGGCGAGACATTGGAGGCGCTGGCGGAGCGCGCCATGGGGCAGGCCGGGCTCTGGCGCCTGTTATTGACCGTGAACGAGGACCTGACCGGCCGGGAGCCCCGGCCCGGCGAAAGGCTCACGCTCCCCGGTCCCGACGTGGGGTGGGCGGAGCTGGTGGCGGGCGACGGCAACGTGACCGTGGGGCGGGAGCACGGCGGTTTCGAGCCGCTCCACCCCGACACGGCCGTGGCCCCCGGCGACACGGCGCGCACGGGGGAGCTCTCCACCGCGGAGCTCTCGGTGGGCGGCGCCCGGGTCATCCTGGCCCCCTCGACCGGCCTGCGCCTCGAGGGGTCCGTCCGGAGCGAGGGCCCGGGCTCGACGCTGCTGGAGCTGCTCTACGGGCGGGTCCGGGCGGTGCTGGACGCGGTTCTGGGCGAAGGCGACGAGTTCCGCGTCATCGGCCCCACGGCGGTGGCCATCGTCCGCGGGACGGATTTCGAGGTCGCGTCGCCCGACCCGGGCGTGACCCAGATTGCCGTTTTCCGCGGGCACGTGCGCGTCGAGCCGCGGCTAGCGGGCGAGCCCGCCGGTGAGCCTTTCGAGCTGGGCCCCGGCGAGGGCGCCGTCGTCCGCGAGCACGGCTACGTCCGTAAGACCCTCCCCGCCGAGCCCGTATTGGTCCGGCCCGCGGACGGCGCGTCAATGGTCTTCGCCGCCGACGCCCGGCGGGGCGTGGTGTTCGAGTGGGAGGCCCCCGCGGGGGCGACCCGCGTCCGGTTCCAGCTCGCCGCCGACCCGACCTGCACACGGCTCTTCGAGGAGCGCGAGTCGGCCGCCGGCGAGGCCCTGCGGCTGGAGCTGGTTCCCGGGACGTACTACTGGCGCGCGGCCGCCCTGGACGACGACGGCCTGGCCGGCGAATTCTCCCCGGTCCGCTCCTTCGAGGTGGCCGTGGACGACGTACCGCCGGACCTGGAGATTGAGGGCTGGCGGCTGGGCGGCGGCGGACGCACCCTCACCCTGTGGGGCCGGGCCACCGACGCGGTCAACCTCGTCGTCGGCGCCGGGCCGGTCCCCCTCTCCGGCGACGGCGGCTTCGAGGCCACCGTGCCCACGGCGGCCTACGACGGTTCGGTGCCCCTGGTCGCCCGCGACGCGGCGGGCAACTCCCGGGAGTACCGCCTCGTGTTCCACATTCCCGACCTGCCGGTGGGCCTGGTGGGACCCGCGGGCGGGCTCGGCTTGAGCATGCTCGCGTCGGCCCGCGGCCCGGAGCCCTGGTCGGTGCGCGTGGCCCTGGGCGCGGACTACTACGACCGGCTCAACGGTTTGACCTTCCCCGAGTACGTGCCCCTCGAGCGCGTGGTCCGGCCCTGGATGGCCGTCTCGGTCGGCCTGGGCGGTTGGGGCGAGTTCTCGGTCAAGGCGCCCTACGTGAACCAGATTTTCGCGGGCGGCGAGACCTTTGGCGGGATGGGCGACCTGACGCTGGCGGGGAAGCTGGCGCCACCCTCATCCGGCGATTTCGCCTACGCCCTCTACGCCAGGCTCGCCCTCCCGACGGGGCCGACCTACCTCGCAATTGACGAGCCCGCCCGCTACCGTCCGCCGGTGGACCTGGGCCCGGAGACCCCCGACGGAATCGCGACCCCGGCCGTGGGCCTGGCCCTGGAGTTCGACTTCCTCAAGGGCGGGGTCCTGGCCAACCTGGGCTACGACCTCGCCGGGGGCGGCGGATTCGAGGGGGGCCTCGGCCTCATCTGGGCCGCCACCGACTGGTTCACGCTCTCGCTGGAAAGCCAGTACGGGATTTCGACGTACCGGGAGTCCTCCCTCATCCCCGGCTTCCACTTCCGCGTCGCCGACCTGGAGCTGTCCCTCACCCTGGGGGTGCCGCTCGGAGACGACGGCTCCCTGGAGACCGGCCTGGCCGTGGTGCTCTTCGAGCTGTAAGGGTGGAGTCGGGATTGGAGGTAGGTTTCGTTTTTTAGTGGTGCTCTTCGAGCTTTAGGGAGTAGTCTAAGTTGGAGGTTGGTTTTATTTTACGGGGGCGCGTGAGAGGGGCATGAGAGGCTCGGCTTTATTCAAAGTGCTCATCGGCGTCGTCTGCCTGGCGACTTGCGCGGCGGCCAACATCCGGGCGATGACCCCCGCCGACGAGCCGGGTACGCCGGAAAACGCGGTCTCGCGCTTCCTCGCGGCCGTGTGGAGCGGGGATGAGTCCGCGGCGCTGGCCTTCTTCGACGACGCGCCCTGGCTCGGAACCGATTGGGAGGCCGAGGCCCGGGAGAGCCGGGCGCGATTGGAAGGCCTGACCGCGGACGGCCGCTCCGACTTCATCCACTACGTCCCCCGGCGCGCGGTCGCCGACGGCGCGGCCCCCGACCTGGGGAGCGGGGTCGTCATCTGCGAGGCCGAGCTGGCCTACTCCGACGGCGCGGGCGGCTGGTCGGACCCGGTATTGAACGTGTTCTATATGATGCGTCTCGACGGTGTCTGGAAGGTCACGCTCTGGAAGGCGAAAAGTCCATGAAATACCTCCCCCTGTTTGTGGTTCTCCTTGCGACGATGGCGGCGGCGGTGACGGTTGAGGAACTGGCCGTGGAGCCCGACGGCCCCGACTGGGGCGCGCGGGTCGAGGAGGTCGGCCTGACCGAATTGACCGCCGGCCTGGGGCGCATCGCCGACGACATAAGCCTCTCCGCCGGCGAAAGGCTCGACCGCCTGGCCCGTTTCGCCGACCTGGAAATCGGGGTGGAGGCCCTGTTGCGGGTCACCGGCGACGGGCTGCCCGTCCTGGCGCTCGCCGAGGGTCTGCCGGAGAACCTCCGCCTGCTCCTGGATTTCTACCGCTGGGTGGAGGACGACGAGGCCCGGGAGCGGCTGCTGGTCGCCCTGTACCTGGGATTGGACGGAATATGCGACGAGATGCGGGACCTCGCCGAGAGCGACGACGCCGAATCCGCGCCGGCGGCCTGCGTCCTGTTCGACCTGGAGGGCGAGGTGCACGTGAACGGCCTGGTGCGGGCGCTGTCCCTGGAGGGCCAGCCGGCCACGGTGTCCGTGCTCGGCCTCCAGTGCGCCGAGGAGGAGGCGTACCCCGCCCTCGTCACCGCCGTGCGCGAGCGTCAGGTCGGCGCGCTGGCCTACGCCCCGGTCATCTTCTCCGCCGGCGGCCAGTTCGGCGTCAACTTCCTCGACGACTACCTTCAGAGCCCGGACATCGAGGTCCGCCGCGTGGCCATCCTCGTCATCAGCGACTATACCGACAAGGACTATTCCTACATGCTGGACTACGAGCCCGAGGCCAAGGATTACATCCGCGAGGGGCTGCCGGTCCCGCCGGAGCTCCGGGAGGATTGACCGGCGGCGCCTCGGGGGGACGGCTGCGGCCGTCCCTTTTTTTACGGTTCTAAATAGTCCCCGTAGGGCCCGACATGCGGTCGGCCCGCGGACGGGTCAGGAGACCGCCCCTGCGTCATCGCAGCCGGAGCAAAGGTCGCCGCAACCCGGGGCTGGACACCGGCCGCCGGGTTTCATACACTCGCCGGGTCAATCGCGCCACCCCCACTCGAAGGAGACAGCATGAAGGCAGCCTCGGCGTTCTGCATCGTCCTCGTCGTCCTCCTCTTCGCCGCCTGCGGCGGGGAAGGCGGCGGTGAGGCCACCATCTACCGGTCCGTCCAGACCGACCTGGACGGGAAGGAAATCGCCTACGAGCTTTCCCTCACCCCGATGCGCGAGGGCCTCTACGAAATGGTCTGGAAGGCCGACGGCGATGAGAAGTTTTCCGGCTACGGCCTGGAGTTCGGCGACGGTCTGTTGGCGGTGGGCTACGCCCCGGCCACGCTCAAGCACTACGTCGGCGTCTACCGGATGGGCGAGAAGGGCCTGGCCGGGCGCTGGACCAACGGCTTCGAGGCCGGCACCGAATCCGCCGGCGAGGGGGTCGAGCCGCCCGAGGTCCTGGCCTGGGACCTGCCCACCGACTTCGACTTCCAGGGCACCAACCCCGACGGCTCCCCTTACACGGGCTACCTGAACGTGGCGGTCTTCGGAACCGGGCCCCAGAAGGGCGTCATGATGACCCAGCACACCGAGGTGGAGAGCTACCAGGGCCGCGCCCTCTACACCGGCGACGCCGTGGTGGTCGTGTACCAGCTCGGCCTGGACCTCACCGTCCAGTACTACGAGCACCAGGGCGACGAGTGGACCGGAAAGTGGTTCGCCGAGGGCGCGATGAACATCGGCACCGAGACCATGCGGCCGCAGTAGAGCCCAACCGATGAGAAAAACACCTTTCGTCTTGACGCTCGCCCTCGCCCTCCTCCTGGCCGGATGCGGCGGGGAGGAGGCCCCGAGCCCCGAGGACGCCGATGCGCCCCCGGCGGACGACGGCCCCTCGCCCCTGCCCGCCATCGGCGCACCGGCCGTGACCTACCAATCCCTCTGCACCCCGCCGTCCGGCGAGCCTTACACCTGCGAGGTGACCATCACGCGCAGCGGGGAAAATCCCGAGGCCTTCGAGCTCGCCTGGACCGGCGGCGGCCATGACGCCCGGGGCGTGGGGATGACCTTCGGGGACGGCCTGTTCGCCGTGGCGCGGGTCGGTCCCGGGGGCCTGTGCGTCGGCGTGTATCATCTGGAAGAAGGCGGGCTCACCGGGCGCTGGACCGGCGGCGACGGAATAGGCTCCGAGGTCGTCGGCGAGGTTTCCGGCGAACCGCCGGCCCTGACCGCCTGGCCCGCGGACGCGGTGTTCGAGGTCACGGGGGAGGGCCCCGACGGGACGGAATACAACGGCTTCCTCCAGGCCAAGCCCTGGAACGGCGCGGTGGCGCTGCGCTGGACCGTGGGGGAGGAGCTCATCCCCGGCGGCGCGCTTTTCATCGGCGACTGGCTCGTGGCCGGTTTCAATGAAGGCGCCTACGGCGTTTCAGTCTATTCCAGGGACGGAAACGGCTGGCGGGGGCGGTGGTACGCCCCGGGGAACGGCGCCTTCGGCCGGGAGTCGCTGGCGCCCTTCGACGAATGAACGTTGAAGCTCCCGCCGAAACGGCCTATACTTTGTACGTGGTCCTCAACGCGCGAAGGGGAGGTGCGGTGAAAAAGCTTCTGGCGATTTTGGTTTTGGCGGCGGTCATCCCCGCTCCGGCGGGAAATATCTACGTGGCCGACTACGAATCGGATGCCGACCTCGACGTATACGTCGAGGATTACGAGTCCGACGCCGACCTGAACGTCTACGTCGTGGACTACGCGAGCGACGCCGGCGACGAGGACGGCCTGTGGTACTTCGTGGACTACGAGTCCGACGCCGACGTGGTCATCTACTACGTGGACTACGAGTCCGACGCCGACCTCAGGGTGTACTTCGTGGATTACGAATCCGACGCCGGCTGGAACAACGGCCATCCGTGGCAGGGCCGCCTGCACTGACCCCTGAGCCGGGGGCCGGATTTGCGGGGAACGCCGGGCCGTTCCCCTTCTTGAACCCGGGAACCGTCCGTGAGATATTCCGCCGCATCGCTCTTGGTCATCCTGGCCGTCTCGGCCGGAGCCGTCCCCCTGGTGGGGCTGGAGGGGAACGGCGCGGAGCTGCCGGAGCTGGCCGCGCTGGCGGTGGGGGAGGAGTTCGACGAGGAGCTGGCGGACCGGGCGCTGCGCGAGGCGGCGGCCGCTCTCGCCGCGGAGGGCTACCTGGACGCCCGCTTGACGCCTTCGACGTCCGCGCGCGAGGGCGGCGTGCTGCTGCGGGTCACCCTGGAGCGGGGTGAGCGGGTCCCGCTGGGCGCCCTGACGGTGAACGGTGCCCGGGCCGTCGAGCCGCGGCTGGTCGAGGCGGCGGCGCGCACCGGCTGGCGCAGGGACGGGCCGAACGGTCTTTTGCGGGCCGTGGGCGACCTCTACGCCTCGGCGGGCTACCTGGACGTCGGGATGGAGCTGGTGGAGCCGAGACGCGCGCCCGACGGGTCGCTCGGCCTCACCCTCGAGCTGACGGAGGGCGAGCTCACCTGCGTGGACGTTATCCAGGTCGAAAATCTGGACGGCGAGGCGGAGCTCACCGCCCTGGCCGCCCTGGGGCTGGCGCGGGGCGACCCCCTGACCCCCGACACCCTGGAGGCGGCCCGGCGCCGCATGGAGCGGACGGGCTATTACGACCGCGTCGCGCTCACCCTGGACGGCGGGACCCTGCGGCTCGAGGCCGAGCCGGGGCGGACGGTGTACTTCGACGGCGCCCTGGGCCTGGGCGATACGGGGGACGGGACCGGACTCTACGGGGAGCTCCAGTTCCGCCTCGTGAACCTGGGCGGCGGAGGGCACGACCTCGCGGGGCTGTACCGGCGGACCTCCGCCGACAACGCCGACTACCGGGCGGCGTACACCAAGCGGTTCCTCTTCGGCGGCCGGTCGGCGCTGGAGCTGTCCTACACCGGTCTCCGGCGCACCGACCGCCGCTCCGACTCCGGCGAGGCCGAGTTGACCCAGCCGCTGGGCGACCACCTCGAGCTCTCCATCGCCGCGCGATTCTCCTCGGACTTCCAGGGGGGCGTCGGCTCGAGCGATTATTACGGCGCCGCTCTGGGGGCGCTGTTGGACTACACCGACCGGCCCCGCGACCCCGCCGACGGCTTCGACGTCTGGTCCAGGCTGGAGGCCGGCCAGCGGCGCTACGACGTGCGGCGTGAGACCCCGCTCCGGGCGCGGTTGGGCGCCGACGGCTACTGGACGCCCGTCCAGCCCCACACCTTCGCGCTGCTGCTGGAGGGAGGACTGGCCGACATCCGGCCGCCGGTCTCCCTGGATTGCTTTTACCTCGGCGGCGCGAACCGGCCCCGCGGCTACCGCACCCGCGAACTGCCCGCCGACGCCTACGCCCTGGCCACGGCGGAGTACCGCCTGCGGCTGGGGGACTCGGGACGCCTCTTCGCCTTCGGCGACCTCGCCTACTACCAACCGCTCTCCACCGCGCACTTCACGACTCCCACTACGTGGACGCGGGCCCTGGGCTACGGAATCGGCCTGCTGGTCAACCTGGGAGTGGGCGGCCTCGAGGTGGTCTACGCCATCAACGAGGAGTCGAGCCTGGGCTCCGGCGTACTGGAAATCCGGCTCGTTCTGGACCGCCTGCTGTGAGGTTGACACCCCCGCGGGCCGCCGCTATACTCGTTTTCCGAAGCGAAACTCCCACCCCTGAAACGGAGGTCTGGTTTGAAAATCACGAAGCTCTTCATGCTCATCCTCGCCCTCACCTTCCTCTTCGCCCTCGTGGGCTGCGAGGAGGAACCGGGGGCGGAGGGGGAGACCGCCGGGACCGACGTCGTCCCGCTCGGCACCCCCACCTTCACCGCCGAGCTCGGCGAGTGGGTCACCTACTCCGGCCCGGACGTGGGCGAGGTCACCCTGGCCCTCGTCGGTGAAGAGGAGTACAACGGCGTCCCCGGCTACTGGATTGAAGTGGTCGTGCCCGAGGAGGGCCAGAAGGTCGTCGTGAAGGTCCTGGTAGAGAAAGAGGCCTACGAGCAGTTCGGGAAAGACATCGTGGCCTGGCTCGAAGACCCCAAGATGCCCGAGGAGGGTCCGCTGGCGGACTACATGGCCACGGCGGGCGTGGAGGAGGGCGGTCAGCCCACTCCCGAGGACATCCAGAAGGGCCTCGACGACTTCAACGACACCGTCCTGCGCCTCATCGTGGAGGCCGAGGGCCAGGCCTTCGAAATAGACCTGCCCAGCTTCACCAAGCTCATCGGCGACCAGGCGGCCGCCGGCATGGAGATGGCCGCCGAGATGGAAGAGTCCTACGGCGGCGAGAAGGGGACGGAGCCCGAGGCATTCGTCTTGCCGACCTTCGAGCTGGTCAAGAACGTCAAGGCCGAGGTCGACGGCAAGACCTACGCCTGCGACAAAGTCGTGGTCACCCACGAGGGCGAGAGCGCGGAGATTTACTTCTCCCCCGAGGTGCCCTTCTTCGGCCTGGTTAAAATCGTCACCGACAAAGGCGAGGAGCCGCTGGTCCTGGCCGATTACGGCCGGTCGGGCTACGAGAGCCAGCTCACCCAGGCCGAGCCGATGAAAATCGACGCCAACGCCCTGATGATGATGTTCATGGGCGGGGCGATGATGCAGCAGGGCGCCGGCGGGATGCCCGGCGGCATGGAGGGCCTGGACCCCGAGACGCTCAAGGCCCTGGAGGAGATGCAGCGGGCGGCGGGCAGCTAGCCGTCGAGGAGCCGGTTTTCGCATAAACAGAGGGACCGTTTCAGCGGTCCCTTTTCGCGGGCGATGCGTGAATGTGCAATGGGCGAATGTAGGGGCGGGTGTCAACACCCGCCCGCCCCTCTCCCTAACCCTCCCCCCAGAGGGGGGAGGGGACCATCGCAACCCTCACCCGCGAATTGCGATGACGTAGGGCGGTCCCTCTGCGGGCCGCCGCGAATTGCG
>CAYTCV010000062.1:0-1305 GCA_964436465.1 uncultured bacterium
GTAGGACGAGTCCTCCACGGTCGCCCGCGGGCGGGTGTGGACACCCGCCCCTACGCCATCGCAAAGTGCAGGCGGTCCCCTCTCCCTTTCAGGGAGAGGGTCAGGGTGAGGGGCGGGCCGATTTAAACGGAGCGCCGACGGGTTGGGGTGAGGGTCAGGGGCAGGAACGTATAAAACAAGGCGGCCCGTGGAAGGGCCGCCCTACATTTTAATCAACCTCGGTCAACCGTCGAATCGGCGCGCGTGAACACACGACCTCGAAGACCGCCCGGCCGCCGACCTAGTGGACCACGAACTCGAAGGAGCCCACCGCGACGGGTATTTCCTTAACCCAGGCGTAACCGCCGCTGTCGAACTCGAAGGGCCCGGCCAGTTCGACGTAGTAGGTGTACACGACGCGGTAGTTTCCGGTGACCACCGCGGGCGGGTCGCCCCACGCCTTGCCGCAGTTCTCGATGGTCCGCACCCGGTTCTCGGCGTCCAGGCCGAACTCGCTGGGCAGGACAGCGAGCATGGTGGCCTGGTCCTTGCCGTTCTTGAAGGGGTTCCCGACTTTCGTCCAGGTGAAGAGCGGCGTCTCGCTATCCGGCGCGAAGGCCTCCAGGCGGCTGCCCGTCGAGAGCACCTTCTCCGCCCCGGTCTCCACCTTGATGAGCCCGATGTGCATGGAGTAGTTGTAGGGCAGGTAGGCGCGGGCGTAGATGGCAATGTCGGCGCCGAAGACGAAGGAGTCCCGGGTAACGTAATCCGTCACCGGCTTCTCCTCGGTCATCGGCTGGTCGGAAAAGTATATGACCCCGACCTTGGCGGCGGGGGCCGTCACACATAGAATGAGCACCAGAGCCGTTGCGTACTTGAGCCGGCGCATGTCGCACCTCCCGGTGCGGGATTGATTAACGTTTAATACATATACACCCGAAAACACGCGCCGTCAAGACTTTCCGTAAATTTAACCGCGGACCGGCCCGTGCCGGGGCGGAAAAAACCGGGTGAGTGTGGACACACGCCCCGCCGGGTGAGTCGGGATTCATGCGTCAACCTCGTAGGGGCCGACCGACGGCGCGCCGTTCAGGTCGGCCCGCGGGCGACCGTGGACGGCCGCCCCTACATAGATTCGTCGTCGTCTATAAATGTAGGGCGGGGTTTCCTAACCCCGCCGTTATATTAATCGCGGCGGCCCGCAGAGGACTCGTCCTACGGGGCCGCCCTACATCATCGCAAACAGGGGTGAGAGCCGCCTTGTATAAAAAGGCGGGGACTGAATCCCCGCCCTACATTCAGGCACAATGTTCAATTCGCAAACGG
>CAYTCV010000062.1:1405-11672 GCA_964436465.1 uncultured bacterium
GGCGGGGACTGAATCCCCGCCCTACATTCAGGCACAATGTTCAATTCGCAAACGGATGGGTGAGGCTCCCCAACCCATACCGGCCCCAACTACTCCGGCAGGTTGGCATCCAGCTTGGCCCGGAAGGTATCCTCGGTCTGGGAGCCGACGAGCACCTCCACCAGGTCCCCCTTAGCGATGATGAAGGTGACCGGGATGGCCTGATGGGCGTAGAACGTGTTGGCCTCCTCGTTGGAGGCGTAGGGGTCCTCGGCGGCCATGAGCACCGGCACGGTGATGCCCAGGTCGTCCACCATGCCCTGGGCCAGGACGGGCGCGGTGTCCTCGGTGACGAAGATGAGCTGGAAGGGCTTGCCCTCGTACTCCTTGGCCAGCCGCAGCATGCCGGGCACCTCTTCGCGGCACGGCTCGCACCAGCTGGCGAAGAAGTTCAGGAAGACCAGCTTGTCGGAATAATCCGACAGCTTGTACATCTTGCCGTCGAGCCCCTTGGCCTCGAAATCGACGGCGGGGTTGCCCAGCGTGCCTCCGCCTCCGCCGCAACCCGCGGCCAGGATGAGCGCGACCGCCGCCGCGGCGACGGTGAAGGTCAATTTACGCATCGGCTTCTCCTTCCGGCTCGGTCACGGTTTGGTCGTCCTGTTCCTCATCCTTCTTCATTTCGGGTGTCCTCTCCAGGCCGTACTTGCGCATGTAGCGCTCGACGCGGCCCGCCGAATCCACCAGCTTCTGCTTGCCGGTGTAGAAGGGATGACAGGCGCTGCACACGTCCACCTTGATTTCCTTCCTGGTGGAGCGCGTCTTGACCTGGTTGCCGCAGGCGCAAGAGATTGTAGCTTCCACGTACTCGGGGTGAATCTTGGGCTTCATGGTTGCTCCCGTAAAGTCGCCCGGCGGTGCCAACCTGCCGGGAAAAGGCGGGTTCCACCGCCGTCGGTCTGACTGAAATCGCAATACTCCCACCGGGGAGCGGTATCTTACCCGAATTCGCAGCCGCCGTCAACGGTCGTCGCTATACGCCCGGCGTCGGGCGGGGCTCCTTGGGGTTGCCCTGGCGGGTGAAGCGGTGGTAGTCCACGTAGGAGGCCGGGTCGGCCTCGTAGTCGTCGCGGCTCTCGTAGAGAAAGGCCACGTCCTCCTCCACGCTCCAGATGTACTCCTTGCGCTGGAGGAATACGCGGGTGGCCTCCTCGGCGATGTAGCAGCGGGCCGGGTCCCGGGGATTGTCCGGACTCCCGGTGAAGACGAGCATGGACTGCCCGCGCCGCAGAATCAGGGATTCGCGCCCGACCACATTGATGGTGAACTCGTACCCGCCCCCGTTGATGACGTAAAAGCCGGAGACGTCCACCGGAAGCTCGGACACGTTCTGCAGCTCGAGCCACTCCGAGTTGAACCGGGGCAGCCCCTGGGCGAGGCGGTACTCGCGGTGGGAGTCGGGGTGGATGGCTGCGATTCTGACGCTGGGGCGACGCAAGCTGGACCTCCGCCGGGATTCGCGGGAAGTAGAGTTTAGCAGGGCGCGGCGGGTCTAGTCAACATTCATCGGGTTGAAAGCGGCCGGGCGCTGTGCTACCATGCCGCAATAATCCAACGAGTGCGCGATGTTCAACCCACCCGCCGCGGCAGCCTCTTTCGTTTACGCCGTGGGCGTCCAGGCGGACCGCCTGCTGGACGGCCTGCGCCGGGGCGTCCGGACCCGGACCCCCGTGGTGAGCGTGGGGAACCTCGCGGCGGGCGGTTCGGGGAAGACGCCGCTCGTCCGCTGGCTGGCCCGGCGGTTGGAGGAACGGGGGCTGGCCGCGGGTGTCGTGACCCGGGGCTACCGGGGGGACTGGGCGCGGAAGACGAGTAGGCCGGCGCTGGTCCGCGACCTCTCACCGGAGGAGGCGGGGGACGAGGCGGCGCTCCTGGCCCGGGGGCTCCCCCACGCCGAGGTCGCCGTCTGCCGGGTCAAGGCCCGGGCGGCGGTGCTCCTGGATTCGCTGAACCTGGACCTTTTACTGGTGGACGACGGTCTGCAGCACCGGCGGCTGGCGCGGGACTACGACGTCGCGGTGCTGGAGCGCGGCGACTGGCTGGGCTACATCGAGCGCGGCACGCGCCTTCTGCCGTGGGGAAGGCTGCGCGAGCCCTTCGGACGCCTGGAGCGCGTGGACGCCGTGGTCTTCTGGGACGCGACGGAGGAGGAGGCCCGGCGGCTGCAACTCCGATTTCCGTCACCACTGATACTGCGCGCGAGGCGGGAGTCCGTGGAGCTCGCTCCGGACGGCGTGGAGATTCCGCCGGACGGGTTGCGGGGGAAAAAGGTCGTCGCCTTCGGCGGCGTCGCCCGGCCGGACGTCTTCTTCGACGACCTGAAAAAAATTGGCGCGGAAGCCGTGGAGACGCGGGCTTTCCCCGACCACGCCCGCTACGACGCCCGGCGTTCAGGCGAGCTGCGGCGGCTGGCGGAGGCCCACCCCGACGCCCTTCCCGTCACCACGGCCAAGGACGCGGTGAAGCTGCCCCCCGGGACGCTTCCCGGCCTGCGGGTTCTGGACCGGCGCGTGGTCTTCGCCGGGGGGGACGGGGCGAGGCTCGTCGGGGAAATCGCCGCGCTCGCCCGGAGGCGCGGACGTGGATGAGTCCGACTACAGGCCCACCCTGGGGCACCGGCTCCAGTACGCCCTGGTCTGGCTGGTGTTCCTGCTGGCCAACCTGAGCCCGCGCGCCCTGGCCCGGCTCAACGCCTGGCTTCTGGGCAATTTTTTATTCCTGGTCCTCGGCCGGCGTCGAAGAATAGCCGAGGGGAACCTGCGCGAGCGGCTGGGTCTGGATAAACGCGCGGCCGCCCGCACCGCCCGCCGGAATTTCTGCCGCACCGTGGCGAATTTCGTGGACTTTATGCGCCTGCCGTACTTCACCGAAAAGAGGCGGCGCCGGTGGATGACGGTCGATGGGCTGGAGCATCTGCGCGGTGCGCTCGCCGAAAAGGGCGGCGTCATCCTGGCCTCGGCCCACGCCGGGCCCTGGGAGCTGACCTCGGCCTACCTCTCGGCGGAGGCGGCCCCCGGAGCGGCCCTGGCCTTCCGCCAGCACAACCGGCTGGTGGACTCATTTCTGAACAAGCTGCGCGCCAAGGCCGGCCTCGACGTCGTCTTCGTGGACTCCGAGCTGCGGCCGGTCCTCCGCGCCCTGAAAAAAAACCGCATCCTCTACGTCCTGGGGGACCAGGACGCCGGCCCCGGCGGCGAGTTTGTGGAATTTTTCGGCGTCCCGGCCAGCTTCCACCGCGGGACGGCGTACTTCGCGTACAGGCTCGGCGCGCCGGTCTGCTTCGGCTTCGCCCGCCGGGGAAAAAACGGCCGCCTGCATGCGGAGATTTTCCCCGCCCTCCACGCCGACCGCTCCGCCGACGAGGCGACCGAGGTCCGCCGGCTCACGGTCGAATACGCCCGCGCTCTGGAGAACTGGGTCCGGCGCTATCCCGCCGACTGGTACTGGCTCCACCGCCGCTGGAAAACCAAGTCCCTTGTAAAAACCGCTCAATCGGCGTTAGAATAGCCCCCAACAATTCGAGCGCAAACCATTTATAAACCGGAACCGGGAACGGCGACATGAACCTCTCCGATGCGATAGAAAAAAAGGCCGTCCTCCTCGAGCTCAAGGCCGGGACCAAGGACGAGCTCCTCAAGACCCTGACCCAGGCGGTGGGCCGCTCCGGCCGCGTGAAGGACCCCGCCGAAGCCCGCGAGGCCATCCTCGAGCGCGAGGCGCTCTCCCCCACCGGAATGGGCTTTGGCGTGGCCATGCCCCACGCCCGCGTCAAATCGGTCACCTTCCCCGTCCTGGGCTTCGCCCGCCTCGCCGGCGGCGTGGACTACGGCTCGGTCGATGGAGAGCCGGTCCGGCTCGTCTTCCTCCTCCTCACCCCCACCACCAATCCCGAGCTCAACGTCCAGCTCCTGGGCAAGCTCTCCCGCATCTGTCAGCAGGAGGGCAACCGCCGCCGGCTCATGGGTCTCGAAAAGACCGGCGATTTCCTCACCTTCATCCGGGAGATGGACGCGATGAACGGCATTCCGGGTTAACACGCCCGTCCCAATCAATCGCAGCCGTCCCTCCGGCGCCGGAGCGCCCGGAGTCAGCAGTTCGGTGAGTCGTTTCCGCGCCCGAAGGTATCTCCCTCCGGTCCGGAATGCGTGACGCCGTTCGACCGTTTTTTCAAGGAGTTGCGATGCCCGCCCGACAAGTGCGCGACATCATGGTCACCGACCTCATCACCTGCCGCCGCGGTGACAAGCTGCGCGATGTCGCCGCCATGTTCGCATCCAGCACCATCTCCGGCGTGCCGGTGGTGAACCGCGAGGGGAAGCTCTGCGGCGTCATCACCAAGCTCAACCTCCTGGGCTTTTTCCTCCCCGAGTACCTGGAGCTCTTCGCCGACATCGACTTCATCCAGGATTTCTCCACCCTCCAGTCGTGCAACCTGGACGTCCTCGACGCGGACCTTTTATTGGCCGAGGACGTGATGAACTACGAGCCGCTGAAGGTGGGCCCGGAGACGACGCTGTTGAAGTGCGCGGCGCTCCTGCACAAGCACCGGGCCGACATCCTCTGCATCGTGGACGACGCCGGGAAGCTCCTGGGGGTCATCACCGCCACGGACATCGCCCGGGCCTTCTTCGGGAAGTACATCCCCGGCGCCGGCCCGAAGGGTGATGAACACCTGAAAAACGACGGTTAACCGGTATGGGCACCTTTCCCCAAATAGCGTCCATCGCCGTCTTCGCGGGCGTCTTCGCCGTCATCATCTCGGGGCGCGTCGAGAAATCCAAGGCGGCCGTCTTCGGCGCCGCCCTGATTCTGGCCCTGCGCATCTGCACCCTGGAGGAGGCCTGGACACAGTACATCAGCTTCGAGACGCTGGGGCTGCTCCTGGGCATGATGACCCTGACGGCCATCGTCAAACACACCGGCGTGTTCGAGTTCATCGCCCTCAAGCTGGACGCCCTGACCCGGGGCCGGTACGGGCTCATCCTCGTGGCCTTCTCCGCTATGACGGCGCTCATCAGCGCATTTTTGGACAACGTGACCACGGTGCTCCTCATCGCTCCGGTGGCCATCGAGACGGTGCGGAAAATCAAGAAGAACCCCATGCCGCTTTTAATCGCCATCACCATGTCCTCCAACATCGGCGGCACGGCGACCATCATCGGCGACCCACCCAACGTGATGCTGGGCTCGGTGCTCCACAAAAGCTTCCTGGACTTTCTGGTCAACCTGGGGCCGGTGGTCCTGTTGGTGCTGGTCGTCAACGTCCTCTACGTCCGGCTGGTCTTCCGGGGGCACTTCGAGCGGGGGGGCGGGCCCCCGGAGGCCCTTCCCGAGGTCAGCACCGAGGGGGTCATCCGGGACCGCGCCCTTCTGGTCAAGAGCCTGGTCGTCCTGGGGCTGACCCTCGTGGCCTTCACCCTGGACCAGACCCTGGGAGTTACCCCGGCGCTCATCTCTATCTGCGCCGCCGCGCTGCTGGCCATCATCTCCGGCGTCGACACGCGGAAGATAATCGCCCACGTCGAATGGTCGGAGCTCCTGTTCTTCACCGGCCTCTTCATCATCGTCGGCGCCCTGGAGGCCACCGGCGTCATCCCCGCGCTGGCCAAGCTGGTCGTGGCGGCCGGGGCCTCGCCGCTCCTCCTGACCCTCATCGTGCTCTGGGCCAGCGCCATCTTCTCGAGCCTTTTGAACAACATCCCCATGATGGCGGCGATGATTCCGCTGCTGGGAGGGGCCATCAACCACCTGGGGCTGAGCGCTACCGCCGCGGCGCCGCTCTGGTGGGCGCTGTCGCTGGGGGCCTGCCTGGGCGGCAACGGCACGCTCATCGGCGCCAGCGCCAACGTCATCGTCGGCGACTTGAGCCAGGGGACCGAGAGTCCCCTCACCTTCCGCAGCTACACGCGGGTCGCCTTCCCCGGGATGCTGATAAGCATCGTCGTGTGCAGCATTTACCTGTGGGTCCGGTACTACCTCTGAACCCGGCCCGTCGAACCCCGAGCCGCTCGTCATGAACATCTACGAACCTTACTTCGCCTCCGCCATCTTCGTAGCGGCCTTCGCCCTGATTATCTCGGAGAAGGTCCACCGGACGAAGGTCGTCGCCCTGGGCGCCGCCCTGTTGCTGGTGACCGGCATCGTCCCCCTGGGGGACGCCTGGCGGGAGTACATAGACTTCAACACCCTGGGCCTTCTGTTCGGGATGATGCTCATCGTGAACATCACCAAGCGCACCGGGGTGTTCGAGTTCGTGGCCCTGAAAATCGCGCGCTGGAGCGGCGGCAGCTACCTGAAAATCATGGTCGGCTTCTGCGTCATCACCGCCGTCTTCTCCGCATTCCTGGACAACGTGACCACGGTCCTCCTCATCGCCCCCATAACCCTCTATATCGCGGACCTCATGGGCAAGAGCCCGCGGTCGCTCCTGATTTCGGAGATTCTGGTCTCCAACATCGGCGGCACCTCCACCCTCATCGGCGACCCGCCCAACATCCTCATCGGCTCGGCCGTGGGGAGGGGCTTCGCGGATTTCCTGACCAACCTGGGCCCCGTCATCGTCGTGGTTCTCGTCATCACCATCTTCTACAACCGCTTCGCCTTCCGCGGGGATTTCGTCGGGGTGACAAACGGCCACCGAATCACCGGCTACGACGAGAAAAAAGCCATCCACGACAAGCCGCTACTGGTCAAAAGCCTGGTGATTCTGGGGCTGACCATCGTGGCCTTCATGGTCCACGAGCTCTTCGGGCTCCCGCCGGCGGTGGTGGCGCTGGTCGCGGCGGCCCTGCTGGCCTTCATCACCAAGCCGCCGGTCGAGGAATTGCTGCGCGAGGTTGAGTGGCCCACCCTCGTATTCTTCGCCGGGCTGTTCGTCCTGGTGGGGGGGCTTCAGGCCACCGGCGTCACCGACGCGCTGGCCGGCCTCATCGCCGACTCCACCACGAGCGTCATGGTCCTGTGCCTCATCGTTCTCTGGGGCAGCGCGATTTTCTCGGCCTTTCTGGACAACATCCCCTTCGTTGCGACGATGATTCCGCTCCTACAGGGCACCGTCGCCCAGCTGGGGCTGACCCCGGCCCAGGCCGACCCGCTCTGGTGGTCGCTGGCGCTGGGGGCCTGCCTGGGCGGCAACGGCACCCTGGTCGGCGCCAGCGCCAACGTCATCGTAGCCGGCATAAGCGAGCGAACCAGGGACCCCATCACCTTCCGCAGCTACCTGAAGGTCGGCCTTCCGGCCATGCTCATCTCCATGGTCATCTGCTCGGTCTACATCTACCTGAGGTATTTCGCCTAGATGTGGGGTTTCCCGACCATCGCCACCCTGGCCGTTCTGGCCTTCGTCTACTTCTGCGTGGTCACGGACAAGCTCGACAAGGCGAAGGCGGCCTTCTTCGGCGGCGTGCTGTTAATAGCCGCCGGCGTCACCACTCTGGAGGAGGCCTGGCGGTACTTCATCGACTTCGAGACCATCGGTCTCTTGGTCGGGATGATGCTCATCGCCGGGGTCATCGGTCAGACCGGCGTCTTCCAGTTCGTCGCGCTGCGGGCGGTGCGGCTGACCCGGGGACGCTACGGCCTTCTGTTGGTGGCGCTGTCCGTCATCACCGCGGTGGCCAGCGCCTTCCTGGACAACGTCACCACCATCCTCCTATTGGGCCCGGTGGCCGTCTTCGCCGCCGACGCCCTCCACCACAAGCCCTACCTGCTGTTAATCGCGCTGACGCTGGCGGCCAACATCGGCGGCACCGCCACCCTCATCGGCGACCCGCCCAACATGCTCATCGGCTCGGCCGCCGGGCTGGGATTCCACAGCTTCGTCATCCACACCGGCCCGCCCTCCATCCTGGCGCTGGCCGTGAGCCTCGGCTTCCTCTTCGTCGCCCGACGCAATGAGCTCCGGCCGACGGGCCGCACCATCAGCGCCGACTCCTTCGACGAGACCAAGTACATCCGGGACCGCCCGACGCTGGCGGTGAGCCTGACCGTCCTGGGCCTGGTGCTCGCCGGCTTCGTGGTGCTGCCCGCCTTCGGCGCCACTCCGGCCGCGGTGGCGCTGGTCGGTGCCGGGGTGCTGATGCTGGTCAACCGGGCGAAGCCCAGGGAGCTGCTGGGCCACGTCGAGTGGCCGTTGATTTTCTTCTTCCTGGGGCTCTTCGTCATCACCGGCGCCCTGGAGAAAGTCGGGCTCATCGTCGTGGTGGGGCGGTTCTTCGCCTCGCTGACCCCGAGCCCCTTCTGGTTCTGCATCGCGATTCTGTGGGTCTCCTCCTTCGGGGCGGCCTTCCTCTCCGCGGTGCCCTTCATCACGGTCATGATTCCCATTACGGCCGCGGCCGTGGCGCATCTGGGCCTGGGACCGCTGGCGGCGGAGCCCATCTGGTGGGCCCTGTCCCTGGGCGCCTGCATCGGCGGCAACGGCACGCTCATCGGCTCCGCCTGCAACATGGCCATGAGCGCCATCTCCGAGCGGACGCCGGAGCCCGTCAACTTCAGGAGCTACTTCCGCCTGGGCTTCCCGGCGATGGTCCTGGCCCAGCTCGTCTCCAGCCTCTACCTCTGGCTGCGCTACTTCGCGTTCCAATAAAAAAACGGGGCGCCGAACACGCCCCGAAGGAAACCGAACCGCGCACCGCCCGTTCGTCAGTACCAGTAGACGATGTCGTAGTCGTCGCCCGAGCCCCGGCAGTCGATGCCCAGCCACCCCCACGCGCTCTCGTCGTCGCGCTCGGAGTAGAAATCGACCCAGAAGACGCACCCGTCGTAGTAGGGGTAGTAAAACACCCAGGCCGACCACCAGTAGTCCGATGCGTCGGTGTTCCACCGGTCCCAGTAGTCGTCCACGGTGAGGCAGAACTCCATCATCTCCGCGAGCTTCTCATCGGAGTAGACGTCGGCCGGCCGGACCACACTCCCGACACCCAACTCCTCGAGCCCGGCGGCGCCGGACGGGTCCACCGTAACCAAGCACACCGCGCCGGCGGAGTTCTGGAAGTAAAATCCCCAGAGGGACTCCGCGCGGGGACGCCCCAGCATGCACACCTCGTCGGCCCACAGGCAATGGTACCAGATGAGCGCGGTGTCCGAGTCCCAGCCGTCCCAGTCGTTCCGGGCGAGGGGCAGGGCGATGTCGCAGGCCCAGCCGAAGCCCCCCACGGTGGGCTCGGGCTCGGTGGGCGCGGCGCAGGAGAGGAGAATCGCGACGGCCGGGGCCGCGGCAAAAAATCGCCAACCTCTTTTCCGGCTCATCACGGCACCCCGGCGGATGTTCGACGCTACCATCCTACCAACGGCGACGGCCCGAGGCAAACGAAAGAGGGATTCCCTCCCGGGCATCCACGTTGAACGCCGATGCCGGAACCGGCGCACCTTTTTTGCTAAAAAAACGGGGGCCGCGGCCCCCGTTTCCGTATTCGCGTCGTATTAACGACCCCGCGTCCACACGTCCCCGTTGCCATAGGGGGTCGTGTGCCACCAGTCGTAGTCGTCGCCGTCGCCGTCGGCATCGAGGGCTATGATGGCCCAGTAGTAGTCGTCGCCGCGGTCCTCGTAGAAGTAGACGAAGAACATGTTTTCCGCGTCGTCAAACTGGCTGTACCAGTCGGTGCACACCTCGACGTCCCACCAGAAGTCCTCGGGGTCGGCATCGAACATGCTCCAGAAATTGTCCGTCTCGTACAGGGCGAACTGCATCATCTCTTCGAGCTTGTCGTTGGAGTACGACTCGATTTCGTCTATCTCGCCCCCCTGGTCGCCGTAGTTGTCGCCGTTGCAGTCGCCGTCCGAATCGACCACGACGCCATAGGCCTCGTCATCCTGGTTCTGGAAGAATATCTCCCAGTACGAATCGGCCTCGGGCCGGCCCAGCCTGCACTTGTCGTCGGCCCAGGTGCACCAGTAGTCGACGACGTGGGCGGCCGATTCCCAGCCGGGCCAGTGGTCCTCGGCCCAGGCCTTCGCCTTGTCCAGCGCCCAATCGAAGGCGTACTGCGTCAATCCACCGCCGCCACCTCCGCCGGTGGTCGTGGTGCAGGAGAAGAGGAGCGCCGTGGCAAGAACCAGCGTCAGTACCACTATCTTCTTCATGTTTCGTCTCCTTTTCCGGTGAGGAGTATCGGGTTCCATCGACCAATTGAATCATGTTACCAAACCCGCGACCGCCGGGCAACGAAAAAAGGGTCCGCGCCGACCCCGGCCGACTCCCGGCCGGAGTTGCGATGGCGTGGGG
>CAYTCV010000063.1:0-4160 GCA_964436465.1 uncultured bacterium
GACGTACTCGCCGGCGGCGATGTCCAGGTCCACCCCGTCCAGGGCGCGGACCTCCACCTCCCCCATCCGGTAGACCTTGGTCAGGCCGCGGACCTCGATGAGCGGGGCCTCCGGGACGGGCGGCGGCGGGGGCGGGAGCTCCTCCCCGGCCTTGCGCGACAGGCGCCACAGGTCGAAGTCCCCCTCGTACTGACGGGTCAGCCGGCGGACCTCCTGCAGCGGGTCGGCCATGATTCACTCTCGTCGGTTGAAAAAGTCGAATGCCCTCGGCGCGCGGAGTCGTTTCCCTCGGCGGCCCTCCGGAGATGCATCCCACGGGGCCGCCCAACATGGGACGCCCCGGGTCGCTACCCGATTCCGGACCGCGGCGGCCGCGGGTCACTCCTCTTTCGTCTCCTCGGTCACCTCGGCCACGCTCACCCGGCCCCCGTGCTCCAGCTCGCGCAGCTCCTTGTACGGGCCGCTGACCACCACGTCGCCCTCCGCCAGCCCCTCCGTGATTTCGATGAAGGCCTCGTCGGAGACGCCGGTGACGACGGGGTGGAAGGAGACCGTGTCGCCGCCCGTGACGAAGACCCCCTCGACGTCGTCCCAGTCGTTGGGGAGCTGGTAATCCTCGCCGAGCCATTTCAGCACCGTTTCGCGGTCCCGGACGACCACGGCTGAAATCGGCACGGAGAGGGCGTCCTCGGCGGTGTCGGTGGTGATTTCCACCGTGGCGCTCATCCCGGGCAGCACCGTCGGGGGCAGCTGGTCGGTGATGATGACCTTGATTTCGAAGTTGACCACCTCGGCGTCGGAGCCGGTGGCGGAGGTCTTGGCGGAGCGGGCGATTTCGGAGACGTAGCCGGTGAAGCTCTCGCGCGGGAAGGCTTCGACCTCCACCCGGGCCGGCTGGTTGAGCTCCAGGTTGACCACGTCGGTCTCGTCGATTTCCGCCTCCACCTTCATCCCCTCGAGGCTGGCGATGGTGGCCAGGGGTACGATGGTGAAGGTGGGGGGGTAGGCGATGTCGCCTTCCTCGAAGTTGAGCGCGACGACGACGCCGTCCATGGGCGAGGAGTAGCGGGTCTTGTCCACGGAGTCGCGGGCGGCGCGGATGGAGGCCAGGGCGCCCCAGGACTGACTCTTCGCCGCATCGTGCTGCGCTCGGGCCACCTGGAGCTGCGTCTGCGTGGCCTCCCACTCCTGCTTGGAGATGAGCCCCTCGTTGTACAGGCTCTGCTGGCGGGTGAAGTTGTCCTCGGCCTGCGACAGGTTGGCCTGGGCCAGGTCGAGCTGGGCCTGGGCCGCGGAGTAGCTCGCCTGGCTCTGGGACAAAAGGCTCTGCGACTGGTCGGGGTCGATTTCCAGAATCAGGTCCCCGGTGTGGACCTGCTGGCCTTCCACGACGGCCACCTTGACGATTTGGCCCGCGGTGAGCGCCACCAGGTTCACCTCGATGGCGGGGCGGACGTGCCCCGGCCCGGAGACCACGCTCTCGATGGTGCGCTTTTCCACCGGCTCGGTGTTGACCACGACCTCGGGCGCGCCCGAGGCGAGGATGTTCACGAGCACGATGAGCACCAGGGCGCCCAGGACGATGTAGATTATCGTCCGTTTCTTGCGCTTCTTCCTCTCGGCGGGGCTCAGGTTTTCCGGCACGACGCCTCCCGTCGGCGTATCATCGCCCGGTCGCGGCGATTAAAACGTTCTCGATGAGCATCTGGGTGGTCACCGGGCCTACGCCCCCGGGGACGGGGGTGAACCAGCCGGCGACTTTCTCGACGTCGGGGTGGACGTCGCCCTGTTCGCGCTCCAATTCGTCGCTCCAGTTGTACCCGGCGTCGAGCACCACGGCGCCCGGCTTCACGTACTCCGGCGTGACCATCTCCGCCCGCCCCACGGCCACCGCCAGCACGTCGGCCTCCCGCGCCACGCCCGGCAGGTCATGAGTCCGGCTGTGGCACACCGTCACCGTGAGGTGCTCGGCCAGGAGGAGCTGAAACAGCGGCTTGCCCACGATGTTCGAGCGGCCGATGACCACGGCCCGCTTCCCGACCAGCTCCACGCCGGTGGTTTTCAGTAAATGGTGCGCGGCGCGGGCGGTGGCCGGCACGAAGCGCGGACGCCCCAGGGCCAGGAGCCCCGCGTTCACCGGGTGCACCCCGTCCACGTCTTTCGCCGGGTCTACGAGAAAATCCACCGCGTCCGGGTCGAGACCTTTCGGCAGGGGGCGCAGGACGAGGACGCCGTGGGCGCCGGTCTCGGCCTCGTTCAACAACTTGCCGAAATCCTCCGTTCCCACGCCGTCGGGGAGCTCCACCGAGCGCACGACGAGGCCCCGCTTCGTCCCGGCCCGGGCCAGGGAGCGGGCGTAGGCGGCGGCGTTGGGGTCGCCTTCGGGCGTGAGGATGGCCAGCGTCGGCTCGACCCCGGCGCGGCGCAGCGCCTCCGTCCGGGCCGCGTTGGCCCGGCCCAGCTCGGCGGCGATTTTTTTCCCGTCGATAATTTCGGCGCTCAAAACGGTCCCCGTGGCGGGTGGTAAGTCGTGTTTTTATAGCGTGTGAGGCGAGTTTAGCCGCTCCCGCCGCGCTAGTCAAGGGCGCGGGGCGGGCGGCGGTGGAGGGTTGCGTGCTGCGATAATGTAGGGCGGGACTTCCACGTCCCGCCGCTTCCTTTTGCGATGCCGTAGGGCGGCCCCTACGAGCTGCAAATACGCGGGCGACCGTGGACGGTCGCCCCTACGGGACGGATACGCGATTGGACGTAGGGGCGGGTGTCCACACCCGCCCGCTGCACCCCTCACCCCGGCCCTCTCCCCAAAGGGGGGAGGGGGACCGCGGGCCGCCGCGAATTGCGATGACGTAGGGGCCGACCGACGGCGCGCCGTTTAAATCGGCCCGCCCCTCACCCTAACCCTCCCCCCAAGGGGGGGAGGGGACCATCGCACCGCTCACCCCAGTTCGCCGGATAATTTCCCCATTGATACTTTTTTATTTTATACTTCTTCTTTGGGAGAATCCGAATTACAAAAAGGAGGAATCGTGAAAACCGCAGCTGTACTTGTTCTATTGGTCTTCGTCCTCGCCCTGCCCTCCCTGGCCTACGATGAGGTCGACAGGTCCTCGGCCACCGCCACGGCGTGGAGCGAGCTCTCCGGCTATCCGGCAAGCTACTCCATCGACGGGAACTTCAGCACCTGCTGGAGCAACAACCGCACCTCCAACCCCACCACCGACGGGGCCGGCAACTGGTACCAGGTGGAGTGGCCCGACGACATAGATGTCTGCTACATTCGCACCGAGGGGCGCAGCTACCAGAGCGGCTACTACAGCATCCCCCATGAGGTCCGGCTCACCTTCGACGACGCCAGCACCATGGACTTCGAGTTCGAGGACACCACCTCCGACCACTATGTCCAGGAGTACTACTTCGACGCCGACCAGAAGACCACCACCTACGTCAACTTCGAGTTCCTGTCCTATTTCCACCACGTCTGGGAGTACGTCCAGTACTACGAGGTGCAGTTCTACTACGAGGACAACCCCGACACCGACCCGCCCTACGTGGAGGACCTCGACCCCGAAACGGGTGAGGTGGACGTCCCGGTGGATACGGACATAGTCTTCCACTGCAAGGACGATATATCGGGCGTCGACACCGACACCATAGACTTCACCGCCGAGGACCCGAGCCTGGGTGTTCCGCCGGCCGTCAGCACCGGCGCATCCGCGCGGGTCGTCATCATCCCCGCCGGTGAAATCGCCGGAGACCTGGACGTCGACGACTCCGACCCGATGGATGTCGTCTGCACCTTCACCCCCGACGACCCGCTGCCCTACTCGGAGAGCATCACCTGCACCGTTGATGCCGACCTGGCCGACACCATCGGCAACGACATGGGCGACGATTTCATCTGGGCCTTCGAAACCGAAAGTGAGCCGCCGACGGTGACCCACGTCACCTGGGGGGCCATCAAGGCCGAGTACTAGGCCCCGTTCCGTTTCGAGCCGGGCGGTCCCTTCGGGGGCCGCCTTTTTTGGGGGGTGGGCTTCGCTCGGGTCCGTGTCGTGTTGATTGCGCCGACGTAGGGGCGGGTGTCCACACCCGCCCGCTGCGGGCCCCCACCCCCCCCCCCCCCCCCCCACGCGCAGGGGGCCCCCCCGCACCCAAACAAA
>CAYTCV010000063.1:4170-7660 GCA_964436465.1 uncultured bacterium
GGGCGGGTGTCCACACCCGCCCGCTGCACCCTTCACCCCGGCCCTCTTCCCAAAGGGGGGAAGGGACCATCGCACCCCTCACCCTAACCCGTAAGGGCGCTTCCCCCCGAGGGGGGGAGGGGACGTTTGTGCAACCGATAATTGCCACAACGACCCGGACTTGCGTATAATGGCCGTGTAGGTCTGGAGCGTCGGCTCCCCCGACCGACCGATGAGCCCCGGCCCGCGGAGGCCCCGTGTTCGACCTCGAGTTCTCGCTCAAGGACATCCTCGACGTCCTCATCGTCGCCTTCATCGTCTACGAGCTCCTGGTGATGATACGGGGGACGCGGGCGGTGCAGATGCTGATGGGGCTTCTCTTGCTGGTGCTGGCGAGCATCCTGGCCGAGCTGGCGCGGCTTCCGGCGCTCTCCTTCGTCTTCGGCAACTTCAAGACCGTCTGGATAATCACCTTCGTGATTCTGTTCCAGCCGGAGCTGCGGCAGGTGCTGGCCCACCTGGGGCAGAACCGCTTCATCCGCTTCTTCATCGGCGCGGAGCGCAACTTCGTCGACGCGGTGGTCGAGGCGGCGGGGGAGTGCATCCGGCTGAAAATCGGGGCGCTCATCGTCTTCGAGTACACCGACGGGCTGCGGTATTACATCGAGCGCGGGGTGAAAATCGGGGCCCAGGTGACGCCGGAGCTCCTGGTGACGATTTTTACCGAGAAGAGCCCGCTGCACGACGGGGCGACCATCATCCGCAACGGGATGGTGGCCTCGGCGGCGACGATGCTGCCGCTGGCCGACCCGCCGGGTCTCTCGCGCAAATACGGCGCCCGGCACCGCGCCGCCATCGGCATCTCCGAGGAGTCCGACGCCGTGGCCCTGGTGGTCTCCGAGGAGCGCCAGGTGGCCTCCATCGCCCGCAACGGCCAGCTCACCGAGTACACCGTCAACGAGCTGGGCAAGCTGCGCTCCGACCTGACGAAGATTTTCGGCGTGGACTAGGGGGGCCCTCGTCCCGCGCGGCGCCGGGGAACCCGTCCCCCCGAAAATATCAGACGAACCGGGATTCCGTCCTTTTTTCACGAGACGACACGGTTCCGGCCGCCCCTTCACCGGAACACCCTGGAAGGTCCGATGGCCTCCAAGCGTGCCCGCTTCTGGCAGTCGCTGACGAAGAACTGGGGATTGAAGGTCATCTCCCTGGTGGTGGCCTCCGCGGTCTGGCTCTACGCCAACGCGGTCGCCGAGCGCACGCGCACCTTCAACGTCCCCGTGGTCCTGGCCAACGTCCCCCCGGGCACCGTCGTCACCGCCGGCAGCGAGCGGACCGTCCCCGTAATCATCCGCGGCCGGGGCATGGACCTTCTGTCCCTGACCGACGACGACTTCTCGGCCAAGGTGGACCTGCAGGGCCGCAAGCTGGGGCCCACCACCCAGGAAATCTCCACCGGCGACGTCACCCTGCCCTCCGGCTTCGAGCTGACGATTCTGAACGTCCTGCCGCACCGCGAGCTGGTCATCACGCTGGACGCGGAGAAGGTGAAGAAGGTGCGCGTCCGGCCGCGCATAGTGGGCCGACCCTCCGAGGGGCTCACCGTGGCCCGCGTGACCTGCGACCGGCCCGAGGTGCGCCTGCGCGGCCCGGCGACGGCCCTGGCCGGGATGACCTACGTGGAAACCGCCCCGGTGGACATCTCCGGCATGACCGAGTCCGGCCGGCGGCAGGTGGCGCTAATGCCCATCGGCCCCGGCGTCGAGCCGGTGGAGGGGCTCCTGGTGATGGTCAGCGTGGAGCTCATCCCGGCCGAGGTCCATTCCTGGCGGATTCCCGTCCGGGTGGTCGGCGTGCCCGAGGGCTTCACCGCCTCGATTGAGCCCCGGACGGTGGAGCTGGTCGTCGAGGCGCCGTCGGGTGAGCTGGCCGATTCCGCCCCCGCGGTGGAGGTCTACCCGCCGGTCTGGCGGGCCGGGGAGTACACGGTCGAGCCGGTGCCGGTCCTGCCGCCGGGCGCAAGGGTCAAGTCCCTCCATCCCCCCGTCCTGAAACTGACCCTCGAGCGCCGGTCCGGGTAGCCCTCCATAAAAACCGTCCCGCCCGAACGCCGGGAGGAAACCCTGGTGCGTAAAGCGACCGCCCTGTTGTTACTGCTGCTCGCCGCCGCCGCCCTCGGGGCCGAGCGCGAGGTGGACGAGGCGCTGACCCCGGCCATCACCGCCTTCCGCGACGGGCTGCTGGAGGACGCCCAGCTCCTGTTCGTGGATTACCTCACCGGCGGGCCGGAGGGCGAAGAGCCGCCGTCGGCCGCCGAGGCGTACTTCTACCTGGGGCTCATCGACGAGCTGAACGGGGACCTGCCGGAGGCCGAGCAGTTCTACGTCGCCGCCGTGGACTCCTGGCCCGACTACTCCGACGCCCTCACCGCCCTGGGCACGCTTCTGTCCATGCGCGGGGAGTTCGAGCAGGCGCAGACGAAGCTGGAGCGCGCCGTCTCCCTGGCCCCCGACTCGGCCATCGCCCTGGCCAACCTCGGCTACGTGTACCTGGCCCAGGACCTCACCACCAAGGCGGAGACCCGGTTCAGCCAGGCCCTGGAGCTGAAGCCCGACTACGTCTTCGCCCGGGTCAACCTGGGCTACATCTTCATGGTCACCGAGCGCTACGAGGAGGCGGTGGACCAGTTCCGCTACGCCCTGGCCCTGGAGCCGGACAACCTGGAGGCCAACGCCAATCTGGCCGACCTGTTGGTCATCTGGGCCAGGAACTACGGCGACGCCTACGAGCATTACCGGCGCGTGCTGGAGGTTCTCCCCGACGACTTCATCGCCAACCAGCGCGTGGGCTACATCTACACCGTCATCGGCGACTGGGGTTCGGCCGAGGATTACCTGGAAGACGCGCTGGACATCAAGCCCGGCGACGCCGATACGCAGGCCCTGCTGGACTACGTCCGCCGGAAGATGGAGGAGGGGCCGCCACCCGGGCCGGTCATCAGCCAGGTTCTCCTGGACGGCAACGCCAACGACGAGCGGGACGGCATCCTGGACGCCTTCGGCCTCAAGCCGGGCCAGCCGTACACCGAGGAGTCGGTCAACGCCGGCCTGGACCGCATCCGCGACTACTTCCACGGCCGGCCCATCGGCGGCGTCTCCCTCGAGGTCCGCACCGAGGACCAGTTCGACGGCCGGGCGGTGTCCCTGGAGCTGGAGGTGGTGACCGGCGAGTCGGCGACGCTGGGCGCCGTGGAGCTGCGCGGCCTGGTGGACACCCCGGTGGACGTGGTGGAGCCCGTCCTGGCGGCCCACGGCATATTCGTCGGCGCGCCCTTCGACAGCCGAGAGGTCTTCACCGCCGTCCGCGAGCTCTACGAGACCGGCTACTTCGCCAGCGTCAGCCGCAACCTGCGCGCCGGCATCTCCCCCGACCAAATCGACCTCATCATCCTGTTCGAGGAGAAGCGGGGCGAGTGACGGGGGCCGGCCGGGCCGAGGGGCGAGTGACGGGG
>CAYTCV010000063.1:7760-11591 GCA_964436465.1 uncultured bacterium
GTGGCGGTGGTGGAGCGCCGTTCGACGACCCACGGCGGGACTTCCGATAAATCGGTAAACGACGATTCTTCAAGCGAGGCGGGCGGATGGCTAAACCTTTCGGCGTGCGGCTGGGCATTTTCCTCCTCGCCCTGGCGGCGGTGCTCGTGACCGCCCTGGGCGCCGGCGACCCCGGGCCGCTCCTTTCCACCGCCGACCCCGCCGACGTGGGGATGGACCCCTCGCGGCTGGCCCGCCTGGACGACCTGGTGGAGGAAATCATCGCCTCGGGGCGGATGCCGGGCTGCGTGATTCTGGTCGCGCGCCACGGCGCCGTCGTCTGGCGCAAGGCCTACGGCATGGCCGAGGTCGAGCCCGAGCAGCGGCCCATGTACGCCGACACCCCCTTCGACCTGGCCAGCATGACCAAGGTGGTGGCCACCACCACGGCGGCGATGATACTGCTGGAGCGCGGCGAGTTCCGCCTGGACCAGCCCGTGGCCTACTACATCCCCGCCTTCGGCGACAAGGGCAAGGGCGACATCACCCTGCGCCAGCTCCTCCTGCACACCAGCGGCCTCCCCGCGTGGGAGGATTTCGGCAAGACCTGCTCGAACACCGCCGACGTCATCGCCCAAATCTGCGCCCTGGAGCCCAAGTACGCCCCGGGCGTCCGCTACCTCTACAGCGACCTGAACATGATTCTTTTGGGGGAAATCATCCGGCGGGTGGACGGGCGGGCCCTGGACGAGTTCTGCCGGGAGGAGATTTTCGAGCCGCTGGGGATGGCGCACACCATGTTCAACCCGACGGGGGCGTTCGCCGCTTCGGCGGCGGCCACCACCCGGGCCGAGGGCCGCGCCGACGTCCCCGACGGCACCATGCTGGTCGGCCGCGTCCACGACTCGAACGCCGCGGTCATGGGCGGGGTCTCCGGCCACGCCGGGCTCTTCTCCACCGCCGACGACCTGGCCGTCTTCGCCCAGATGCTCCTCAACGGCGGCATCTACGGCGACACGCGCATCCTCTCCCCCGTGACGGTGAAGCGAATGACCGAGGAGCAGCTGCGGGTGGGCACCACGGTGCGCCGCGGCCTGGGGTGGGACCTCCATTCCGACGAGTTCTGCACCTCCGGCGACCTCCTCTCCTCCTCCGCCTTCGGCCACACCGGCTTCACCGGCACCAGCCTGTGGGTGGACCCCCAGAACGACATGTTCGTGATTCTGCTGGCCCACCGGCTGCACCCCGACGGGCGGCAGAGCGCCTTCAACGAGGTGCGGGCCCGCATCCACAACGTCGTCGCCGCCTCCATCGTCGAGTAGCCGTCGGGCGGTGGGGGGCCGGTGAGTGGGCTGTTTCTTTTCCTCACCCGCCGGTTCAGTCGCCCCGTTACCCTTACGGGATTCCTCCCGGTAATTCCCCGAGGTGCGCTGGTGAAGATTATCGCGTTGACGCTGTCGCTCGCCGCGGCGCTCCTGGTCTCCTGCGAGGAGGTCACGGGCGCCACGGACCTGGGCACCGGCTTCTGGCCCCTGGCCGTGGGCAACTCCTGGACCTACCGGGACACCTTCGACAACCTGGCCGTCGTCACCATCACCGACCAGGCGGGCGGCTGGTACTGCTGGGACGAGGGCGTGGCCCAATTCGCGCTCTGGTGCTCGGAGCTGTCCTGCCGCCGCCAGCCGGCGTGGCCGCCGCCCAACGACCCGCGGTACACGGTCGTCCTGCTCCAGCCGCCGCTGGAGGAAGGCGCCGTCTGGCCGCTCTACGCCGACGGCACCGGCGAGGCCACCCTGGTGGAGGCCGACTTCACCTACGAAACCTCCGACGGGGATTTCGACCACTGCTACAAGGTGGAGCTGGAGAGCACCTGGGAGGTGTACGGCCGGGGCGTCGGCCTGGTCGCCGAGGGCGTGGGCTACATCGAAACCCGCCACCTGGTGGAGTACGCGTTAAACCAGCCCGGGGCTTGACGATTCAAATACGGCCGTCTATACTGGCTTTAGGACATGAAAGAGGTGGTGAATACGATGAACGATAAATTGGCGCTAAAAGTTAAGGTCGAACCCGGAATGTTCTCCCATGAGAGGTTCGTGACGATTTCCACGAAAAATGGCGATATTTACCTCTATGTGGATGCGAGCAGTCTGGTGGGCGACCTGTTACGGGTTTTTCCCGTGTATCAGGTGGACGATGAAATACTCATAGACCTGCCCCAGGAGACACTGACCACCGGCAGCCGCATCCGCGTGCCCCGCGAGATGCTGGTTCCGCTCTCGGCGTGAGCCCGCCATGATTCTCTGTGACTCCGAGCTGAAGGCTGCCCTCTTTCACCGGCAGCTTATTATTGAGCCGATGCCTACGGAGGACCGCATATCCACTTCGAGCATCGACCTCACGTTGGGTAACGAGTTCAAACAATGGAACACGCCGTCGTATACGGTCGACCCGACCAAATCCTATCGGGAACTTGCGGCACAGTCTCAAGTCGACGTGCCGGTCAATTCGGACGGTTCGGTCAGCGTTACTCCCAATTCCTTCCTTCTGGCCCTGACCGCGGAAACCGTGTCCCTTCCCAATCAGTCTCGCCTGGCCGCCCGCGTCGAGGGGCGCAGCTCCCTGGCCCGGTTGGGATTGGGGATTCACGTTACCGCTCCCACAATCCACGCGGGCTTTACGGGAAGGATTACGCTCGAAATCACGAACGTCGGACCCTTGACTATCCTCTTAATGCCGGGATTAAAGGTATGCCAGCTCATCATCGAGCAGGTGTTCGGCACGCCGGTTCGTGAGTTTCAGAGTGTTTTTCAGGGGCAGCGAACGGTATCCGGCTCCTCATAATCCGGGTTGGTTTCCATTGCCGGGCCGGCCCTCAGGCGGGCTTTTTTCATGAAGCGACCGGTGAAAATCGGCATGTACGGGATGGAGGAGGCGCCGGGGTTCCTCGCCGCCGAGCTGCGGGAAATCGGCCTGGACGCCCGGGAGCTCCCCGACCTTACCGCCGGGACCCTGGCCGGCCTGGACCTCCTCCACGTTTTCTACCCGCCCATGGCCTGGCGGGGCCTCGTCACCGCCCGGCTGATGGGTCTGGCGACGGTGGCGCACTGGATGGGGAGCGATGTCCCCGCGGTGCGCCGCGGCCGCCGGCGGCTCAAGCTCCGGCTGTGCTCTCCCTTCATCCAGTTGCACCTGGCCGACAGCGCCGGGCTGGTCGGGGAGCTGGCCGGTGTAGGGGTGCGCGCGCATTTCCAGCCGGTCCTGTCGGATAAGCTCACCGTCGAGGACGCCCCCTGGCCCGAGGAGCGGGCCGTCCTGGTCTACATTCCGCCCGAGCGCGGGGAGTTCTACGGCGTGCCGCGGGCCGTGCGGCTGGCCCGCCGGATGCCCGACGCGCGGTTCCGCTCCTGCGGACCCGGACCGGCCCCGGCCGATGCGCCGCCCAACTGGGAGCACCTCGGCGTCCGCGACGACATGTCGGGAGTTTACGCCGGGGTGCGCGTGCTCCTGCGGCCGACCGCCCACGACGGCCAGGGGCGGATGGTGCTGGAGGCGCTGGGCCGGGGGCGCCGGGTGGTGTGGAGCGGCCGGCTGCCGCACGTCCTGACCGCCCGCGCCGACGATGAGCTGGAGCGCGCGGTCCGCGAGGCCCTGGACGCGGGGCCCAACCGGGGCGGCCGGGAGATGGTGCGCCGGTTCTTCGACCGCCGCCGCAGCGCGTTCCGGTTGCGGGATTACTACCGGCTCCTGGTGGGGCGGATGCCGTAGGGGGTGGGTGGTAGGTCGTCGGTCGGCGTTGCGATGATGTAGGGCGGCCCCTCTGCGGGCCGCCGCGAATTGCGCTGACGTAGGGCG
>CAYTCV010000064.1:0-6980 GCA_964436465.1 uncultured bacterium
CGTCACCGTCGTCGAGTGGGTCGACCAGGGGGTCAGGCCCACCCTCGGTCATAAGCTGCCCGTCGAGATAGTCGAAAAGCTGCTCAACTCCGACGCCCAGCTCTGGACCCGGCAGACGGCGGTGGAGCTCCTGCCCAAGGGGCTCCGTTTCATCGCCGGCCCGGTGCTCTCGGTCCTGGAGATTCTGCAGAACATCGCCGCCATCGTGGCCTGTCCGGTGCAGATTGGGGGCGAAAGTCGCTCGGCGCTGTCCCTGGACATCTGCCGCGACGACCGGCGCTCGACAAACTGGCCCCGGGAGAAGCTCGACTTCTTCGCCACCACCGTCAGGCTCCTGGGCGACGAGTTGGAGCGGCGCCGGCTGGTGAGCCCCCTGGAGACCTCCCCCGAGTCGGCCATCCTCGTGCTGGACCTGGTGGAGTCCACGAGCCTCTTGGTGGATTTCGGCGACACGCTTTTCATCGACCAGGTGAACCGGTTCCACCGGGAGTTCATGGAGCACGCCTCCGCCGACGACCTGCTCTTTTTAAAAAACACGGGCGACGGCTTCCTGGGCATCTACCGCAACGTCCCCCAGGCGCTCGCGGCGGCCAGGGAGTTGTTAAAGCGGGGCTCGGTTCGTGTGGCCCTGCACTGGGGGGCGGTCAACACCGGCCTGGGCGGCGACCCTCTGGGGGTCGAGGTCCACCGCGCCTTTCGCATCGACGGCGTCCGGGAGGAGGACCGGGCGGACCCCGCCCCGCCGGACCGCTGCCTGCCCGCCTCGGGCCGTATCCTGGCCACCCGTCAGGTGCTGGAACAGCTCGGGGAGGAGGAGCGGCGGCTCTTCGAGCCGGTGGGCGGATTCCGTCTGCGCGGTTTCGCCGAGCCGTGCCCGCTGTGGCTGGCCGTCCGGTCCGAGGGGGCGGCGTAATCCCGGCGGGTGGGCCGGAATACAGCCCCGGTTCAGTCCGCATTCACCTCATAAAAAAGGCCCCCGGCGGGGCTTCGTTGTAGTAGATGCAGCCAGACGCGGTCCGTGTCCCCGCACCACGAAAAAAAGGCCCCCGCGGGGGCCTCTCTCTTTATGCCGTTCATTCCCCCGAGGGGGAAATCTCGAAGGCCGGCATCTCCAGGCTCGTTTCCGGGCGTATTCCCAGCTCGCCGCGCCGCGCTTTCTCCAGGAACTCCCCGTAGGTCATGACGCTGGCCTTCTGGATAATCGTTCCCACCTCCACCCGGTGGACCACTTCCATCCCGGCGATAACCTGGCCGAAAACCACGTAGTCGCCGTCCAGGTGCGGCCGCGGGGCGAGGCAGACGTAGAATTGGCTGCCCGCCGAGTCCTTCTGTGTGCTCCGGGCCATGCCCACCGCCCCCTCGATGTGCTGCAGCGTGGCGTTCTCGAAGGGGAGGTACGAGTCGGCCAGGTTGCCGGTCCCCGCCCGCATGGGGTCGTTCCAGTACGGGCAGCCGGCCTGGATGACGTGTCCCTTCTCCACGCGGTGGAAGCCTATTCCGTCGTACTTCCCACGCTCCACCAGGTCCACGAAGTTCGCCACCGTGTTGGGGTTGACCGAGTCGTGGAGGAGGATGTAGAAGTTGCCGATGTCGGTATCGATGAGGACGACGGGCGTCTGGTCCGTGGGGAGCGGCACGAGGGCGCCGGTGTCACCACCGCAGGCGGACACCGCGGCCAGGAGCAGGATTGACAACTGGAAGAATCGTTTCACGTCGGTCATCTCCTTTGAAATAACAGGGTTCGTCGACGACGCCCCATCGTACCATCCGCGGGGGTTGTGTGCCACGGAAGGACGGCGGGTCACGGCGGTCCCGGTTTTCGCTCCGGCGTCAGCCAGGCCCCGACCTCGGCCGCCAGGCCGTGGAAGAGACACCAGAGCGGGAAGTAGATTTTCGAGCGGAAGCCGAGGTTGAAGACGGTCCTGCCGATGGCCGCCCCGAGCAGAAAGACCAGTGTCAGCGCAATCGGCACCCGGTAGAACCAGCCGCCCTCCCCGAGCACGCCCAGGACGGAGCCGGTAGCCAGGAGCCCCAGCCACAGGGCGTCGAGGTTGCCGAGGAGGTGGCGGACGAGCACCCGGGGGCTGAATCGCCGCCGGGGGATGGAGCGGATGCCGCGCCGCCGGTCGCCCGTCATCCGCGCGGTGAGCTCCGCCATCGTTTCCGGTGGGGCCAGGCGTCCCACCAGCCCCCGTCTTCCCGGCAGGAAGACCGCCTTCCGGTGCGCTTTCGCCAGGGCGGCCAGGTCCACTCCCCCCTCGTCGGCGAACTCCCGCCGTACCGCGTAGGGGTGGCCGTCCAGGTCCGCGGGGACGCCGGTTTTCGCCTCCCAGGCGGCCAGCCGCCAGTTCCAGTCGCGGTGTATTCTCTCCGCCTGGGCCAGCGCCGCCTCACGCCCCCCCATCCGGCCCGACTCCTCCACCTCCGGCGCCAACAGCCGCCCCACCACCAGGGCGACTCCATCGTCGGCCAGCGGGGCGACGAGCCGCCGGATACCACCGTCGGTCAGCCTCCCGCCGCGGCCCGGGGAGACGAGAATCGGCGCGTCGGTCCGGTTTTGGGTTTCAATCCCTCCGTACCGGATTTGGCCCGCGTCGCGCATCGCCTCGGGGCGACGCCGCGTTTCCGGCTTTTTAGCGAAGAGGGAGAGAAAGGCGCTCAGGAGTGGGTATACCAGGTGCACGAGCGCCATGGCGCCGGCGCCGACGGCGATGAGGATGTCGGGGAGGGTCATGGGGCGTCGGGGGCCAGGGCGGCGGCGCGGGCCTCCTCCGTCCGGGCCCGGGCGAGGTTGTGCTCGGCGAGGGTGCGGCTGAAGGTGTGCGTCCCGTCGCCGTTGGAGACGAAGAAGAGGTAGTCGTGCACCTCGGGGGAGAGGGCGGCGGCGATGGCCGCGCGGCCCGGATTGTCGATGGGACCCGGCGGCAGGCCGGCGTGGAGGTACGTGTTGTACGGGCTCTCCACCTTGAGGTCGGCGTACTCCAGCACCTGCTTGTGCTCCCCCAGGGCGTAGAGGACCGTGGCGCAGCTCTCCAGGTTCATGCCCCGCGCGAGGCGGTTGGAAAAAACGCCGGCGATGCGCGGGAACTCCGCGAAATCCGCCCCCTCGGCCTGGACGATGCTGGCCAGCGTCAGCGTCTCGTACCGGTCGACCCCCGTCCGCCCGCTCTTTTCGAGCTCCTCCCCCCACACCCGGTCGCCCCGGTCCAACAGGAGCCCGGCGACCTCCTCGGCGGTGAAGCCCGCCGGAACCTCGTAAGTGTCGGGGAAGAGGAAGCCCTCGGGTGAGTTGACGCTGTACCGCTCGAAGGCCAGCCGGGCGGCGGCGGATAGAAATTCACCGGTGTTGCAGACGCCCTCCCGCCCCAGCCGCAGGGCCATCTGTTCGCAGTCCAGCCCCTCGGGGAGGGTGAAGCGGACGGTGAGAACCTTCCCGGTGATAAGGACGTCGGCGGCGTCACAGAAGCAGGCCGGCGCGTTCAATCGGTACGTCCCGGCCTTGAGCTCCGAGTCGCGTCCGGTGAGGTAGAGGTACAAGCGGAAGAGGCGGGGGTGCTCGGTAACCCCGGCTCCGGCCAGGAGCTCCGCCACCCGGTCGGCCCCGACGCCCTCGGGGATTTCCACCACCACGCTTTTCGTGGCTTCCACCGAGCCGTAGGCCAGCGTGCAGTAGTAGATGACCAGTCCCGCGGCCAGGACGACGAACGCGCCGACGATGATGAGCGTGACGACGAGCTTTTTCTTCATGGTGGTCCTTTCCCGTTCGCGCTCATTGTACCAGAATCCGCTTCTCGTTCCGCCCCCCGATAAGTAACGGTCGGGAGGCGTAGAGATGGGCGGGTGTGGACACCCGCCCCTACGTCATCACAAAACGCGGCGGCCCGCAGAGGACTCGTCCTGCGGGGCCGTCCTGTGTCATCGCAGACGGAGGCTGTTTACTAATAAACGGCGGGGACTGAAGTCCCCGCCCTACATTTTCGGATTCAAAGGTCGGCGGATTAAACCGCCTCTTTATTCTTGGCTTCCCGGTCCCGCAGGCAGCCGGCCGAGCAGCTCTCCATGGAGAGGTCGTAGCGTTCCTTGAGCGTCATCTTCGCCGGGAGCTGGATGACGAGCCGTCCGTTGGGCCCCTCGTCCAGGGCTACGCGGCTGCCCACCTTGAAGCGGTGGTAGCACAGGGTGCAGCCGGCGACCTCGGCCAGCACCTCCCGCCCCGAATCGAGCCGGACCTTCACCGGCAGGTTGGAGCTCTGGCACTTCTCCGCGAGCGAACTCTCGAAGCTGGTGATGGTGCCCTTCTTACGCCTGAAGTACGAGGAGACGCGCCCGAAGACGTAGAAGAAAGCTATGGCGACGCACGTGGCCCAGAAGACGAACCCCGAATCCTCGTAGGTCGGCTCCAGGCTGATGTGCGCCGCGGCGGCGAGGGGGAGAAGGGCTGTCAGGATGACGGTGAGTCTGCGCATGGTCGCGTCAATGTGAAGGGATGCGAGAGCTCATTTTAGCCGATAGCCGGAATCGTGTCCAGCCGCCCCGATTATACATCAATATTGTGTAAATTACACGATTCCCGGAGGGCTGAACATGGGTAAGGCTAGTCTGCTGAAGCAATTACGTAGTATGCTGCCGTAAACGCAGATGTTCACCGGTCGGGCGAGACGGCGGGGAATCCCGGGGCGCCCCCTCTCCCGCGTCTTTTTGAGTGGCCCGGCCGCGTGTTTTAGCAATAAATCGTGTCTATCTGCGTCGAATCCGGCGGATTTTTCCCCCCGCAGGTGGGTCAACAAACCTCAGGGAAGCGCCACCTGCGCCTGCTATGTTTGTAGGTGAAGACAGGACATAAAGGAGATAAAATGAAAAAGCTCATCGTACTTCTGGCGACAATCTCCCTGGCCGCCTTCGCGGGCCAGTACGACCTCCTTATCGGCCACAGCGACCCCGGCGGCACTTCGGGCGTCCTGGCCAACATCGCCGGCAATCCCTTCTACTCCAGCGTCACCCTCGAGGACTGGAGCACCACCACACCCACCCTGGAGCATCTCCAGGATTACGGCTGCGTCTATACCTGGAGCAATTACGATTACGCCGACGGCGCCACCCTGGGTGACAGGCTCGCCGATTACGTGGACCTGGGCGGCACCGTCGTCATCAACGACTTCTGCTGGACCGCCAAATGGGGTCTCCACGGCCGGATTCAGACCGACGAGGACTACGCCCCGCTGACGCATGACGGCAACTGCTCCTACACCTTCACCGAGCTGGGTTCCTTCGACCATGACCATCCTTTCATGGACGGTGTCTCGTCCATCAGGAACATCTACTATATGTCCTACGTCATCCGGGAGCGGTCCGCGACCTGGGTTGCGGACACCACCTCGCTCTACCCCCTGTGCGCCGTCAACGCCGATTCCAATGTCGTCGGCGTCAATATGTACCCCGGAGATTCGAGGCGCTGGACGGGCGACGGTTGGACGATGTACAACAACATCATCGAGAACCTGATGCTCGGTTCCGTCGAGGATACGGTTCCGCCCACCGTGACGGACATGGCCCCCGGCGACGGCGACTCCGGAGTTCCGCTGGATTACACCATCATCTTCCACTGCGTGGACGACCACTCGCCGGTGGACACCGGCACCATCGACCTGACCGTCCGTGACTCCAGCCTCGGCGGCGACCGGGCGCTGTGCACCGGGGCGGCCGCCCAGGAAGTCCGTTTCGACTCCAGCCGGTCCCTGGCCGGTGAGCTGGACGTAGACGATACGGACAAGCTGGACGTCATCTGCACCTGGACCGGCGCCGACAATTTCGACGAGGGCGCCACCATCACCTGCACCGTGGACGGCGGCCTGGCCGACAGGCTCGGCAACGAGATGGGCGAGGGCTTCGTCTGGAGCTTCTCCGTCTCCGGTTCCTCCGTTACCGAGACCTCCTGGGGCTCCATCAAGGCTACGTTCTAAAATTGCGGAGGGGGACCCGCCCGGGGTTCCCCTCCATTCTGTGCCCACCGTCGTCACGTGTCATCGGTCGGTTTCTTTACCTTGCATGATATTGGGATTCGTCAGTAAAAACATCGAGGCGAAGTGAAAACCCTTCCCCTTACCACCTGTCAGGAAATAATACTTGCACGATGTATAAAAAGGTGTTAAGGTGCACATGTTGTCCTTTCCCCCATAGACATAAAAGGAGTTGAAGATGAAGAAGCTTGTTATCCTGCTGGCGTTGCTGGTTGCGGCCTCCTTCGCCGGCCAGTACGACCTCTTGGTCGTCTACTGTGAGGGCAGTGGCGGCTACACAATTCCCGAGTTCGACAGCGACCCCTTCTACGATTCCGTTACCTACATGGAAGCGTCGGCCACGCTCGTCAGCCAGGCCACCTGCGCGGACTACGGTGGCGTCTTCTCGTGGAACAACTACCAGTACGTTAGCGGCCAGGGCGACGCCTTCGGCAACTACGTGACGGATGACGGCGGCACGGTCTGCCTGTGCATCTGGGGCATCTCCCAGTGCTACGGTAAAATCATCGATGATTCCACACTGTGCCCGATGGCCGGTGGCGGCAACCAGTACTCCTCCGTGAACCTGGGGACCATCCACGAGCCCGACAACCCCATGATTGACGGCGGTGCGGGCCTCGTGTCCAGCATCAACAGCATGTACTACTGGGTCAGCGGCTCCGTAGAGAGCGGCGCCCTCAACGTCGCCGACAACTCCGCCGGCACCGTGTGCGCGGCCCTCAATGCCGACGAGAACTGCGCGGCGCTCAACGTCTGCCCCGGCTCGTACAAGTCCTGGTCCGGCGACGGCTGGACGCTGATGAACAACACCATGCAACTGCTGATGGGTGGCTCCACGCCCGACACCGAGCCCCCGTACATCACGGGTATGGACCCCGACGACGGTGAGGTCGGCGTGCCTCTGGACTCCAACATCGTCTTCGAGTGCGTGGACGACCTCTCCAAAATAGACCTCGCCACCAT